>SYMT01000496.1 GCA_005805375.1 Actinomycetota bacterium
CCGGTGGATCTGAACGTGATTACGCGGGAGGTGCTGAGTGATCTCGAAGTGCGTATCGAGCAGAGCGGGGCGAAGGTGCAGGTCGAGAACCTGCCGCGGGTGGATGCGGACGCGCTCCAGATGCGGCAGTTGATCCAGAACCTCGTTGGAAACGCTCTGAAGTTCCGGCGGGAGGGGGCTGATACCGTGGTGCGTGTGTTTGCCACGCCGGAGGAGAACATTCCCGTCAACGGGCACGTCGCGAACGTGTACAGCCCCAACGGACACAACAGCAATGGGCACGCCGCGAACGGATCCAGCGGCACCGATCCAGCGACCTCGCTGGACGGCAGCCCCACCCCAGAGGCGTCCGATCTCTCCCTCAAGCCGGTCGCGAACGGATCCGTATCCCGCACCGGGTACCGCATCCACGTCCAGGACAACGGGATCGGGTTCGACGAGAAATACCTGGATCGCATCTTCACGGTGTTCCAGCGCCTGCACGGGCGCAACGAGTACGAGGGCTCCGGTGTAGGCCTCGCGGTCTGCCGCAAGATCGCCGAACGCCACGGCGGATGCATCACCGCGCGCAGTGCCCCCGGTCAGGGCGCCACCTTCATTGTCACGCTGCCCAAGCACCCGCCGCAGGAGGGAGACCCCGCATGAATCCGCTGATCCGACCGATCAACATCTTACTGGCCGACGACGACGACGACGACTGTGAGTTGGCTGAAGACGCGCTGCGCGAGAACCGGCTCGCCAATGGATTGCACCGGGTGGCGGATGGCGAGGAACTGCTCGACTACCTGTTCCGCCGCGGCAAGTACACCGATCCGGCCACCTCGCCGACCCCGGGCCTGATCCTCCTCGACCTGAATATGCCCCGCATGGATGGGCGAGAGGCACTCAAGGCCATCAAGAGCGATGAAAGCCTGCGCGGGATTCCGGTCGTGATCCTGACCACTTCCAAGGCCGAAGAAGACATCTACCGCACCTATAACCTGGGGGCCAGTTCCTACATCACGAAGCCGGTGTCCTTTGACGGACTGGTAGAAGTCATGCGCTTTCTCGGACGCTACTGGTTCGAGATCGTAGAACTGCCGAAGCGAACCGGTGCCTGACGGGCCTGGGACAGGAGAGGGAGCCACCGAGGTGAGCAGCCGCAGTGTTACCCCGGCCAGCACGATTCGTGTTCTGATGGTGGAGGATGACGAGGACGATTACATCCTCGCTCAGGACACCCTGTCGGACATGACGAGCGTTTGCGTGCAGCTCGATTGGTGTGACACATTCGAATCCGGCCTCCAGGCGATTGCGCGGGGAGAGCACGACCTGTATTTTCTTGACTACCGTCTGGGGGCGCAGAACGGATTGGATCTGCTCCGGCAGGCCGCAGCCCAAGGCTGCACCCGGCCGGTGATCCTGATGACCGGGCAGGATCAGGGAGGGATGGATCTGGAAGCCATGCGGGCCGGGGCCGCGGACTATCTGGTCAAGGGCCAGTTCACCGCGCCGATGCTCGAACGCTGTATCCGCTATGCGCTGGAGCGGGCCCGGACGCTCGAGTCGCTGCGCCTCAGCGAGGAGCGGTATGCGCGCGCCTGCGCCGGCGCGAACGATGGCCTGTGGGACTGGGATCTGCAGCAGAACGTACTCTACCTTTCGTCTCGGTGGAAGGAGATGCTCGGGTTTCGCGAAGCCGAGGTGGGAGAACTACCCGAGGAATGGCTCAGCCGGATTCACCCGGCGGACCTCCGGGCGTTCCAGATGGCGCTCGCGGCCCACCTGGAAGGCCGTACCCCCCACTTTGAGTGGGAGTGCCGGGTGTTGCATCGGGATGGCGACTATCGCTGGATGCTGATCCGCGGCCTCGCCGTGTGTGATCTGGAGGGCCGTCGCCAGCGCATGGCCGGCTCCCAATCCGACATTACGGCCCGCAAACGGGCGGAGGAGCAACTCCTTCACAGCGCCTTTCACGATACCCTCACCGGTCTTCCCAACCGGGCGCTGTTCATGGATCGTTTGGGAAGGGCAATGACCCGCCGGCCGGGGTACCATCCCAACCATTACGCCGTCCTTTTCCTGGATGTAAACCGCTTCAAAGTGGTCAATGACAGCCTGGGACATCCGGTGGGAGACCAGTTGCTCTGCGTGCTCGCCGATCGACTCCGGCAGATCCTGCGTTCGTGCGATACAGTGGCGCGGCTCGGGGGCGACGAGTTCACGGTGCTTCTGGAGGACATCAACGGCGCCGAGGACGCGACGTCTTTGGCGGAACGGATTTATCAGGAGATTGCCCTGCCGATCCGGATCGAGAACCACGACATCGTGACGAGCGTCAGCATCGGGGTGGTGGTCGGCCCATGCGCCTACGAGCGACCCGAAGAAGTGCTGCGAGATGCCGATGCAGCCATGTACCGGTGCAAGTCGCAATATGGCCTCCGGTACCAGATCTTCGATCCGGCGCTCCAGACCGGCGCGCTCGACCTGCTCAGCCTGGAGAACGAGCTGCGGCGAGCTGTGGAGCGCAACGAACTGGTCGTCCACTATCAGCCGGTAGTCCGTGTCGACACGCAGCACGTGTCCGGCTTCGAAGCCCTGGTCCGGTGGCAGCATCCAACCCGGGGATTGATTCTGCCCGGCGAGTTCATCCAGGCGGCGGAAGAGACCGGGCAGATCGTGCCGATCGGGCACTGGGTGCTGCGCGAAGCGTGTCGTCAACTCCAGGAGTGGGGACGGGACTTGCCGGAAGCCGACCGGTTGTGGATGTCGGTGAACATTTCGCCGCGCCAGTTTGGGCTGCGAAACCTGGTTCAGCACGTGCAGGACGCACTGCAGGACCACGGACTGGCGGCGAACCGGCTGCGCCTGGAGATCACCGAGAGCACCGTGATGCAGGATCCGGAAGGCAGCATCAACACTCTGGAGCATCTGCACTCACTGGGAGTGAACCTCAGTCTGGACGACTTCGGCATTGGGCACTCTTCGCTCTCCTACTTGCAGCGGTTCCCCGTGAGCACTCTGAAGATTGACCGGTCGTTCATCCATCGGATGTGCGAACGGACCAAGGACCTCGAACTGGTGCGGGTCATCGTGCTGCTGGCCCGCACGCTCGGGCTGCGGGTCGTGGCGGAAGGCGTGGAGACCGCCGATCAGCGGGATCGGCTCAACACGCTGCAGTGCGACTTCGCGCAGGGTTTCCTGTTTTCCCGGCCGCTGGCTCCGGAGGCGGCCACGCAACTCCTGTGCCGGGAACTGCTCCCGCAAGAAACCGGGGAACCCCGGCGGCGCGAAGAGCAACCGGCGGCCCCGTATCGCCCGCCCGGCGGCTCGAGTTCACCCGATCCGGGGCTCCCCCTCCCCTGGCGCCGAGTGGCCGTGTCGTTGGCGGGGAGTGCACCATAATCGGCCTGCGTCTCGAACGCGCCCGGTTTGCCGGGGCTTCGGGATGCCCGCTGTCGGCTACGTCCATCCCGGGTAGGGGGGATCCGCCGGCTGCGGCCAAGCCGGCTCAGATCCCATTCGCCGGTCCGGGGCGCCGGCGACGCCGGAGCCGGCTCAGCAGCACGAAGGAGGATCCGCACAGTGCCAGCGAGCCCGGTTCGGGAGTAGCCGCCGGAGATCCTGCACGCGCGATGATTGCGGGATTGCCGGCGTTGTAGCGCGCCAGCACCTGATTCGGATCCGTAATGTTCACGGCGGCGCCGAATTCGATGTTGGAAGGGTCCGCCACCGGAAACAAAACGCCGGCGGTAACCGGATGACCGACCCCGGCGGGATCCAGGGTGAGATCGCCGGCAGCCGCACCATTCGTGAGTGCACCGGCCGATCCGGAGACCAGTCCCAACGGCACGATGCCGTTCGCGTTCGACGTCAGGGCGGCGGCGGCGCCGTTGAACTCGCCGATGAAGCCGTGTCCCGAGCTCGTGGCGAAGGTCGCTGCATTCCGGAAGAGCTGCTGCACTGCGGCCTGCGAGGCGATCACGTCGGCGAAGTCCCCGTTGAACAGCACCACATTTCCGGTGGGGCCGACGTAGCTTCCGATCACCCCTGCCGCCGCCGCCGACAGGCCGGGGGTGCCGAAACCGGCCCCATTGCGGGTATATACGAACGCCTGGTAGGTGCTGGTGAAGCCGGGCGCCAGGATGTCGGCGTCAGACACCAGCGTGGCGGTGGTGCCGGGGATGGTGTTGAGAAACGGAAGAATCCCGTTGTTGCCGAAGACGGCGATTGCATCGGCCCGTGCCGGCGCTGCCGTGACAGCACAGAAGAGCAGTGCCGGAATCAGGGCGCAGAGCGCGCGTTTGAGTGAGGGGAGCATGTGGATCCAGATGCTCGTGGCGGGGCCGGGCAGTCCCGGTTGGGCCGGATCAATCAGCCCCGCGAGTGGTGCTGTACGAGACGATCGTCCCGGGAGGCCACGTGCTCACGCGCGGGGCCCGGACCGTAGGGGCTTACCGGATCGCCACACGGCGCCCGGTTGCCGCGCTCTCGTAGGCGCTCAGGCACATCGCCGTGGAGACCCGGCCGGCGCGGGCGTCGCATTCCGGTGTTCCGTCGTTGCGCAGCAGGTCCACCCACGGCCGCGGGACGGCGGCGATGCGCTCGCCATGCGACCGGGGAATGGGCAGCGCAATCTCCTCGAAAACCTGGGGCTGTCCCCTCCGGTACAGCTTGAGCGGTGCGGCGCCGGGTGGGGCAAAGGGTGTGGAGACCCCATCCCCGTAGTAGTGATGCAGCGTACCCTGATCCCCGTAAATCTCGGTGGCGATCTCCGCAGCCAGCGTCACCGAGCAGTTGTAGAGCAGCCCGAAGGCGCCGGATGGAAACCGGTAAATCGCCATGCCCGTGTCGTCCGGGGCGACATTGGACAGCACGTTGTCAATCTCCGCCATCACCGAGACGGGGGCCCCGAGCAGCCAGTAGAGGAAGTCGGCGGCATGGACCGCGTCGTAAATGAACATCCCCTTGGTCGCCACCGGATCCACATGCCAGCGTGTCGGTCCTGCGAAGAAGGTCTCATTGAACAGCAGACTCAAGCAGTGCCGCCGCCGGAGGGTGCCGATCTTGCCGAGAACGCCGTCATCCAGGAGCTGTTTCATCCGCTGGTTCGTCGGATCACAGCGCATCTGGAACGCCATCTGGAGGGTATTCCCGCCCTGCTCGACCGCAGTGATGATCCGGTCGCAGTCTTCGAGCGACAGAGCCATCGGCTTTTGCAGCAGGATGTGCTTGCCGGCCCGGGCGGCGGCGACGCACAGATCGGCGTGCTTGTTCGTCTCGGCGGCCACCATGACCGCCTCGATTTCCGGGTCATCCAGCACACTCTCCAGATGCGGATGGTAGCGCATCCCGAAGGCGGCGGCCTGACGCGCACCCCGTTCCGGGTCGTCATCCCACGTGGCAACGAGCCGCACGTCGTCCCAGCCGTGCATCTCGCGGCAGTAGACGCCCACGTGCCCGTGGGCAAAGCTCAGAACCCCGATCCCGATCGGCGCCTTCATCCCGTTCTCCATTGTCCGACCCCGCCGGACGCTTGTTCGACACCGTGCCGTTCATTTCCTGTTTGCCTGGATGTGATCCGCAGGACTGCGTGGAGAAACTCACACTTCCTCACCGGGGAACAGACATGAAACGCGTGCGGGGGTATACTGCACGAGAGGACACGTCCTGTGTCGCCTCCCCGCGATCGAAGGTACGACGGATGATGCACATTACCACTCTAGAGCAGCACTTTCTCGCAGAACATCGGCGCCTCGGCGCCCGTGGAAACTTTACCAGTCTTCTCACCGCCATCGGCGTAGCGGCTAAGGTGATTACCCGGGAGGTGCGCCGCGCCGGCCTCAACGCAATCCTCGGCACAGCAGACTCGCAGAACACGCACGGCGAGACGCAGCAGAAGCTGGACCTGCTCGCGAACGATCTGCTCTGCCGCACGGTGATTCCCACCGGTCACCTCTGCGCGGTGGCGAGCGAGGAGATGGAGGGCCTGCTCCCCATCCCGGACGACGTGCCCCGCGGACCGTACACGCTTGCATTCGACCCCCTCGACGGCTCCAGCAACATTGACTACAACGTGAGTGTGGGCACCATTTTCAGCATCCATCGCCGGATCACCCCGGAGGGCCCGGGCACGGAGGCGGACCTGCTGCAGCGCGGCGCGACCCAGGTGGCCGCGGGCTACGTGGTGTACGGAAGCAGTACGATGTTTGTGTACAGCACCGGGGCGGGCGTGTTTGGCTTTACCCTGGATCCTACCATCGGTGAGTTTGTGCTCTCCCACCCGAACATCCGCACCCCACCTCGCGCCCGGATGTACAGCACCAATGAGGCGAACCGGGACCGGTGGAGTCCCGGCATCCGGGACTTTGTGGACGAGCTGCGGAGTCCCATCCGGAACGGTGGAGCCTGCACCAGCCGCTACGTCGGCAGCCTTGTGGCGGACTTCCACCGGAACCTGCTGGCGGGAGGCATCTTCCTGTACCCCGGCGACAGCAAGAATCCGAACGGCAAGCTGCGGCTCCTGTACGAGGCTGCGCCACTGGCATTTCTGGTCGAACAGGCGGGAGGCCGCGCGAGCACGGGCTGCGAGCGGATTCTCGACATCCAGCCCACCCATCTCCATCAGCGGGTCCCCTTGATCCTGGGCTGCGCCGACGATGTGGCGGAGGCTGAGCAGTTCATTCGCCGGGCCGAAACGCCGGCTGCGGCCCGTGGTCCTCGGGCCCCCTCCCTGTCCAGATAGGGCGAGGGGGCGGAACGGGGCCTGCCGAAGATTCTCCGCGCCACGTGCGTGTGCCGGCCCGGTGTGCGAGCCTATAGCCGCACCGGGGGGTGCACCGGGAGCCGCACCGGGGGCCGCACCGGGGGTTGCACCGGGAGCCGCATCGGGAGTTGCACCGGGAGCCGCATCGGGGGTTGCACCGGGGGTTGCACCGGGGGCCGCACCGGGGTGAACCCACGGTGCTACATTCAGGAAACCCCTGCGGGCTGGCGGCGTGCGAGCCTTTGGCCGCATCGGGGGTTGCACCGGGGGCCGCACCGGGGGCCGCACCGGGGTGAACCCACGGTGCTACATTCGGGAAACCCCTCCGGGCTGGCGGTGTGCGAGCCTTTGGCCGCATCGGGGGGTGCACGGCCTGATGAAGATTCCCCGCGCCGTGTGCGCGTTCCGTCCCGGCGGATCGGTTCTCATGCCGTTCCGTCGCCACACTCCCGACCGCCGTCGGGGCATACTTACACCGGTGGAACGGCGGCGGCGGAACGCGAGGGAGGGCGGCATGCTGGAGGTGAAACGGGAACTGACCCGCCGCGCGCTATTCGCGCGCGGCGGCATGGGTCTGGGAGGTATCGCCCTCGGGAGTCTGCAGCAGCAGGAAGCATGGGGCGCTCCCGTCCGACCTGCCGGAGGGCCGGAGCCTGCGCTCGGCGCCACGCATTTCCCGGCGAAGGCGAAGCGCGTCATTTACCTGTTCCAGAACGGCGCTCCCACCCACGTGGATCTGTTCGACTACAAGCCGAAGCTCCGCGAGTGGATGGGAGTCGAGATTCCGCCGTCGGTCCAGGGGGGCCAGCGCCTGAGCACCATGACGGCGGGCCAGAAGGCGAAGCCGGTGCTGCCCAACGTGACGGAGTTTCAGCAGCACGGCCGCAGCGGCGCCTGGCTCTGTAACTTCCTCCCGCACACCGCTTCGATTGCCGACGACCTCTGCATCGTGCGCTCGATGCACACCGAGGCGATCAACCACGCGCCGGCCATCACCTTCTTCCTGACGGGCGCCGAAATCCCCGGCCGCCCCAGCTTCGGCGCCTGGCTCTCGTACGGGCTCGGCAGTGATACCGAAGAACTCCCGTCGTTCGTAGTGATGACTTCGCGCGACAAGGAGGCCTCTTGCGGGCAGATTTTCTACGACTACTATTGGGGCAGCGGCTTCCTTCCGACGCGCTACCAGGGGGTCAAATTCCGGGGCGGCGGCGACCCCGTGTTGTACCTCTCCAACCCCGACGGGGTGAGCCGCGAGGTGCGCCGCGGCCTGTTGGACGACCTGGCCGCGCTGAACCAGTTGCGACTCCGCGAGTACGGCGATCCAGAGATCGGCACCCGCATCGCGCAGTACGAGATGGCCTACCGGATGCAGGCGTCGGTGCCGGAACTCACCGACATTTCGAAGGAGCCGTCGCACATCCTGGAGATGTATGGGCCTGATGTGAAGCGACCCGGTTCGTTCGCCTACCACTGCCTCCTGGCCCGACGGCTAGCGGAGCGTGGGGTCCGTTTCGTACAGCTCATGCACGCCGGCTGGGATCAGCATCGAAATCTGACTACCCAGCTCCAGATCCAGTGCGAGGACACCGATCAGCCCTCGGCGGCGCTGGTCAAGGACCTGAAGCAACGCGGCATGCTGGAAGACACGCTCGTCATCTGGGGCGGCGAGTTTGGGCGCACCACCTTCCTCCAGGGCGCGATCGAGGATCGGAAGAACTGGGGCCGGGACCACCACCCGCGCTGCTTCTCGCTCTGGATGGCGGGGGGCGGCATTCGGCCCGGGACCACCTACGGGGAGACGGACGATTTCGCCTACAACGTGGCGAAGGACGGGGTGCATGTCCATGACTTCCAGGCCACCCTGCTGCATCTCCTCGGCATTGACCATACCCGCTTCACCTATCGCTTTCAGGGCCGAGACTTCCGTCTGACGGATGTCGCCGGACAGGTGGTCCGGGGGATCCTCGCATAGGGGCAGGTCCGCCGCCTGCCCCGTCTGTCCGGTGTTGCTCCGCTGCGTTTCCGGTACTCAGCCCAGGGGCTGCGTCAGGCTGAACCAGTTGCCCGAATCGTCCACGAGCAGCGCCTCGATGCCATAGAACCGCTCGGTGGGCTCCTGGAGGAACTTCACGCCCTGCGCCGAGAGTTCTTCGTATGCCTTGCGGCAGTCGTCGGTCTTGAGTACCCCTGCGCCGAAGGCGCCTGCGGCGACCAGTTGCCGCATCTGGGCCACCCGTTCCTCGCTCATCATCGGGCTGGGGGTGAGCGGCATCAACACGATTTCCAGATCCGGCTGCCCTTTGGGGCCGACTGTGAGCCAGCGGAAACCCCCCTCCATCGTATGGTCCATGCGGACCTCCATCCCCAGCTTGTGCACATAGAAATCGTGCGCGGAGTCCTGATCCAGCACATAGATGATCGCGTGCGACAGCTTCTGTATCATCATCCTCTCCTTGTCTCTGTTACCCGGTGTGGCGTCACGCAGAGCGTAACACGAGCGTGCCGGCGGCTGCTTCTCCGATCTTGCGCTCTGTTTCCGGCAGGGTGCCCCAGGCTCGCAAGAAGCAGGTGGGCACGAAACGGGCCGGCAGGGAGCGGAACCCGGGGAAGTACCGCCGGGCGCGCTGCCGGTAGTCGCTGGGTGGGCGCCCAAACCGCTCGTGGAACCGCCGTGAAAACGTGCCCAGGCTGCTGTAGCCCACCTCCAGGCAGATTTCCGTGACGGGAAGGTCCGTGCCGAGCAGCAACTGCCGGGCCCGCTCCATCCGCAGGCGGGTCAGATAGGCATGGGGCGTCTCCCCGAAGGCCCGCGAGAACAGCCGGTGAAAGTGGAACGGTGACATGCAGGCGTGCCGGGCCGCGTCTTCCAGGGTCAGCGGCGCCTGATAGGCCGCAGCCAGAAACTCGCGCGATCGTTCCAACAGGTCGTAGGTGTCCGGTGCCGTTTCTGCCGTTTCGTGCATGTCCCCCCCAAACAAACGTTTGTGTCCTTCCCACCCAGAATATCGGCACGAGAGCGGGACGAACCCTGAGCCGGACAAACAGTTTTTTGCCTTCCGGGAGGGCGCGGCGCGCACGGCCCGCGGGCGAACCGACGCACCGGGCCGAGTTCGACCTCCCCATGCACGTGCGGGCTGCATCTCTCCAATTGTCGCGGTATGATGGCCGATGGGTAAACCTGGTGGTACAACCGCGGAAGGGCCCCTGATACAGTGCTCGGGCCGGGGTGTCGCCGGGTCGGTGGGGTGCAGCACCGGGTGGACTGAGCGGGGCGTTAACTCCGCCTGACCGGTTCGGACAACGTGCCTCCCTCCCGCGCCCGGTTGTGTTGAGGCGCGCCTCCGAAGTGACTGCCATCCCACGCGAACTGGAACTGCACCATCCGGTCGCGCCACGAAGCGAAAAGTGACTGACTCAGTTTTGCGCAGTCCTTAAGGGTCGGCGTGCAAGTTCTGGGGGGTTCTGGCGGCGTGCTTCTCGCGGGTGATCGCGGCTCGGCGCTGTAAGGCGTCCTGGCGCTGCGCCAGAGAAGACACGGCGCGCTGGTGGGCGCAGTCGGCAGCCCACAGACGGACGGCGAGTGGGGCGGCAGAGAGGTGCACGTCATGTTGCGTGGCCAACCAGTCGACAAGCTGCGCCGCGGTCCAGGTGCGCCCGCCCTGGGCCAGGAGGGCCCGAACGGCGGCCAGAGCTGGTCGGCGGTGAGGGTGACGGGCGCCCCGAGCGGGGCAGGTTGCGCAGGCCCGCCAAGCCGTGGGCGCGTTAGCGGCCCATCCACCGGCGCACACACTTGAGGCTGACTCCCAGGTGGGTGGCGATGGTCTCCACCGACTGCCCGGCGGTGAGGCGGCGGAGCCTCTCCAGCCGCAGGGCCTCACGGACCGAATGCCGATGCTCCGCAGCGTACCGGTGCCACTGCTTCCGTTCCGCCTCCGTTCACTGCTGACCCCTAGAACCTTAGAACCCTGATTCTATCTCTTCCCCCGCGTGCGTTTTCCTGGCGCAGGCCGAGTTGCCGCCGCAGGAGCTTCGGAGACGGTGATGTCCGCAGTGCCGTCTATCTTGTAGCGAAACGGAGCTGCGCCTCCGGCTCCGGGGGCGGCTCCGCCCGGGGAGCCGGGCGCGGGGGCCGCAGGGGGGATCGGCCCGGTACCGGGCGGGGCGCCGCCGGGCGGCATGGCCGCAGGGAGTTCCGCCGAAAACACCACGTTGTACGTTCCGCCAACCGCTTTCCCCGCTTGCAGATCAAAACGGGTCACTCCGTTCAATGCCTGGCTGAAGTTCCGCAGGGTGTTTCCCTGCGCCGTCCGGGCCTCGGCAACGGTGGTGGTTGCCGAGGTTGCAATCAGTGCGAAGCGGCGTCCGCTGCGCGTTTGCAGTTCCTTGAGAGTGTGGGAGACCTTGACCTCCACATCAGGGATGGTAGCGGCGCCGCCCGGGACGCCGGGGACGGCCACCGACGATCGGATGCTTCCCTCCCAGGTTTCCCCCACGCGCACAGGCTGTTCCGGAAAGCGCAGCAAGAGCGCCGGGCTGCTGGTGGTCGAAGCCAGACTCATCGGCGGGACGTTGTCGCCGGCCTGCGGCGCGACGAGTCCGAGCCGGTCACGCTGCAGGACCATGGGCGCCGTATCGGTCAACGCCCCAGCGACACCCGGACCGGTGAGACCGGGCGGCGCCGGTTGCCCGTTCAGGGTGGTGGTGACCTTGCCCCCGGCGTTTCTCATCACCAGTTTGTTCCCGAAAACCTCGGCCGTCAGGGCGAGCGACTCCGGACGGATGGAGAGTGCTGCGGTGGTTCCCTGGACACCGGTCACCCTCTCCACGGACACCAGGTCCACCGTCAGTGCTACCGGGGGAATGACGGCTGCCGCCCCGGCGCTCCCTCCGGGATCGAGGGTGAGATTGAACTTCGTGTTCGACCGGAAGCGCTGCACGCGGCCCGCGGGGTGCTTGAATGTAAGGGCAATGGGCTCTCCGGAGGGCGCGGTCGGAGGCTGGCTCTCGGCGCGAGACGCAAAGGTCACCAATCCGACGAGCGCGATGATGGGGGCCGCGGCGGGACAGGCCTGTCGCCTGCCCCGTCGAACCGGGTGGCAGTGGAAAGACATCGGCGCGAACTCCTTTGCTCTATTCTACGGGGAAGTCGCGCCCCAGGGTCAGTCCCCCGTCGGGTCGTGCGGCAAGTCTTCCGGATCGGGGGGGGACAACTGATCCGGAGGCAGCACGGGAGGCGCCGAGCGCAGCGGAAAGATCTCGGTGAGCGGAGAGCCCTCTTGCCCATGCGGACGCAGCGACGCAGCCGAATCCAGCAGCAGCTCAGCGCTGAACGGGCGTTCGAGGGGGACGGCGTTCTCAGACGCGGCCCGCTGCTGGAA
>SYMT01000497.1 GCA_005805375.1 Actinomycetota bacterium
CTGCTGGTCGTAGCACCCGGTACGCTGGACTTCGGAGAGGTACGGGTGCGCGAAACGGGAGTGGCGCAGGTCACCCTGGAGAACGACAGTGCCGATCCGCTGCGCGTCAACATCCAATTGCCGCTGCGACCGTTCGCGGTGCCCCGGTACCAGCAGTTCGTGATCCCGCCCTTCGGAATGCGGTCTGTGGAAGTACACTGCTCGCCGCGAATGCCGGCGGGCTACCGAAACCGGATTCTGTTCCGGACAAACAGCCGCAACACCCCCGGGTGGAAGTCATTCTGCTGGGGAAAGGCGTGCGGTAACCTTACACACGGAGTCCGTCCGGCCCTGCACGGGGCCGGACGGAGAGAGGGGGCGCCGGACCCACGTCCGCCGCCCCCTCATTCACGTGGGGCCACCATGTGGGCCAACCGCTGCTCCGCTTCCAGGAACGGCGAGCTACGCCCGGCGGTGAGAGTCAGATCCTCTTGCCTACGGATGCATTTCTTCCCCATCGGCTGGAGAGCTCTTGCGGTTTCCGTCGCCCGGGCACTCGCAGTCGGCAATCGTGCTCTTCCCACCGACAGTGAATTCGGCGTGCCCGATACGCTCACCGCGAAGTCAGGGTACAATGAGTTACACGCCGCGACCGAGTGCTTGGCGCACCGGGGCGGAACCCCCGAGCGGGCCAGGCCCTCCGCAGCGGCTGGAGAGTGCGTTTGGTGTCCGCGTGACCCGGGCGGAAACTCCGGACTTTCTGCGCCGGAAACCGGCCTCATCGGACGAACCCACGGGTGGACGCTGCGCTCTGAGTTTCCTCGGACGGCTCCGTGTGACGAAGAGTGGGCGTATGCTCCCAGGTCCCTTTTCCGAGCCCTCATTCAAATCATGCAGCGGAACTTTCAGCCGGAAATGATGGATGAGCCGGCGGTGGACCCGCAGCTCCTTGCCGAGGATCTGGATAACCTCATCCGGCTGAATCGCCTGTTCGGAGGGCGACGAGTGGTTGCACGGCGGTTGCAGCCCCTGCTGCAAGAACTGCCGGCCGGAGCTCCGCTTACTGTGCTCGATGTTGGGTCAGGCGCGGGAGATCTCTGCCGCGAGGTGGTAAGTTGCTGCCGGCGGCTCGGGCGCCCGGTCCGTGTGTGGGCGCTGGATTTCCATCCGCAGACTCAGGCGTTTGCCGCACGGACTTCCCGTGAGTTCCCGGAGATTCAGTTCATTCGCGGCGACGCGCGGCGGCTGCCGGTTCAGGATAGGTCTGTGGATCTGGCGCTCTGCACGCTCGCACTGCACCACTTCAACGACGAGGATGCGGTGGCGGTACTCGCAGAGATGCGGCGCGCGGCCCGGAGGTGGGCCGTGGTCAGCGATCTCTGCCGCAGCCGGCACGGTTACGCCGCCGTCTGGCTGGTTACCCGGCTCTGCCGGAATCCGCTGACTCGACACGACGGGCCGGTATCCGTGGCGCGGGCGTTCACGGTGGACGAACTGGCCGGCATGACGCGGCGCGCGGGGTGGCAGGGAGCTGAGCTGCACGGCGAACTCTGGTTTCGGATGTCCGCGGTAGGAAACACCCAGGCTTCCGATGCGAGTTGAAGTCCTCGTGGTCGGAGCGGGTCCGGCGGGTAGCGCGGCGGCGATCCACCTGGCCCGGCGCGGGCGAGAAGTGCTGCTGGTTGACCGCTGCCGTTTTCCGCGCCGCAAGCCCTGCGGTGAGTACTACAATCCCGAGGCGGTCCGGCTCCTGGGAGCGCTGGGCGTGCTGCCGGCGATGCGCGGGGCAGGTGCAGGAAGCATCGGCGCACTCGCGGTCGGTGCATCCGGAGGGTGCTCTTTGACCGCTCCCTTCTCCCGGGTGGCGGGCGGGGTCGAGGCCCTGTCGTTGGGTCGCGAGGTGCTGGATACCCTGTTGGTGGATGCCGCACGGGAGGCCGGAGTCCGCGTCTGGGAGGGTGTGGAGGTGCTGGAGCCCCTCCTGGACGCAGGTCGCGTCGTTGGAGCCCGCTGCCGCGAGCAGCAGACCCCGAGAACGCCGGTATCGTGCCGGCATCCGGCAAGTCCCGGGTCTGTGGAGCGGTCCGAGCGTGCGGGCTCCCAGCACCCACCCGGTGCACCCGAGACCGAGGTCCGGGCCGAGATCGTGCTCGCTGCGGATGGCCTCCGCAGCCGCTTCGCCCGGCGGCTCGGACTGGCCGTGGGAGATGGTGGTCGGCGCAAGTTCGGCGTAACCGCCCGCTGCACCCCCGTTCCCGGCGCCGCGGGGCGGATCATGATGCAGCCCGGACCCGGCGGATCCTGCGGGCTGGTCGCGCGCAGAGACGAAGCGAATCTCGGCATGGTAGTGGACGGGGCCCGGCTTCGCGAGTTGGGCGGAAATCCGGCGCGGTTCTTCGCCGCCGCCCTCGCCGAGTTCCCCGCGCTGGCCGACGCAGTCGCCGGACCGGTGCATGATGTCCTGACCGTGGGGCCCCTCACCTGGATCACCCGGCACCAGGTATCGGCAGGCTGCCTGTTGCTCGGAGACGCCGCAGGGTTCTACGACCCATTTACGGGACAGGGCGTGACGTTCGCACTCCTGACTGCGGCGTTGGCGGCCGAGGTGGCCGATGCAGCGCTCGCCGACGTCGATGTGTCGGCTTCCCGGCTGACGGAGTACTCGCGGCGCCGGCAGCAACTGCTGGGCACTCGCGTGCTGGTGCAGAAAGGGGTTCAGGTAGTGATGGAACGCCCGTGGCTCCGGGAGCAGGTGCTGGAGCGGCTGTCCCGCAGGCCGGCGGCAGCATCGCTGCTGCTTGGCGTGATTGCCGACGTGCTCCCACCCGCGCGTCTGCTGCACCCCGACTTCGCCCGCCGTCTGCTGCTGTAGATGCCCCCTCACGCGACGGACCACCCCCCGGCGCCAGGATGATGTCGCATCACCCGTCCCCCTGAACTCGAGTGCTCACCCGCAGTCCCCCAGTCACCCGATGCACCACACCGTCAACGAGATCTTCATTCGCGGCACCCCGGAGCAAATCATGCGGCTCGCCTTCGACTTGCCCCGATGGCCGCAGTTCCTGCCGCACTATCGCTACGTGCGCGTGTTGGAGCGCGACGGGGAGCGCCAGACCGTGGAGATGGCGTGCTGGCGGACCGGCATCCCACTCCGGTGGAAATCCCATCTCTGGGTGAGTCCGGCACAGCGCCGGATGCGCTTCCTTCACATCGCCGGACCTGCGCGCGGCATGGACGTGGTCTGGACATTGAAGCCGGAGCAGGACGGCACGCGCGTGCAGATCCACCACGATCTCGCGCTGCAGGCGCCCGTGGTCCGCTCGGCACTGGGCCGCTGGGTGGTGGGTCAGTTCTTTGTGAGTGCGGTTGCCGGCCGCACTCTCGCATTCCTCAAGCAGGCAATCGAAAAGTCATGAGAAAAGTGGTCGTTACCGGGATGGGGCTCATCACTCCCATCGGCATCGGACGCCCTGAGTTCACCGCCGGGCTGCACGCCCGGCGCTCGGGGATCCGCCCGATCACCCGCTTCGACGCGAGCGGATTTCGCAGCCGTGTGGCGGCCGAGATCCCGGACTTTCGGCCCGAGGATTTTCTCGACCGGAAGCAGGTGCGGCGCTTCGACCGCTATTCTCAGCTCGCTGTCTGCGCCGCCCGCCTGGCGCTGGCGGACGCAGCGCTGGACCCCGCGGGGGTGGACCGCGAGCTGTTCGGCGTCTGCATTGGGTCAGCGCTCGGCGGGATCGGCTTCGCAGAGGAGAATCACACGCGCTACATCCAGGAAGGGTGGAAGGGGGTACATCCACTCCTGGCGCTGTCCATCTTCGTGGGGGCCGGCTCCTGCAACATCGCCATCGAGTTCGGTCTCACCGGGCCGGCCAGCGCGAACGGCGACAGTTGCAGCGCGGGCGCCATCGCCCTGTCGAATGCGCTCCGCTACATCCAGCTCGGACAGGCGGACCGCATGCTCGCGGGCGGGGTAGAAGCGCCGCTGTACGAAGTGTGCTACGGCGCCTTCGACCTGATTCGCGCGATGAGCAGCCGTCTAGACCCGCCCGCGGAGGCATGCCGGCCATTCGACGCCACCCGCGACGGCTTCGTCATGGGGGAAGGAGCGGCCATTCTCTTGCTCGAGGCGGAGGAGGTCGCTCGGGCGCGCGGGGCACACATCTATGCAGAACTAGCGGGCGCGGCGGTCACCAACGACGGCTTTCACATGACACAGCCGCGACCCGACGGACGCAGTGCGCTGCGGTGCATGCGCCTCGCACTGCGCGATGCCCGGCTCGCTCCAGAGGAGGTGGAAACCGTCAGCGCGCATGGGAGCGGCACGCCGCTGAACGATCGCTCCGAGACCATGGCCCTCAAGGAACTCTTCGCCGAACGTGCGGCCTGCATCCCGGTCAGCGCTACCAAGTCGCAGCATGGCCACCCCCTGGGCGCCACGGGGGCGATGGAAGCCGCCGCAGCGTGCCTGTCCATCTCCACCGGGTTCGTTCCGGCCACCACCAACCTGCACCATCCGGACCCGGAGTGCGATCTCGACTACGTCACGGACGGCCCGCGATTCCAGCCGGTGCGGAATGTCCTCTCGAACAGTTTCGGTTTCGGCGGCATCAACGCCGCCCTCGTCTTTCAGGAGGTGGAACCGTGAGACGTACTGCTTGTCTGCTGCTCCTGGTGGGGATGTTCTGTGCCGGGCGAGCAAACACGGCGGAACCGGCGCGACCGGACGAGGCCCTGGCCCTGGCCGAGCGCCGATTTCAATCACTGACCGACTACCAGTGCCTCGCGGACGCAGAGACTCGCCTGGGGGATAAGACCAGCTCGGGCACCTACCAGGTGTGGTTCAAGAAGCCGGCGATGCTCCGAACGCGCGTGCTGCGAGGAAATCACCGGGGATCCGAGGTAGCGATGGACCGGGACGGGAAGGTGCGAGGGCGTAAGGGAGGGATCCTCAAGGCGTTTGTCGTGCGCCTCAGCGCGGATGACAAGCGGTTACGAAACCTCCGTGGGGTCCCGGTCACCGAACTGGACTGGGGATCGTTCTATCGGAAGTGCCGGGAGCGGAGCACTCGCCCGGGAGCGCGGATAACGCTGGCGCCGCGTGCCTCCCCGGAAGCGCCCTACGAGATTGTGGTCACCTACCCCACCGAGGGCAACCGGATGCGCGAGGTGTATAAGATTGACCCGAAACTGCATGTGATGGTCGAGGGAGACATCTTCGAGAATGAAGTGCGCGTGGACCACATCGCCTTCCGAGAAATCCAGCTCGACACGGGCCTGTCGGACGGGACGTTCAAGCTGTAACAAACGGGCCGGCGCGAGGTTTTGGTCCAGATGCACGGTGGCGGGGCCGGCGGGACGCCGGCGGTCTCGGGGCCCGGTCCAGGTTCACGGGATCAGCCCGGCCGGCCGGCATGGATGTTACGGATTAGGAACTCCGGCGGAGCAGATGATATGATCCGCCCATGCGGGAGCGTTCATCCAGGCTCCCGGAGAAAGCAGGCTGAGCGATGAAGCAGGCAGAGTCCGGCGTACCGCCGGAAGCGATTGAAGCCTACAACCTGTACATTCACGGGACGATCGACCGCCGGTCCTTCCTGGATCGCGTGGCGATGGTAGCGGCCTCCGCCGTCGCCGTCAACGCCATCATTGATCAGTTGATGCCGAACTATGCAGCGGCACAGCAGGTCGCCCCGAACGATCCGCGTCTCAAGTCCGAAACCGTCACGATCCCCTCGCCGCAGGGAAATGGCAGTATCAAGGGCTATCTGGTCCGGCCTGCCGCCGCAGCCGGAAAGCGCCTTCCGGCTATTCTGGTCGTCCATGAGAACCGGGGCCTCAACCCGCACATTGAGGACGTTGCCCGGCGCCTGGCCCTGGAGAACTTCATGGCGCTCGCGCCGGACGGACTCACCTCCGTCGGCGGCTACCCGGGCAACGATGAGAAGGGCGGCGAACTCTTCCGGCAGGTGGACCGGGCGAAAATGGGCGAGGACCTGCACGTCGCGGCGGCGTGGTTGAAGGCGCGGCCCGACAGCACCGGCAAGCTGGGGGCGACGGGCTTCTGCTTCGGCGGTGGTATCGCTAACTCCCTTGCAGTGCGCATGGGCTCCGATCTGGCCGCCGCCGTGCCGTTCTACGGCGGCGCGCCTCCGCTGGCGGAAGTCCCGAAGATCAAAGCCGCCGTGCTGGTCCAACACGGGCAGACGGACACGCGCCTGGTTGAAGCATGGCCGGCCTACGAGGCGGCGCTCAAGGCGGCCGGGGTCATCTACGAAGGCCATGTCTATCCGGGCGCAGGGCACGGCTTCAACAATGACGCCACCCCGCAGCGGTACAACAAAGCCGCGGCCGACCTGGCATGGAAGCGCACCATCGCCTGGTTCAACAAGTACGTTCGCGGATAACGTTCGGCGCGGAGATCGAGCGACCAGCGGGTAGGGCGCTGGAATGCCCCCCCCGCAGGCGCTACTGCCCCAGACCGGGGAAACCAGTACGCAACCCTGCTTCCCAGTCGGCGAGGACGGAATTGCCGCCCTCTCCCATGGCGCTGAGGACCGATCCCGGACGCCGGGCGGTGCGGTTCGAACATCGCCGACCTTCCGTCGCCCACCATCGGGGAGACCGGGCCAGGGTTTCCAGGGCGGCTCGCCGATCTTCCCCGGCCTGTCTGGAGGCCGGATTGAAGACGGACGCCACTCGCTGCCGACCGCTTCCGCTCTCCCGCCAACGCTGCATCGGTTCCTGGCATCCGTGCCGTATGAGCAGCGAGCGCAGCTCAGTTCATCCGGGCGCCGCCGGCAACAGACGCCAACCGGGGGAGTACGCTTCAGTCCCTCCGCGAACTGTCCCACATTCGACTGAGGAAGTTTTCCATCCCACCCCCGTTTTCGCAACCCCGGTCAACCGGCGCGTGTACGTGCGTGACTGGGAGTGCGCCCCGTCACGGACCCTCGAACGCGACCCTTCCCGCTGCTGCCACGGGGCCTGGGGCCCGGGTGGATCAGTGTTGCCGTTCAGCGATTCGCCACAGAGTGTAGTGACCCGGAAGCGGGAATGTGCTTTCGGTACCGGAAGCGATCGTGGTTCCCTCGCCGCCGGCGTGAAGGGAGGAGGTTTCGATGGACACGTTGCCGCAATAGGTAACGCGGTGCCCACGTCGTGGACCATCGCAGTCCGATCCGCGCTCCTGACCCCGGAACAGGGAAAGGGGTGAGCCGCGCTGCTCTCAACCTGAAGGGGTGGATGGGTGTCGCGCCGGCGACGGATCCCTGCACTCCGCGGCGGAACCGGGCGCGCACGCCGGCGTTTGAGCTACGGACAGGCATCCTCAGTCACCCCCACGGCAAGATTTTCATGGAGAGGGAACAGATGGCGGACCCAGCGCGTGAGACGAGCGTCACAGGTCGGAGAAAGATGTCGGCAATCGGTCTTGCCGGACAGGCTGCCCTATTCGGAGCGCTCCTCCTCTCGACGCCGGCACGTACACTCCTGCTGCCGGCAGCGGCGCAGCAGCCGGAGGAGAGCGGCGCCGAGTGGTCCGGCTACGGCGGCGGGCCCGACGGGATCCGGCACTCGAGTCTCGCGCAGATCAACCGCGGAAACGTCAGCCGGCTCCAGGTTGCATGGACCTATGATGCGGGTGAGGGACCGGGCGGCACGCAGACCCAACCGCTCGTCGCGGGCGGCGTGTTGTACACTGTGACTCCCCGTCACAACGTGGTGGCACTGGATGCCGCAACAGGAAAGCTGATCTGGCGATTTGAGTCCGGCATTGCGGGGCGCGGGGCCAACCGCGGGCTCGCCCTCTGGGCCCAGGGCGGCGAACGGCGCATCTTTGCCTCGGTGCAGCACTGGCTCTACGCCCTGGACGGCGCGACGGGCCGGGCGATCCCGGATTTCGGAACGCAGGGGCGAATTGACCTTCGTGAGGGGCTGGGACGCGACCCGGCGAAGCAATCCATCGTCCTGACCACGCCGGGGGTCGTGTACAAGGACCTGTTGATCGTCGGCGGCCGTACCTCCGAGGGGCTTCCGGCTACGCCCGGCGACATCCGTGCCTACGATGTCCGCACGGGCCGGATGCGGTGGTCGTTTCACACGATCCCGCGCCCGGGCGAGTTCGGATACAAGACGTGGCCCAGGTACGCGTGGAAAGTCGCGGGGTCCGCCAACAATTGGGCGGGGATGTGCGTGGATGTCAAGCGGGGACTCGTGTTCGCGCCCACCGGTTCCGCCGCCATGGACTTCTACGGCGCGAACCGGGGGGGTGACAACCTCTTCGCCAACACACTCCTGGCGCTCGATGCGAACACGGGAAAACGCGTCTGGCATTTCCAGGCAGTGAAGCATGATATTTGGGACCGCGACTTTCCGTCGCCGCCCGCTCTCGTTCGCGTCAAACGCGGACGGAAGTGGGTGGACGCCGTAGCCCAGACCACCAAGTCGGGACACGTCTATGTGTTCGAGCGGGGCAACGGCAAGCCGATCTTCCCCATCGAATACCGCCGGTATCCGCCGAGCGATGTGCCGGGCGAGGTTGCCGCCGGAACCCAGCCCCTTCCCGAGAAGCCGGCGCCGTTTTCCCGGCAGATCGTCACCGAGGACATGCTGACTAATCGGACGCCCGAGGCCCACAAGTGGGCGGTCGAGCGGTTTCGCTCCTTCCACGGAGGCACTCCGTTTGTACCCTTCCGGGTGGGCCAGGAGACGATCATCTTCCCGGGGTTCGACGGCGGCGCGGAATGGGGCGGCCCGGCATTCGACCCCGAGTCCGGGCTCCTCTACGTGAACGCAAATGAGATGGTCTGGACTTCAAGCCTCGCCAGGAACGAGGTGGCCAAGACCGGCCGGCAGCTCTACCTGCAGCACTGTGCCAACTGCCACGGCGATACCCTTGCCGGAGCCCCGCCCCAGTTGCCGTCGTTGCTGAAGATGGGCCCGAGGTGGGATCTGGCTGCGGTTTCCCGGATCACGCGCGAAGGCGCCGGACGGATGCCCAGCTTCCCGAATCTGTCGCCGGCAGACGTGAAGATCGTCTCCGAATACGTCTTGAGTGGGGAGAGCAAGGAAATCCAGCCGGACGAGCCGGCCGCCGTCACGCTCGACTATCGCTTCACCGGCTATCACAAGTTCCTCGATCCCGAGGGCTACCCGGCAGTCGCGCCTCCGTGGGGCACGCTCAACGCCATCAACCTGAGCACCGGCGAGTACGCCTGGAAGGTCCCGTTGGGCGAGTACCCGGAACTGGCAGCGAAGGGGATGAAGGGCACCGGCAGTGAGAACTACGGGGGGCCGGTGGTGACCGCCGGCGGGCTGGTCTTCATCGCTGCCACGAACTACGATCGGAAGTTCCGGGCCTTCGACAAGACCTCAGGCGCGCTCCTCTGGGAGACCACGCTGCCGTTCTCGGCCAATGCCACTCCCGCAGTGTACTCGGTCGGGGGCCGGCAATACGTGGTGGTTTGTGCCGAGGGCGCCAAAGGCCGTCCGACCGATCCGAAGGGCAGCAGATACATCGCCTTCGCACTCCCGCAACCGTGAACTCCTGGCCCCTAGAGACGCCGACGCACGGCTCGCGCACCATGACTGCGCGAGCCACCTACCGGGCCGCCCCCCACAGTGAACGGGCCCTGCCACAACGTCAGAGCCCGCCGCCGCCCCTGACCCGGCGGGCCGCGCTGTCGTTTGCCTGGACCATCGTGCGGGTCTGCCCACACCCGGGAACGCCGGCAACTTGCCGGCTCGGGCACGCCGGACTCTCCGTTGCGGCTCACACCCCGACCCCCGGAGTTGCCACAGCAAAGGACGCAGAGGAGCGCAGAGGGGCATCCGCAGGGGCGCGCGTGCCCGGGCCGGCAAGATGCCGGCGTTCCCGGGTGGCTGTGCGGGTGCCCTTGGGGGGTGAACCAGCACACCCCCGCGGAAGCCGGCGGTAGCAGTGGC
>SYMT01000056.1 GCA_005805375.1 Actinomycetota bacterium
GCGTTTCATTCGCCACTGGGATCGCTGTCTGCGTCCAGAAACACCGGGCGCGGCGGGCGCGCCTTAACTTTCTGCTTCTACGGCGAGTATTGTGTCGCCGAGATAGAGGAAGTCGCCGGGGAGTAACCCGGCGCGGAGGATGGGGATGCCGTTCAGTCGGGTTCCGTTGCGGCTGCCCAGGTCTGTCACTACGCAGACGCCATCGAGACGCTCGATTCGCGCGTGATGGCGGGAAACCTTGCGGTCGGCCAATGTGACGTGATTCTCCCGGGCCCGGCCGATGAGAATCGCCTGCGCCTGAAGGAGAATCCCCGCTCCGGCGTCCGGCCCGGCGGTGATTCGCAGGCGCAGCACGGTTCCTGGGGCAGAGAGCTCCAGGTTCGAGGTTGCGAGTGTGGTGTCAGGTGATTCGAGTGCCAAGTTTCGAGTCCTGGGATCGTCCTCATCGTCGTACTCGTCGTTGAAGGTGAAGAGGCGGTAGGGGCGGGTCTGAAACCCGTCGGAGGCCGGCGGGACGCCGGCGTTCCCGGAGGTTGGGGCGCCGGCGTTCCCGGGGGTTGGGGCGCCGGCGTTCTCGGGGATTGGGCGCCGGCGTTCCCGGGGGTTGGGGCGCCGGCGTTCCCGGGGGTTGGGGCGTGGGTGCTCACGACAGTAGGCATCCGTGCCGTCGCCTTGGTCCGATTTGTACCGCTACTTACTGCCCGCTTCCTTTTCGACGCGATCCCGGCTCTTTCGCCCCCAGCCCGAGCCGGGGAATTGCGCGGCGATCTGGCGCCAGATGGTCTCCGCTTCCTTCCGCTTTCCCAGCTCCCACTGACATTCGGCGGCGAAATAGCGCGCCTCAGCGGCCAATTCGGGATAGGCGCCGGCGAGCCGGGTCGCTTGCCGGAGTTCCGCCATCGCCGCAGCGGCGCCGGTCTTCTCGCGCACTGCCCGAGCGACCAACAGTTGGGCTTCCACTCCGAGGCGGCCGAACTCCGGACGGGCCGCTTCGGCTGCCGCTTCCCGGGCGCCTTCCCAATCTTGCTGCTGCAAGAGCAGCCTTGCCAGCGCGCAACGGGCCCGCGCACGAAACATCTCATCGTCGCGTTCGCCCGCCGGCGCCGCGATGGCAGACTGAAACGCGGCGCGGGCGCCGGAGGCGTCTCCCGCCTTCAGCAGCGCCTCTCCCAGTCGCAGACGGCACTCGAGGGCGAGTTTTCCACGGGGGAAGCGTTCAGAGACGGCACGGAATGCTTGGGCAGCGCCGGCTGCATCCCCAGTCTGGCGGAGGCTCCAGCCCAACTTGTATCCCGCCGCTTCCGCTACCTTGTCGGTTGAACCTGCAGCGAGGGTATACCGTCCGGCAGCTTCGGCAAAGCGTGCCCGGGCGTACTCCCGTTCTCCCAGCCGGAATGCGGCATCGGCGGCCAGAGGATGGGCCGGGTGATCCTGCAACAGGCGGGCAAAGAAGGCTTCGCCCTCGGCCTCACGCTTCTGCTCCAGACAAAGCCAGCCAAGCTCGTACAGGGCGCGGGGGTGGTGCGGCCCCCGACCGGGTGCGTCCAGTATCTTGCGGAACTGGGGCTCCGCCAGATCGGCCCGCCCGTCCAGAGCGTGGAGCCGCCCCAGCCCGAGGTGGATTTCGGCGGAATCCTCGGGGTCGGGGGCCCCCCCGTCCGCAGCTCGAAATGCAGCTGCTGCCCGGGCGGTATCTCCGCGCTGCTCAAACGCCAGGGCGACGCGGGTCCGCGCCCGTGCCAGCGCTGCGGTTGGGGGCCTCTCCGCCTCAAGGCGAGCCAATTCCGCCGTCACCTCGTCGGGAGTGCCGACCCGGGCCGCGAGTTCCGCCAGCGCACTTCTGGCGAGCAGACGTTCCGGTTGGTCCAGGGATTGGGTCAGCGCCTGCTGGTAGAGCCGTCTGGCCTCTGCATTCCGCCCGGAGGTGCGCTCCTGGTCCGCTCGGGCCAGCAATGCAACCCCCTCGGGCAGGCGCTCGCCGCCGGACCGGCGTAGCTGCGTCTCCAATTGCAGCGCCAGTTCGGCGCGTCCGCTGCTGCGATAGTGACGGGCCAGGATCAGGCCGGCCTGCCTGGCCCCATCGGAGCCGGGTCGGAGTTCCAGCGCCTGACGCAGCGACGCCACCCCAGCGTCCGCTTGCTTGAGTGCCAGTTGCAATTCGCCGCGCGCTGCCAGGGCTGCCACCCGGAGTTCCGGCGGACAGGGCTGCGTCAGAAGCGGTTCCACCAGGGCCAGTGCGCCGGCAGCGTCCGCCCCGGCGCCGCGGCTGCGCGCCACCACGAGGCGCACCGCCGCGGGCGCTTCCCGAAGCGGAACGTCGGGCCACATGGCTTCCAGTTCCCGGGCAGCGATTGCTCCCTCGCCCCGCGCCAGCAGGGACTCACCCAGCGCCACCATGAGTTCCTGGCGCAGGGCGGAGTCGTGTGGCGTCAGAAGCGGGGAACGGGGAGAGAGGAGCGACGGGCCGGAACTCCCACTGCCTGGATCGGCCTTCCCACTGACGGCGTCCTGCTCGGCGACGAGGGTGCGGAGGGCAGTGACGGCTCCGGGCACATCACCACCGGTGGCCCGCTGCGTGGCCTGGCGAATTCGCGCCCGCTGTCGCCACACGCCCCCATCGCTCGTCCCAACGAGTTGTTCCAATTGGCGGTGCGCATCTTCCGGGCGGCCGGTTTCTTCGAGGCAGCGCGCCAGGAAGTAGCGGGCAGGATGGGCAGCCGCCGAAGCGGGCGGGACGCCGGCGTTCCCAGCGGGGGCGAGGAGGCGCCGCAGCCGCGCCTCGGCTTCGGCATAGCGGCGCTCCAGACGATCACACTCCGCAAGCCACGCCTCGGCGCGCGTCAACTCCCCGGCGTCGCGATACAGCAGGGCTGCCGCCTCAAACGCGGCCCGGGCCGCTGGGACACTGCCCCGTCCGAGAGCGGCTCTGCCAAGACCCAGTTGTGCCTCCAGGCTCTGCCGGCGGTCACCAGCCCGGCGGATCACGGCGCGGAACGCCTGCTCTGCTTCGTCGTGCCGGCCGAGTGTCAGATACGCCTCGGCGGCCCACAGGCCCGCCGGCACCGCCTCCGGCCGCTCCGGCTGACGGTCGGCGAAGGTCTGGTAGGCGTGTGCCGCCGTCGCCAGGTGGCGCGCCTGCGCGGCAGTATCACCCAGTTGTAGTTGCCGGGCCGGGGCCTCCGGGAGACTGCGATCCTCCGCCAGGCGGGTCAATGGGACCAGTGCGTCGGCCTGGCGTCCCAGCCGCAGCAGCGCGTCCGCGTACAAACGCGCGACCTGGTGTCCACGCTCGGCATCGCGGACCGGCGTACGAAACAGTTCCCGCAGGGGTTCGACCGCCGCGAGATCTTGCTTCAGGACGAGGTGAGCTCGCGCCAGCCCCAGAAGCGCCGCCGGGCGCGTTTCGGCCGGGAGTGGGCGGGTCAGCGCCGCGGCATAGGCGACTGCTGCGGGCGCGGGTCGGTTCTGGCCCAGTTCCAGATCTCCAATCCACACCTGCGCGAGCGGAACGCGCGGATGGTCAGGGGTCGCTGTCACAAACGCGCGGAACGCGGCGAGGGCCTCCTCCGACTTCTTTCCTACCGCCAGACCCACAGCGTGCTCGAAGGACCCGGAAAGCGGCGCGGCGGGCGGCGCGGCCGCGGCTGCCTGGTCCCCGCCGTCCGTCCCCTGAGTCCCCTTGCGAGGGCGGGTTCGCGCCCCGCGCTTGCCGCCTCGCTCGTCACCGCCGGCCTCTCCGTAGGCAGCAGACAACAGCGCCCCCACCAGCAGGGCGGACCAGATCCGGTTCTGAATGCTGTGCGTCAAGTGATCGGCTCCCTGAAACGTCCGTCCGTGCAGTTGTTCGTTTCAATACCCGGCCGCCGAGAACGACGGGCCCCTACCTAATTCTGCGTCGCTGTCTCTCATATCCTACTGAATTGATTCTCGGTCTACGGAGGGGAACCCGCAGCGCCGAAAGGGACGTAGGGAGGACCTGAGCCAGGTTCGAGTGCCCCGTTCGCCTTTCACGGTGCATCGTTTTCCGTTCACCGTCTTTCCCTGGGGGTGGGTCCGAAGCCCACCTGACACGCAACATGCAGATCATCCGCGCTCGCGCCCCCGTCCGTTTTTGCGATCTGGGAGGCTGGACCGACACCCGCATCGTGCCGAGTGGCGCGGTGCTGAATTTCTGTGCCACGCTCTACACCCAGGTCACGCTGCAGGTGGGTGGTTTCTCGGGGATCACCCTCTCCAGTTTTGATACCGATGAGCAAACGCAGATCCGGGATATCCGGCAGGTAGAGTACAACAGCGTGCTCGACCTGTTCAAGGCGGCGCTGAAACGCACCGGGATCCAGCGGGGAGTCCGCCTCCAGGTGCGATCGGATGCCCCTCCCGGGTCCGGGCTCGGGTCGTCGGCGGCGCTCGGCGTGGCCACGATCGGGGCACTGGCGGAGTATCTCCAGTGGCGCCTGCTGCCCTACGAGGTGGCGCGAGAATCACAGGCGCTCGAAGTGGACGAATTGGGGCTGGAATGCGGTGTGCAAGATCAGCTTGCCTCGGCCTACGGCGGCGTCAATTACATGGAGGTGACCTACCCGCACGCCCGGGTGCAGGCGGTGCCGCTGGACGACAGCACCCTCTGGGAACTGGAGGACCGGTTCGTGCTGGTCTACACGGGACATTCGCACTTCTCCAGCGAGATGCACCAGAAGGTGATCGCGGAATATGAGGCGGGACGGAACCAGGCGGTGTTCAGCCGGCTGGCCGAGTGTGCGCAGCGGGGCAAGGACTCGCTGATGGCGGGCGATCTGGAGGCGTTCGGCGAAGCCATCAACGAGAACTGGGAGGCTCAGAAGGCGCTCCACCCGGACATCACCACCCCGGCCATTGAGGCACTGCACGAAGCGGCCCGCGCTGCCGGGGCGCTGGGCTTCAAGGCCAACGGCGCCGGCGGCGGCGGCACAGTCACGATCCTTTCGCAGCGCAACAAGGACCACTTGATCCGCCGGGCGGTACACGGGCAAGGGATGACCATCCTTCCCTCCAAGCTCGATTTCGGCGGTCTCCGCGTCTGGCGAGTGCAAGAGGGGAGAGGGTAGGGGCGCAGGTCGAGGGCGCAGGGCCGGCCCAGGGAGGTGTGAGGAATGAGAAAAGAGTAGTTTCCGCGCTCTTTACTCACTCCTCTCCACTCTTTCCTCCCCAGGGGCCCGGGCCGGACAGTTGCGTACGTCTGAATTGGGAACCGGCTACGGGAGCCAGGTACACCAATCCGGCGCCAGCCGCTCGACATTCGCCCGAACGGTCCAGAACGCATCCGGCTGGGTCGGCCAGATCGCGTTCACACCCTTCCACTTGGCGTGGCCGTCGTAGTAGACGTAGTTGGAACCGTTTTGATGGCGGCCCAGCCCCTTCCGGCGCCAGGTGAGGATGATGCCGTTCAGGCCGTCTCCCGCAAAGCCCTCGGCCACGAAGATGGAATCGGCGGGACGGATCACTTCCGCCTCGTTCACGCCGCGCACCCGTTCACCGACCCCCTGGCCGCCCCAGAAGTACGGATAGAGGTTCACCCCGTAGGATAGGGGCGGGCCTGCCTTGAAGTTCGCGTCGCTCACCGTCCGCCGGGTGGGGTCCGAGGGGCACGCCGCCACCGCCTGGTTTTTCATGTACGGCTCGAGGAGGTCCGCGTAAACGGCCGCGTAGTAAATCACCCCATAGCGAGAAGGGTAGGGGCTGGTCGGCCCCAGGATGGAGTACTGGGCCATCGGAGCGGTCCCATCGTAGTCCTGCTGGTACATGGTCAGCCCGAGACCAATCTGCTTCGCGTTGGAGAGGCAGGCGGAACTTCGTGCCTTCTCCCGCGCCTGCGCGAAGACCGGGAAGAGGATCGCAGCGAGGATGGCAATGATCGCAATCACGACGAGGAGTTCGATGAGAGTGAACCCGCGCCTGTGCATTTTCTGTGGCATTGAGAATCTCCGTGGATTCGGGTCGAGGAAGCCGTGCAGGGCGGTCCGCATTCTTGCGCCGCAAACGGTTCGGATTACAGGAACTGTACCGGCACGCCCAGATCTGCTCTTGTTCAACATTCCTTCTCAACATTCCTTCTCAACATTCCTTCTCAACGTTCCTCTCCGTCGGACGAAACCTCCCACGGAAGGGGCAGCACACCGGGCGAAGGCTCCGGCCGCGCGCCGGGGAGGGGTATTCGGCGCTGCTCCCGGGTGCTGCCCTCGAGTTCCCGGTAGACCTGGCGGATGCGGGCGAGCAGGGCGCCACCGGGCGCACGACCGAAGCGCGAGCCGGGCGCGGAGCGCGGGGAGGGCGGCGAGCGCGGGGAGCGCGGAAGGATGACCGATGCGGGCCAGCGCTTCCACCACCCCGGCCCGCACGGGCATACTGGCATCGTCCAGAAACTCCATGAGGATCGGGACCGCTACCTCGCTCAGTAGCCCCGTACGCGCCAGTCCTCGCCGACAACGCAGTGGAAGCCCGTCTCCCGGTCCCCGGTCGGCTTCCACTGCAGCCGCAGCAGCGCTTCCTCAATCGCCCGCCGAGTCGCCTGGCGGGAGTGCTGGAGCAGCCGGAGCAGCGCCGGCACGGCCCGGGCATCGCCCGCAGCGCCCAGCGCGTGGAGGGCGCCGTCCCACGCTCGCAACGCCTCCTCCCGGAGGACCGCAGCAACGACCTCGACACTGACCGGCCCCGACTGGATCAACGAACTCGCCGCCGTCTCCCGCACCACCGCCTCCCAGTTTCCCAGACGGCGCACGGGCGGCCCGACGGCACGCGCATCCCCGACAGTCCCCAGGGCAGCCGCCGCCAGACGCGCGAGATCCGCGTCCAGACTCTGCAGGCAGGCACACATCGGGTGCACCGCGGCCGGGCCCCCAGTAAGGCGCCGCCACGCAGAGTGTCTCGTGATTCCATCGCCTGCCCCTCCGGTAACACTGGGTGACCGGGCGCCGACCCTCGCCGGAGGAGGTTCCGCAACTCGCGCGCACGTCGCCTTCACCCGGAGCTTGCGCGGAGGAGCGTTCCTGGAACGTTCCAGGAACGCTTCAGGCCGGCGAGGGTGCGACGCGTACTACCACTCACCGCCTCCTTCGGACCTGGTCCGGCAGACTTCGAGTCGCAGCGTTACCGGATCTCCGGTTTCCAGCCCGTTCGCGTGCCGCACACTGTCCTTGAGCGGCACGACATAGCCTCCTTCTCTGGGAAACAGTGATGTCTTCCACTCAGTCGTGCCGATCCGTGCCGTGACCGGGATCATGCCCCAGCCGTAGGTGACCAGGCCCGAGATGGTCTTCAGTTCGCGGCACTCGTCCGCCGGAACCGTCACAAAGTGGTACGGGGCCGGTCCGCGCCAGTACCAGATCTCGCCGCTGAAAGTGAGGTTCATTGCCGGGATGGAAAGGGGAGGCGGTTCAGCACGCCGGGAGTCTGCGAACCGGATGCTACTGCGCCTGCTCGTACGCTTGCTCCAGGGCTGCTACGTCGAGTTTCACCATGGTCATCATCGCGGCGATCACCGCCTGCACCTTCCCGGAGTTCTGGTCACGAATCAGTTCGAGGAACCGCCTCGGGATGATCTGCCAGGAGAGGCCGAAGGGATCCCGAATCCATCCGCACTGCACCGGCGTTGCGCCGGCGCTCACCAGCTTGTCCCAGTACTCATCCACCTCGGCCTGATCCGCACAGTCGACGAAGAGCGAGATACCTTCGGAGAAGCTGAAGTGGGGCCCCCCGTTGTAGCCCATGAAGACCTGTCCCCCGACCACGAACTCGGCGGCGGTGACCGGGCCGTCCTGGCCGGCGCGAGCAACGTTGCGGATCTCGGAGTCGGGGAACGTAGCGGTGTAGAACTCCATCGCGGCTTCCAGTTGGTCGTTGAACATCAGGAACGGCGTCACTTTGGACATGGGGGTCCTCCTCTCGTGGGTCGTTGGCGAAGGTGCGGGCGAGGCCGCGGTGAAGGGCGGGCGGCAGGGCCCGGCGAACGGAGGGGGAACCCTCCCGCACGATGCCGGGGTGGCCTCCGGCCCGACCCGCGAGCACGCTCAAGCCTATCATGCGACGGTACCGCGCCCGGGAAGGCAACCAGCGCCAAAACTGGGGGGTAGTGGAGAATGAATATCGGAACTCCGGCGGGGGTGCGTGGGGCAGGGCTCGCCCGCACAGACCGAGCGCCAACCGGGGACGAATTCGGATCGCTCGTGTACGGTTGGCTGCAGGCTGCCTGTGTACGGGTCGGGGCACTCCACGGAGCGGCATTCTCCAGCGTGGCGCCGGCGTTCACTGCGGAGTGGGCGCGAGGCCTGCAACGCTTCCTTCCATGCCTGGTTGAGGTGGCCGGGGAGAGTCTCATTCCGGAGATCCCGGTGCGCTGTGACCCCCCCGGGGGCGGTCGGCGTGGATCGGGTCCTGAACACCCTCGCCGCCCGCACGCACTATGGCGCCCCGGTGCTCGTCGTGGATCTCGGTACCGCCACGACCCTGGACGCCGTGGCGGCGGATGGGGCATTGGTGGGGGGAGCGATCGCGCCGGGGATCGCGGTGTCGCTGGAGGCCCTCTGGCGGGGGGCGCCCCACCTCCCCCGGGCATATGCGTTAACTTATGGCTGGAGCGACGGCAGAGGCGGCACGATTGTGCCGATATGACGGCTGATGAAGACGATTGTCTCCCCCACCGCCGCACCCGACGATGCGCAGAGCCTTGCCGCCGTGGATGTCGGGGCCGTCGAGCAAGATTGGCCCTTCCTCTTGGGTCTCCTCCCTCCCGATTGGGAAGCGCGCGCCC
>SYMT01000498.1 GCA_005805375.1 Actinomycetota bacterium
GGGCGCGCCCGGATCGCATCGGACCCGAACTGGGCTTCGGCTGGGTAATGGGCAACGCGCGAACTGAGCCCGTGCTTCTCATCAAGTGTGCCCGGGGAGGCATGAGCCTGGCGCTGGACTTCCTTCCCCCCGCGCCGACAAGCCGGGCTACTCCTTCGGCGACGGGACCGAGGCAGCGAACGCCCAGGACCCCACACTGGTCGGCAAGTACTACCGGGACCGTGGCGCTCACCAAAACTGGTCGGCAGGTACTACCGGGAGACCGTGGCGCTCACCGAAGCGGCGCTGGGTCGTGTGCAGGAACTCGTGCCCGGCAGCGACGGACGCTACGAACTGGCGGGCTTCGGCCGGCGCCAGGGCTGGAAGGATCGCATTCACACCCCGTCCACGATCTCTTCCTTGCACTGGAGTTCGCGGCTCGGGTCTGACGAGGAACCCACGGGGCCATCGGGGAACCTACGTGCGGCGCCCACGGGGGCGACGAGGCCAGGCGACATGCAGGTAGATCGGAATCGGTTTCTAGAAGAGGGCTATCTGGTGGTGCCTCAGGTGGTGCCGCCGGAGCAACTGGACCGCGTGCGTGCGGCCTACGAGCACCTGGTCGCGTGCCGGCGTGCCATTGGGTCCCGTGACCGCAAACCGGACGACCCGCCGGGCGGCGCGTGGGAGATCTCCGCGCAGCCCCGGCTGCATCTCAACCGACCGCCCCTCGCGGACCAGCTCGACGCGCGGGCGGCGGCGGCCGTAGACGTGTGGCTGAGCGAGGGTGCGTACCGCGTCAGCAGCGATCTGCTGGGGGTTGAGGATCCCGGCGTCACCGAAATGATGCTGATGTGCAACCCGATGCGGGATCACGGTCCGGCCCCGTGGCACCGTGACCTGCACCCGATCGACACCGCCCCCCTGGAGGGGTACATCAACGACATCGTCGAGGGCGGACCGCGCTACATTCAGTGGAACATCCCCCTGTATGACGACAGCGTACTCTGGGTTCTCCCCTGCAGTCACCTGCGTTTCAACACGGACGACGAGAACCGGCGGCTGCTGGCCGACCCGCGCGTGCCGCTCCCCGGCGCCGTGCAGACCCACCTGAACGCCGGCGACGGGGTCGTCTACATCCTCCCCATTCTGCACTGGGGCAGCAACTACAGCACCCGGCTCCGGCGCACCATCCACGGCGGCTTCTCCACGTTCACGCTGTGTTCGAGCGACGGTTTCGCCGAGCACCTCTCCGACCCCGCGAAGTCGGCATTCGAGCGCTGGTCGCATCGGAGCGCGGAGTTGCAGAACCAGACCGAACGCGCGTTGCGGGCAGTGATCGGCGGCGATCCCGCGGGCTATCTTGCGGCGCTGGATCGGCTGCACCCGGGCCGGGGTGAGAAGGGCCGGCTGCTCACGACGGTGTTCCTCTGCAAGGCGGCCTGTTTCGTCCAGGCGACCAGGGGACCGGAGCGTCCCGATGTTCCGGACGAACTCCTGCGGCGCGGCGCCGGTGCGCATGCCATCACACTGAATTGGGGTCCGGAGTTTGCGTCGCGCTTCTCCACGGCGGAAGCGAAGGTGTTGTGGGAGCGGTTTCGCCCCCTGGACGGCCTGCTGCGGGCAGAAGCCGAGGAGTTCACTCCGGGGTTCCAGTCGGGACCGATGCGCTATCGCTTCAACGAGATGCCGGCTGGCTATGGCGTGGCGGACTTCATCGCGAGTTGGAGCGGCGCGGTGGGAGAGTACGGGGAGCGGAATGGACTGTGACGAGCACTTCGCCCAGGTGTGGCCGCGGGCACGCCCCACCGGACCACCAGGGCATTGATCCTCACCGCGAAGGTGGGGCGTCACGTCTCTGTTCTTTACCCCACTCCTGCGCGCTGCTCGCGCGGCGGAGGCCGTCCCGGCCGCCCAGCAGTGGCTGCCGGCCCAGGCGCTGCACAACCCGGATGACTCCAGGCCTCATCGAACTCGCGGAGGCGTCGAAGATACTCTACGTCCAATCGAAGCTTGTGGCGAAGCACGCATGCTTACACAACCTCACTTCCGGACGGCGACGGCACGATGGGTAGCGCTCACGGTGCTCGCGTCAGGCCCACCTCCTGACGGCGGGCCTCCGTGAGGGAATGTGGCGCCGGATTCCCCCGGGACACGTCCTGGAACCGCTCCTGCGGGAAGAAGCAGGGCTCCAGTTCCCGCACCGCTGCCGCCGGCTTCGGGGGCAGGGCGTGCGGGGAGGACACCCGGGGCGCCGCCGCTGCCGCCCCGATGTGGAGTCCGGCAACTCCGGTTGCCGATTCGGCCGCGCCCACGACCGGGAGCGCGCGGCGCGAGCGACGCGGAGATTCGGTGTGCAACATCCGGGTCTCCCCCCCCCGCGAAAACCCGAGTGCATGCAATGGAGCCTGTACCGGCTTGTACGCGGTCCGCGACCGGGCACCGGGTCGCGGCTTACCGGAACCATTCCCTGTAGGCGCCTGTAGTGGAACCGTGCGCCGACACAGCGGCCCCCCACTTGCAGGTTGGGATCCCATTCTCACAGCGCCTGTCCGCCCGCCTCGGCCCCGGCTTCCTCGCCCCTGATCGTTGACAGGATACCGCCGCCGCGGTCATCCCATTCCGCATTCCGCTCTGCCGGGGTTTTGGGATAGGCTTTCAGGCAATGCCGCTACTCTTCGTTGATCACAGCGAGAACAGGGACTCCGAGATGCCATTACGCACCTGGCGGGCAACATCCTTCGCACTCCTCGCCACCATCGGCTCGGCCCTGGTGGCTGCGAGCGCGCTTTCAGCACCGCCCGAGGGGCTGCGTGCGCTGGACGGCGAATGGGTCTACGTCGAGGACCGGACCGAGGGCCGCCCCATCGAGAAGCAGACGCCCAGCACGGGACCGAGGGTCCGCCTGCGCGTCGAGAAGGATGCGGTCATCCTGGTCCGCAGCGACGGCGAAATCCGCATGGCGCTCGACGGCTCACCCACCGATGTCGTCCGGCCGTTCGGAACCTCGCGCTACCGCGGCGAATGGAAGGACGGCGCGTACGTGTACGAGAGCGTGCCCGTGCGTGAGGGGGACACCGTGCCCAGGGGGCTGATCCGATGGAAGCTCCGCGTCACGGCCGACGGACTGCTCGCGAGTGTTACGATCAATCCGCCCACGGGGACGGAGTCGGTGTCGCTCTTCCGCCATCCGAAGGACATCGCGTTGCCCACGCCGGCCCGGGCCGCGGTAGGCGACCTGGCGTGGCTGGCCGGCGCGTGGGTCGGCAAGCGGGGTGCCGCGGGTACAACGTTGATCGAGGAGCGATGGAGCCCGCCGCTCGGCGGCGCGATGCTCGCCGTAGCGCGCACCGTCTCGCGCGGCAAGCTGGCCGCGTTCGAGTACCTGCGCATCGTGGAGCGCGACGGCGGGCTGATCTACGTCGCACAGCCCGGCGGCCGCATGCCGACCGAGTTCGTGCTCACCGAGTTGGGCAAGACGCGCGCCGTGTTCGAGAACCCGCGCCACGACTTCCCGCAGCGCATCGTGTACGAGCTCTCGGCCGAGGGTCGCCTGAGCGCTTCGATCGGCTTCGCCAGGGGCGGTGTCCCCCAGCGCTTCGAGTTCACACGCGAGGGCAGCCAGTAAGGGGAGGAGACGCGCGGCGCCCGCTCGGCCAGCGCCGCGGAGATTCGGTGGGCGACGTCCGGGTCTTCCCCTCCCGGGAAATCCCGAGTGTATGCAAAGGCGTCTGCACCAGATTGTCCGCAGTTCGCGACCCGGGCGCCTTCTCGCCGCGTACCGGATCTGTCGCCACACAGGCGCCGATCCGCTGGGACCTGGCAGGGGCCGGTTCTCCCGCGAAACGTCCTGTTTCGCGGGAGAACCGGCAGGGCGTAGAGATCCTCCACCGTGCGCCGTGCCCGGGAAACTCTCGCCGGGTCCTGGTACTCTCTGCGCCCGACCGAGAGCGCCTCCTGCGGGCTCAGTTTCACTCCACACCCCTCCGCTCTGCCCTCGTCCGCTCTCATCCGACAAGCTACGGTGCCCCGGTGCCTCACTGCACGCCACGCTTCCTGGGTGGTTGGTTCCCCCGGAGCCGCTGGACAACCCCTCCTTCGGGCAGGGGGGCGCCCCCGACGCCGAAGCGTTCTGCGGCCGCCGGGAGGAACTGCGGCGGATCCGTAACTACCTGGGGGAACCGGAAACCAACCTGCCCGACACCTATTCTTCTGCCTCCGCATGAAATTGGGGAGTGAATGAGAGGAGGCCGTTCGTGGAGCGGAGAGAGTTCACCCACCTCGCGTCGGCGGGGCTGTTCGGCCTGCTGGGAGGGGAGCACCTGGGGGGGCCGAATCGGGTGTGCCGGGAGAGCGACCCGGCCGAGAAGCGCCTGGTGCTGCTCGGCCTCAATGCGCTGGCCCGGGCGCACGAATTGAGCTACTTCGCAGACGGGCACCGCGGCGCGAGCCTGGTGTCGGCCCACCTTCTCCTGCAGGAGAACGGGCTGCCGGCCGAGGCGCGAGCGCGCATCGAGCAATTGTTCGACGCGAACTGGGCGAAGGCCCCCCTTTGCGCGCCGTTCCCGGAGGAAGCGCCGGCCCCCGAGCAGATCGGGAAGATCGGGGCGGCCCTGGCGGAGAGCCGCGGACAACTGCGGCAGGTCGGGCACGATGCGATCTTTGCGATGATGGCCATCAAGGGGTTCCGCCTGCTTCCGGCGGCGGCCACCCCCCGGCGTCTCCGTGTGGAGTCCTGCAACTCCGATTGCAGGTCGAAACCGCGGGCCATTCAGCCCTGGCGGGACGTGGAGCCCGATCCGGCCATCCAGCCCCCGGCCTTCACTGCGACGGCGGACGCCTCGCGCTTCGTCCTCCGTGAGGCCAGCGCGGCGGTGGACCGTTTCCGAGGCTTCGGCCAGGGCTACGCCGGTCACATGCTCACCTTCGGCCAGGCCCTGGTGGAATTGGCGGCGATGGGGGATGTGGAATGGGCGGAAAGCTGCCGCCGGGCGTTCTGCAAGTACGTCACTGTGACACGCCTGGGACCGCAGGCGGGCGACCGGAGAATCGCGGATCACGCTCCCAGCACCGTGCGTCCGAATTCCCTGGAGTACTGGCAGCGGCGGGGTGAAAAAACCCTGGAGATCGGTCACGTCTTCAAGTATCCCTACAGCTACTACGAGCTGTTGCGCCGGGCGGAGGACCCGGCGCTGCGAAAGGAATGGGACGCGAAGGCGTTCCACATTTTCTAGTTCCAAACACGCCGTGACGGTGGGGTGACGCCATGATCGAACACAACAACAATGCAGTGGGTACTCGACCGCTCACGCGGCGCGGCGTTCTGCGGGAAGCCGCGCGGGCCGCCGCCGTCGCGGCAGGCTCCTCCCTCGCCGTCTCCGTCGCGGCGTACAAGGGGGTCGGGGGCGGCGAGCCGGGGTCCAGGGTCGCCTGCCGGCCCACCGTCGCCCAGCCGAAGGCGGTTGCGCCGGTCGCGGTGTTCGTCCTTGCCGGGCAATCGAACATGGAGGGTCACGGCATCATCCCCGCCGACCCGGCCCGCAACGGGGGGAAGGGGTCGCTGGAGCACCTCGCCCGAGACCCGGCGACGGCGCGCCGTTTTGCGCATCTCCTGGACCCCGCGACCGGCAAGTGGCGGGCCCGCGACGACGTCTTCCTCAGCTACCTGGACCGGCGCGGCCCCCTCGCCCCC
>SYMT01000499.1 GCA_005805375.1 Actinomycetota bacterium
ATACCGTAACGTGTTTCTCGCGGCGACCGCTGGTCGCCTGCGGCTCTGCGAAGCCCGGGAACTCGCAGTGCAGTGGGCCCGTCCGGGCGAGGGGACCCTCCGGGAAGGCCCGCTTCCCGTTGACAAGGAACGGGACATCTGGCGCGTGCGGGAGGCAGTGCGCAGTGTCTGTGGGCGCATCGCGATGGACGTCGAAAGGGCGGCGGATCTGGAACTCTGCGTCTGCGAGGCCGCGACCAATGCCCTGCAACATGGCCGGGGTGGGTTCGTCGAAATTGCGGTGGAGTGCGGGCGCGTGTGCGTCCGCATCAGCGATCAGGGGCAAGGCATCGCGTGGGAAGACCTCCCGCGCGCCGCACTCCACCGGGGGTGGACCTCGGCCGACTCCGCCGGAGTTGGCTTCACGCTGATCATTGAGACCGCTGACTGCGTCCGGCTCTGCACCGGTCCAGGGGGCACGACCCTCATCCTGGAAATGGCAGTGAGCGCGAAGGCAGGAAAGAATGGCGAGGAGTGAAGAAAGCGACGCTCGTTCCTCACTCCCCACTGTTTTTTCCTACCCGGAAGGGTGAGTAGATGGCACAGTACGCACTGGGATTGGACTTCGGAACTGAATCGGCGCGCGCGGTGGTCGTGGGTCTGGCCGACGGGCGGGAGGCGGGGACGGCGGTGGCGCCGTACCCGCACGGGGTCGTGGAAGGGTCGCTTCCGGACGGGGGGCGGCTGGAGCCGGATTGGGCGCTTCAGGACGCCGACGATTACCTCGCGGTCCTCGAGCAGATCGTGCCCGCGGCGTTGGAGGCCGCCGGGGTGCATCCGGCAGATATCGTCGGTATCGGAGTGGATTTCACCGCCTGTACGCTCGTGCCCTGTCGCGCTGATGGAACGCCGCTGTCGCGGGATGCGAGGCTGCGCACCGAACCGCACGCGTGGACCAGGCTCTGGAAGCACCATGCCGCGCAGCCGGAAGCGGACCGCGTCAACCGGCTGGCAACGGAGCGAGGAGAGCCGTTTCTCGCCCGATACGGCGGGTTGACTTCCTCCGAGTGGCTCTTGCCGAAGGCGTGGCAACTTCTGGACGAGGCGCCCACAGTCTACGCAGAGGCGGGATGCCTGGTGGAAGCCGGCGACTGGCTGGTCTGGCAATTGACGGGCAGACTCTCCCGCAGTGCGTGCCAGGCAGGCTACAAGGCGTTGTGGGGCCGCGAGGAGGGATACCCATCCCCCGATTTTCTCCGCGCGCTGGATCCGCGACTGGAACATCTCGCGAGTGAAAAGCTTGCCGGCGAGGTGGTCCCGATCGGGACGTGCGCGGGAGAGCTGACGGCGGCGACTGCCCAACGCCTCCACCTGCGGCCCGGAATTCCGGTGGCGACCTCGATCATTGATGCCCATGCCGCCGTCCCCGCGGCAGGAGTTTCCGGACCCGGCACGATGGTGGTGATCCTCGGGACCTCCGGCTGCCACATGGTGCTGGCTACTTCGGGGAACTCCTTCCCGGGCATCGCGGGGGTGGTCCAGGACGGGATTCTGCCGGGCTACTTCGGCTACGAAGCGGGTCAGCCCGCGACCGGCGACATCCTGAACTGGTTTGTGCGCCACAGCCTGCCTGCCGCCGAACAGCAGGAGGCGGAGGCCCGAGGGATTTCTCCGCACCAGTTGCTGTCCGAGAGGGCGGCGCTGCTCCGCCCCGGCGAGAGCGGGCTGCTGGCGCTCGACTGGTGGAACGGCAATCGCTCGGTACTGATGGACGCAGAACTCTCCGGCGTCCTGCTCGGACTGACGCTCGACACCCGCCCGGAACACATCTATCGCGCGCTGATCGAAGGGACCGCCTTCGGTACCCGGGTGATCCTGGAGAACTTTGTGCGCCACGGAATCGAGATTCACACCATCGTGGGCGCCGGCGGGCTGTCCGAGCGGCACGAGCTGTTGATGCAAATCTACGCGGATGTGACGGGGCGCCCCCTGCACGTGGCGCGGAGCGGGCAGGCGTGCGCGGTAGGCGCCGCCATCCTCGGCGCCGTGGCGGCGGGCGCCGCGCGGGGAGGCTACGACTGCCTGGAAGAGGCGGTCGCTCACATGGGCGGCGTGCGCGACCACACCTATCGGCCGGACCTCGCAGCCCACGCGCGCTATTCTGCCATGTACGAGGAGTGGGTACGTCTCCACGACTACTTCGGGCGCGGTCACAACAGCGTCTTGAAGAAACTGCGCTCCTGGCGATGACACACCGGTTCCTGGTTGCGTCGCGCGCGCTCAGTAGCCGCGAGGTGACGCTGCCTGACGACGTCGCCCGGCAGCTCAGCCGAGTGCTCCGGGCGCGTGCGGGAGAGCGCATCGTGCTCTTTACCGGCGACGGCAGCGAATGTGAAGCGGAGCTGACGCTGGTCACGCCGGCGCGGGTGACTGCCCGTTTGGGAGAGGCGCGTGCGCCGGCCACGGAACTGTCCGGCGAGCTGGCCGTCGCCATCGCGGTCCTGAAAGGGGAGAAACTGGACTGGGTGGTCCAGAAACTCACCGAACTCGGCGTCTCCCGCGTTCAATTTTTGCATACCACTCGCACCGTGGCGCTCACCCGAGAGGATCGTTGGGATCGCCGGTTGGAGCGGCTGCAGCGCATCACCCGGGAGGCCGCCGAACAGTGCGGGGGCGTGCGCCTGCCGAAAGTGTGGGGGCCGCTCGAGCTACGGCGGTTTCTCGTCCGGGAAACGCAAGACCCGAATCAGAACACGATTTGTTGCCTTGATCCCACCGGCCCGCACCGCTTCCGGGACATCCTCGTTCCCACGTGCCCGCCCCGCCTGACACTGCTGTGCGGCCCCGAGGGCGGCTTTACCCCCGAGGAGCTGTCCCAGGTGGACGACGTGGGTGGACACCGAGTGGCCCTCGGCCG
>SYMT01000057.1 GCA_005805375.1 Actinomycetota bacterium
CGCGCCCGCTTCCTCCGCCCCTCGTCCCGGCTCCACCCCTGTCGTAGTACCCGAAGCCCTGATAGACGGCTTTCGCGTGTATGCAGAGAAGGTAAGCCAGTCGGTCAACCTCTCCCTGGATTTTGCCCCGGACGGGTTTGGAGCGCCGCCGCAGCCTGGGGTGCGGCGCACGGCCGGGGTCTCCGGTCGCCAGGGACTCCAGATCACGCTCGCCGTACGGCCGCCGAAACCCGAGTTGGTGTCCCACGTAGCTGGACTGGACCGTGGAGTGGTCGCCGAGACCGAGCAGGGGAATCTGGCTTTCACAACCTACGCGGCCGAGGAGAACGCATCCCCCAGCACGTCGCTGTGGCGGGTACATCTCTCCGCGGCGGATCTGGCCCTCGGGGCGGGCCGCATCCGCCGTCTCCGGGGGGTCATCCTCGTGCACGCGCGCGCGCGAGTCGCCCAGTTGGACTTCCCGTTGACGGGCCGTCTGCCGTTGACCAGGGAGGCGGACGGGCTCCGGGTAACGTTGCGGCAGGTCCGGCACAACGGCACCACGCTCACCGTGACGTTCACGCAGGAATGGCCGGCGGGAGTGACCGTCGCGAATCCCGACGCCGAAGCGCCGTACGGAATCCAGGTGCCTCTGGCGCAGGGAGGGCGCCTGGTGGCCAGCGGCGGCGGGGCAAACCTCCTACCCAATACCGGCGGCACACTGCGGCAATGTTCGGCCACGTTCTCGGACGTGCGGGCGCTGCCGGCGCAGGCGCGAATCGAGTTGCTCGTCCGCAGCGGCGCGGTCCGGCGGCTCGCCTTTCAACTGCCTGACGTCACCGTTCCGGACCGCCTCCCGGCTCCGGCCGACCCGGCGGAACCGGACTTCGGGCCACTGGTCCCGGACCACCCCTTCTACGCGACCGACGGGGGCGGCACACTCATCGTTCCGATTGGGGGATCAGGCAGTGCTGCGGCCACCGGCCGTCTCGGCCTTGCGACACAGACGGATGCCGGCTGGGGTCCCTGGCGCTGGCTGGAAGTGGTGGCGGATGACCGGGGACAGGTCCGCCTGCCGCACTTGCGGCCCGGGAGGTATCGGGTGCAAGTGGCACGCGACCCGCGGCCGGGAGAAAAGCCGGTAAACGCTTTCACTCTGGAAGCCCGGGTGCGAACGGGGGAAACCACTACCCCCCGCGAGCCGGCTTCCGGCGGGGCCGCGCCGTGAAGCAGTCCATTGCGATGCTGACCCTGGCGAGTTTTCTCCTCGGTATTCCGGTCCTCGGGGTTGCGCGTCTGCAGGCGGCGCCGGTGCCCCGCCCGGAAGCCGGCGCCGGTCCGTACACCGTCGCGGTAGATCGCATCGTGCTGACCCGCAACGCCACCACCGGCTACTTGCCGGGGCGGCCGCCGGCTTCCGAGCAGCGGATGTCGCTGCAGCTCCACCTGGGCGTGTACGCACCCGATCGCAAGAGTGCAGACCGGCTGGCGCTGTTTCAGGTCAGCGGGCTCACAGTGGCGTCCGGCTCGCGACTCTTCGACGTGCCGCACCACGGGGGCATGCTCGAGAGTCCGGGCGATCCGGCGGCTGTGCGGGCCTACCTGTTTGCCCAGACGTTCCCCACCGGGGCCCGGGAAGTGCGGGCGCTCTTCGGCGAAATCGTCGCCTACGAGAGGGCGGGCCCACTGGATTTCCGGGTGTCGCTGGCGGGTCGCACTCTGCCGTTTACGGAAGAGCAGGGGGGAGTAAAAATCCGGGTAGAGGAGATCCAGCGGGAAGGCGTCTGGACGCGCGCCGTGCTGAGTGTGGAAGCGCCCTCATCCGATGTGCTGCTCAACACCATCCAGGACGGCACTTACGGAATCAGCCTCCTGGATGCGATGGGCCGGGCCGGCACACCGAACGGCAGCGTGATGAACCTGCTGCGCCCAAACCATGCCCGGTACCGGGTGGCGTTTCAGGACCTCCGGGGCGCACCGGCCACGCTGCGCCTCCGGTTGGCATATCAGGGGGGCCAGCGAAAGGTCTATCCGTTCCGGCTGGAGCACATTCCGCTGCCGGAGCGGCCCGGTCCCTCACCGTCCGCCGAGCAGCAGTAAGATCCCCAGAATCACGACCGCTCCCACCAGCGCCAGCGCCGTTCGCAGGTACCGCGCGCGCCGGTCCTCCAGATAGGCCAGCGTCTCCTGCGCCTCCTGATTCCATCCCAGGTAACTTCGGATCAGCACAGCAGCGTCCGGTCGCGCTGGAAGCTCCTGTTCCCGCTGTGGGTCCCGCACCAGGACATCCAACTGCAAGCAGATCTCCTCGACGATGGGAATCGCCTCCTGTGCCGTTTCCGGGTGCTGCAGCAGCGGCAATTCCAGCCGGAGCGCCGTCGCCTCGAACGAAAAGTCGGCGCGTCCCAAGTCCTCTTCCTCCGCCTCCGGCGGGGTCTGAAACGTGAATGCGAACTCGACTCGACTGATCGGGTTCACATAGAAAAAGCAGACTTCGTGCTCAGCAAGCGGATCAACTTCACGCTGCGGTTCGCGCGTGAACCGGGGCTGGCGCGCGAAGAATGGATCCAGTTCTTCGATCACCAGTTCCGTCTGTCCCACCCGGCGATAAAATTCCAGTATCCACCCCATTGGCGCCTCCGGAATACTGGTTCGGCAAGAGCTGAAGAAATCCATTCCGGCACACCAGGGGCCGGGGTGCAACACTTCCTATGGGCAAACTCATCGCGTTTTTCTCGATCCTCTTCCTGTGCAGCGTGGGATTTGTGCTCACGCAGCTCTGGATCCGGCGGCGGCCGCCCTCGCCCGCCGTGCGCACCGCTCCGCTCCTCACTCTCCAGGAGGATGGTTCGATCTATTCCGTGGACCTGCGTCTTGCCCAATTTGCCGAGCGCCTGGAAAAAGAAGAGCGGCGATCACAGCAACTGCAACAGGAGGTGGAGCGGCTGCAGCGAGAGAACGCGCAGCGAGAGCGAGAAATCGGGGACCTCGAAGGCGAGGCCCGTCGGCTCCGGCGCGAGGTAACAGCACTGAGTCTCCCTCCCCCGGATCCGCTTCCTGAGCGAGACATTCCGCAGGAACTGACGCCCACCGTTCCCCCGTCGGCTCCGGGTGCGGACAGCACAGCGCCACCCTGACCGGCGCCGTCGTAGTTCCCCGATTCCTTACCCGCGCTTCGCGCGGCGCCGGGGGCCGGCGGACCTGGCGATCCGACCCCCAAGAGAGTTCCTATGCTCTGGCTGCGCCTGCTCCGATACGAGTTGCACCGAGCCTGGTCCTGGCGGGGGCTGGGGTTCGGCCTGCTGCTGCTGGCCGGCCTCCTGGTGGTGCAGTTTGTCGTCACTCTGTTCTGCCTCGACTGGCGCTATGTGCGGGGGCCGACGGGCGGAAACCGCTTTCTCGTGCAGTCCTATCTGTCTGCGCTGGGATTCAGTTCTCCCTGGGTGCGCGTCCTGCTGCCCAGATACGTTCCTGCCGGCCTCTGGCTGGTGTCGCTGACCCAGGCTGGACTTTCCATCGCCGGCGCAGCATTTCATTTCCTGGCGCCGGGACTGCTGGCAGCCGGCATCGCCACGGCACGCAAGCACGGGCGCCTGCGCGCGTGCCTGGGACACGGTTTCTCTCCCGCCGAGGCGCTCCGCGCTCTGGGCACAGCACTCCTTCTGCCGTTCTACTGTGTGGGACTGATCGCCTGGATCGGCGCCGTCATTGCCTATTGGAGCGTGCTACCCGATCTGGCGGGGGCGCCCAGTCTGACGCGGTGGGGCAACATCCCGGTGCTGGCGCAGTTCGCGCTGTTGCTGGCGCCGCTCCACTGGTGGTCTCGCACCGAGCTGCTCACTTCGCTCTGCGCCCTCTGCCCCCGCGTGTGGCAGGCTGCCGGATGGGCCTACGCCGTCGAGCTGGGTTTGCTCCCGGTCGTGTACTGGGCCGGCTCGCTCGCCAATCGCTTCGGCTACACCGATGCCCTCACGGCGCCGGCGGCCTGGTGGGTGCTCCCGGATCTGGCGGTCCTGGCGCTGGTGTTCGGCGCCAACCTGTTCGTGCGCACCGCCGCGCTTGACTCGCTGTCCCGCGATCGCCCCACTGCGGCCGAGGACCTAGATTTGTTACCCGGACTGCAATAGCCGGCTCCGCTCCTTCCGGGGGCATTCCGTTCCCCGCGGGCCACTCCGACACCGGAGTGGATACCGCGGAGTGGTGCGCCCGGACCGTGTGGCGCTCCGACCACATCTACACCTGCGGAGAAACCGATGCGTGGTTCAATCCGTGGCGGGTCCGGAAGACTCCGGGTTGGAAGTAGACCAGGCGGCGTGCAAGAATTGACACAAACAACTTGTTTCGGGAGTTGACGCTCTGGTCTCAAGAGTTCAATAATTGAGAGGTGGCAGTGACGCCCGTAGCCTACCCCGACCACAGGTATCTGCCAGTTCTGTGGACGGTCCCCGCGGGCACATAGAGACAACCTCGATGAAACGTTCGTTCGTTGTAACGATCATCGCGCTTCTGCTCCTCGGTTGCGCCCTCACGTGCGGCGCCACTACCAGTATCGGCTACCTGCCGTACAACTCCAGTGCGTTCAACGATCGCACATTCGATTACAAGGGCCACATCTCCTACCAAATCGGCGGGGGCGGCCTGGTGCTCAACGTGGTCACGCACGATGCGGATTCGTGCGGCAACGGCGAGTGCTACATTATTCCCAGTCCCCACGAGACGATGGTATGCAAGATCACCTCGGGACCGGGACACATGCCCTACACCCACTGGTACAAGGTCAAGATCCTGCGGGACGGCACCTCCGTTGCCGGCCCGGAATTCGTCGAGTGTTACCACTTCTCGATGTATGAGTGGTATTGCTACAGGGCGAACCATTTTGGGGGGAACCATGATGGCCTGGGAAACCCGCAGTGGGGCTTCAAGCAGATCATCTGCGACAATGCCAGTGCCGAGGTCGAAGGCAAGTATCTTGTCGGAGATCGGGGGAGACGTGCTGGGAGGCCGGGGAGGAGGCGTGCGGACGGGCGCGGCGTCATCCCGTCCGGGGGGGCTCCGCCGCTTCCCAGGAAGCTCCCAACCCGAGTTCCTGGGCCCGCGTGGTGA
>SYMT01000500.1 GCA_005805375.1 Actinomycetota bacterium
GGCGTGCGGCTCCTCGCACCCGAGATGGCCGCCCTGGAAACGCAGATCGAGCGTCTCCCGGCACTGGGGAAGTGGTTCGTGACCATCCCGGGAGTGGTCCCCGCCTGACGGGAGGATTAATTCTGCGCGGTTCCCTCAGCGCCCCGAATGGATCGCCGAGAGGAGTATCCTTCGTTATCTCCTTTACAGTGGTTTCCTGGGTGCCGTCCGGCTTTGTCACCGTGGTCGTCTCCGTCCCACCCGTTCCTTGCCCAGGAGTGGCCGGAAAGGCGCTATTGAAGAGATCTACATTGAATGGGCGCGGGAGACCGCCTTCCACGGAGGATAACACCGTAGCTGCCATCCCCGCTTCAAGCGAGCTGGTCACTACGATCCGAGAGCGTCCGGTAAACTGGATCCCGCCCGAGCCGTTTCGCTTCCGAAGGTCGTCTAGAACGGGCTCCAGATAGGCCTCATTGTTTCCACGCTGATAGGCCGAAACCGCGTCCTGCAGCAGGCGATCAGCTCCTTGGGCGTGCAGTCGCATCTCGTCGGGAGTGTCCAACTCGGCGTTGGAATCCTGGAACTTCTCCAAGGCACACAGGAAAGCTCGCATGATCCGTTGGTGCTTCGTCGTGTCGTCCAGTGCCTTGGCCAAATGCTCAAAGGGGTCCGCCATCTTGGCCCCTTGGGGCTTTTGCGCCGCCTTCCGTGCTCGATTGACGAGTTCCACGGGCTCTTTAAGGCATCCCAACATCAGCATGGCTTCGTTCAAACTCAGCGGATCCTGATTGACGCGGCAGAAACCCAGCCGTTGAAGGCGCTCCAGAAGATCCTGCTTGTAGGCGCTCACCGGCTCCTTCTGGAGACTGTCGAACAAAGCGTCCTTTGCCCTTCGCATCTGATCCTGTGCTTCGAGGATTCGCTTGCTCTCCTTCGCCATGGTCTCGCTAACTCGTTTCTGGCTGCCGCTGACCTGGATCGCCCAGACATCCAGCTGGACCTGAGGGAATGGCGCATCGACAACAGCCAGCACCTTTTTCACATCGCGACGCACCTTCCAAGGCCCCCGGAGCACGAGATTGCTGCGGGACCGGTAGACGACGGGACGATCAGGTGAGCCGTAGATGCTGTTGAGGAGTGTGACCAGCTGGTCGATGCTGGGAGAGCTTGGGGGCGCCGCTCCACCCCCAAGCGGGTTGATGGGAGTGGAAGTGAAGCTGAGGGGCCAGATGGAGACATCCTCGCTTGGATCCGGAGGCGTTCCCTCCTTCACTTCAAAAGCGAACTCCACGTCATTGTCATTCCTAAACCGCTCATTGAAGGCGTCGACAACGGTCCCACGCGCCCCCATGGGCACCGTCCCGGTTACCCGAAGATGGTACTTATTGCCCAGAAGCGCGAAGATCGCGGCGTTGACCTTGAGCTTCTTGGCCTCCAACTCAATGATAGTGAGGCGAGCCGAACCTTCGATCTGGACCGCCCTCCGCGGCGTGTGGTCAGCCTTCACCGAAGGTTGTCCGGCCAGTGCAACAAGGGCCATAAGGATCCCGGCGAGCGGGAAGTGGGATCGGAGCAGCGGGTGCATGAGACCTCCAAAGCCAGCAAGAGTAGTGAGCGATTCGATCAGACAGCGAAATCCCGTCCCGCTGCCAACGCCCCCGAGGGATGACGTGGGGTAGAAACTAGAGGCTCAGCAGCGAAGCAGGGCCGCGCTGTGGCTTGGGGAGGGGCGTGACCGTCCGTGAGAAAGACATCAAGGAAGTAAATCACAAGTCGGGCAGTTCTGCCACAGCCAAACCACCCCAATCAGCCAACCCAGCCAAACCAGCCACCTTAAAGGATATCTGAAACAGACCCCTGGAATCTCTTTCGAAACCCTTGCCAGAGTAGGACCGCTGGCGCTCAGTGAGGACGTAAACCGCAGGGTATCGTAGTTGTCGTAGTAACTACGGCGAAAGAACTGCCGAAGTTGGCAGCAGGGCAACGGTGTGGCGATGGCGGGTCGACTGTCCAATTAGCATGAGCGGGTCGTCGGATTGCTCGCCTTCGTCCCGGCAGCCGGCCACCTCCCCTTGCGGGACGTTCTGTCCTCCGTCGAGACGGCAGCGGAGCAACCGGGGACGAACAGGACCAGGCAGACCACGATGCGGCGCGGACGGCTCTGCATTCGATCATCCGCGACTGTCAGGTGTCTGCGGTACCTGGTTCCATTTTCCCGATCGTCGTGTTCCCCTCCCCAGGGCCTGCCGGCAGTCGTCGCCGTGATCTCAACGACGATCGGCGAGTTTTCGCTTGAGTTCCGCCAGTACTTTCGCGTTCGCGTCGCCGCCTGCCACGTTGTGCCATTCCTCGGGGTCGTTGCTGTGATCGTAGAGTTCCAGGCCCCCGTCGCTCCATTCGATGTATCGCCAGCGGTGGGTCCGAAGGCCGAAGCCGGTCACCTTTGGGCCGCGCGTGATGTGCGTCAAGACGGAGTCATGGAACGGCTTCTTCGGGGCGGCGAGGAGTGGCCGGAGGCTCTTGCCCTTCACCGTCTCGGGAACGGTCAGACCGCAGAGTTCGGCAACCGTCGGGTAGATGTCGAGAAACTCGACGAGACTGTCGCAGACTGCAGGTTTCACGCCCGGCGCAACGAGCAGAAACGGCGCGCGGCACGATCGGTCGAAGAGGGTGTTCTTGTTCCACCAACCGCGCTCGCCCAGGTGATAGCCGTGGTCTCCCACGAAGATGACGACCGTCTTCTCCCAGAGTTTGAGGCGATCCATCGCATCCATCAGCCGGCCGACCTGAGCGTCGGTCTGTGTGACCCCGGCGTAATAGTGCGTGAGGAAGTCCATTCGATCTCGATCTTCAAACTTCTGGAACGCCTCCCCGAAGGCGCCGCCGCCGAGGGAATGGTTCAACAGTTCGGAGGCGCTCGCGGGATCGCGGTTCAGAGTGAGTGAGCCGGCGGGGAACTTCGCGACGTATTGCCGGTTCACCACGAACGGATCGTGCGGGCGATGGAAGCCGGCGCCGATGAACCACCGGCTGCCGGCGAGGCGCTCCATCGCGGCGATCGTGTGTTTCGCGGTTTGTCCATCGGACTGGTCGTCGTCGCTGCCGTCGAGAGCGGCGACCTCGCACCACCGGAGTTTCCCCCCGGTGAGGTTGCGACGCGGACCGGTGCTGCCTGCTCTGGTCGGGCGAAACATCCTCGCTTCGTCCCACGACTTGCCGCTGTCGAAGAAACGGTTTTCCGCTTCCCCCTCGACCAGGCCCGCGTGAAAAATCTTCCCGTAGGAAACCGCCGTAGCTCCGTTCTGTCGGAACCACTGCGGCAACGTCACAGTGTCGGGGAGTTTCTCGCGGAAAAACGTGCCGTTGCCGGTAACGCCGTTTGCTTCCGGCCGCGTGCCGGTGAGCATCGAAGTGCGGCTGGGGTTGCACACGGGATACTGCACATAGGCACGGTCGAAGCGGATTCCGCGTGCGGCGAGCCGGTCAAGGTTCGGCGTCTTCGCCTGCTTATCGCCATAGCACCCCATCGCCGGCCGGAGATCATCCGCCATGATGAGGAGCACGTTGTACTTCGGTGCGTCAGCCGCAGGTGTCTGTGAGGCGAACGCCAGAAGGAGGGAAAGAAGAAACAGTGTTCCGGGGAAAGTGTACCGCTGGAATCGGAAATGGCTTGCTGGCTTCATCGTTCTCAGGTCCGCTGCTGTTGTGCCGTATTATTGCATTGATATCGTTCAAGACGTTCGGATGGGCGGGAAACGATTCAGGTCACTCATCAGTGTCAAAGCGAGCCTGCGACTCGGGGGACGCGAAGGACGAAGGGGGGGCTTCTGTTCCCCGAGGAAGACTCTCCATCGCCGCCTTGAACGCATTCATCTGCGGGTCGTTGGTCTTCTTCATGTGCTGGAGCAGTCTCTTGCTCAGCTCCGCCAGATCGTTCGCGTACCGTGGATCATGGATGAGGTTCTTCCGCTCGGTTGGGTCGGCTGCGGTGTCGAACAACATCAGCGTCTCGCCATCAACGAGTTGCCTGACGCGCGCCTGAACCTTCGCGTCGGTCGAACTGTTCATCGCGGCAAAGCTCAGGCCGCTCATCGCCTCGACGCGGAACCTGTCCTTGCCTCCCACCCAGGGGTGGAACATCAGCGAGCGGTCCTTCGTGCGCACGCATCGCTGGGCGAACGATTTACCACTGCTGACCGTGTTGACGTGTGTGACCACGAAGTCGCGATCGGGCTGCCGCTTGCCTGTGAGAAGCGGCAACCAGGAGCGCCCGTCCATCCCCGCCGGCGGCTTCACTTCGAGCAGTTCTAGCAGAGACGGCATCACATCCACGCTGCTGACGAACTCCGGTCGCGATTGCGGCTGCTTCATACCGGGGATGCGGATCAGCACCGGCGACGAGGTGCCGTTGACGTAGACGGTGGCTTTCGAGAACGGGAACGACATGCCGTGATCCGACATGAAGACGACCACAGTATCGGCATCACGCCCGGCGTCGGTGAGTTCCTTCATCACGAGGCCGAAGGCGACATCGAACCGGCTTACGGAGCTGTAGTACTGGGCGACTTCTTCGCGGACTCGGGGGATGTCTTCGAGGAACGGCGGTACCGAGACCTCTTCCGGCTCGTAAACCCTCGCGCCGTGGGCCGCGTCGTCGGGTTTGGCCCGATTGCCGGGGTCCTTCAGAAAAGGCCGGTGCGGGTCGCAGATGTTCGCGTTGATGAAGAACGGTTTCTGATCCTTCGCGGCCGAAGCGAGCATCTCGCGGAATTTCTCTCCAAACCTGGCCGGCTGCTTGCCGAGTGCCTGGTCGCCGGTCGCGTGCCAGGGGAATTTCTCGGGAGGCGCCATGTGAGCCGCCTTGGCGATAACTGCGGTGTAGTAGCCCTGGTCCCGAAGTATTTCCGGGAGGGTCGGCACATCGCGGCGAACTGGGTTGAACCCAAGCGCGCCGTTGCGGTGCGGGACGCGACCGGTCATGAGTGCGGACCGGCCCGGCTGGCAGATCGGAACAGTGACATGACTGTTCACAAACCGATGCGACTTCTCCGCGAACGCATCCAGATTCGGTGTCGCACCGAGCTTGCTGCCGTTCCACCCGCCCGAGTCGGCGTTCAGGTCGTCCGCCGTGATGACGAGTAGATTGAGTTTCTTTGCGGAGTCCGCTGCTGTGGCGGAGGTGACGGAAAACCAGGCCACCACGAGCGGGATCCACCAGCATCGATTCGAGTGGGGCATTTCAGAAGTCCTGCATGGTCCAGGGAGGGATACTGCACTGCGGCATGGTACAGATATTGTTCTGTCGTTGGGTCGGAGGCTGCTGTCCCGAGGCGTTCGCGATGCGACCCCCGAAGGGCATCCGGCGCAGGCCGCGTACGGTGGACCCGACTCATTTGCCTCGAGGGCCACTCACTACGCCGAGGGGGCGCCCGGCGCGACCCGGGTACCGGTGTCCTCGTGCCGTTCCCCGTGGGGGACCACTTGCTACGCCCAGGGGCACCCGGCGTGGCTCGGGTACATGGGACCCGACCCACGCCGCAAATACCCACGCCTCTTCACGGGTCGCGGCGGAGGCCGGGGAGGCGGGTGCGGGTCTCTTCCAGGGTGACGGCGCCGTCGCCGTCTGCGTCAAGGCGGCGGAAGAGGGCGGCGTTGGGCAGTTCCGCCGCGGTGATCTTGCCGTTGCCGTCCCGATCGAAGCGGCGGAAGAGCGCCTCCAGTCCCTGGCCCTCTCCGAGCCCTCCGGCAGGTCGCAGCCCGAGTCCCGGACGGAGCGCCGGCCCGGCGTTGCCTTCGGTGTAGTACTCCACGTAGCCGAGCAGCATCTCATCGTAGGTCTGCGCGCCCCAGCGGACCAGCTTGCCGGGGTCGGGATTGGCCGGATTTCCCGCGCTGTTGTCGAAGCGTCCGGTGAACTCGATGCGGCTGCCGGGGTGCACGGTGACCGGTTCCGCCAGGCGGTAATAGAGCTGCCAGTTGAAGTCGTAGCGCGGCACGTCGAGCAGCACCCGCCGGGTGCCGTCCGCGGCGACGACCTCGAACCGGGCCGCCTTCCCACGCAGGTGCATATGCGGCAGGAAGCCCAGGAGTTTCGCCTCCGCGGGGACCGGCAGGGCAGCCTGTTCCGGGTGGTCCGGAGCTCCCGCGGGGATGGCGAGGCGGAGGTTGGCGATGCCGGCCACCCGGACTTCGTGCTCCGGCGGACCGGACGTGAATTGTAGACCCAGACGCGTCTGGTCGGTGGTGGCCTTCCCGTTGGGGGTGTAGTGGATCTGGAACCGAAGCCGCGATCCAGCGGGGATCTTCTTTGCGAACCCCGGGGGGTAGACGAGCGTGCTGTTCCCCGGGACGTAGATGCCGAAGAAGCCGCTCAGTTCGTCGCGCAGTTCGTTCACTCTGCCTCCGGTTCCGGGCGCGCGGACGAACACCAGCACATGGTGCACCACCGACCGATCGGTGGGCGCTACCTCAATGGCGCGCACCCATCGGTCCTCGGTGAAGCCGGTCTCCACTTCGCGGGACACGTAGGCCATCGTGCCGTCCGCCTGCACAGCAACCGGTTCCGGGATCTGGAAAGTGACATCGGGCTTTCCAGCCAGCCAGGAAGGGTCGAACCGGCGCGGGAGGGGAGCGTCATCCGGGCTGCCCGCCGGGCGAGGGCCGCGCAGCCAGGCCAGCAGATCCGCACGGTCGGCGGCCGGCAGTGTGCGGTCGTTCGCCCAGAGACTCGGCTTTCCCGGCGGGGGCGGCGCCGCGAACCAGGGCGGCATGCGCCCCTGCTCCACGACGCGCTCGATCATGGCGGCGTGTGCGGTCACGTCCGGCAGGGTCTCCAACGCGAACGGGGCGAGGCCGCCCTTCCGGTGGCACTCCCCGCAGTGCGCCTGCACAATCCGTGAGATCCGGGCGTGATAGGTGGGCGCGCCCCGCCCGGGGGGCGCGGCGGTCCGGCCCGCAACCCGGGGGGAAAGGGTGCAGCCGGGAGCAGTGGTCGCCGCGACGGACGGCGCAGTTCCGGCCAGCAGCGCCTCGATGGCGTCGGCGAGGTAGTTCCGGCGAGCCTGCTCCAGCGACCAGGTCGGTCCGTACTGATCGCTGACCGCGCCGCGATACACCAGGGTGCGGGCCCCGTCCGCCAGCAGGACTTCCGTGGTGGAGGTCACCCCCAGGTCCGCACACAGGCGGTGCGTCTCGTCCCGGAGGATCGGGCCGCGCAGTCCGGCGGTGCGCGCGAGGTCGCGCAGGCTGTCGCCGGTATCGGCGGCAATGGGTGCGACGTACACGAACGAAACTCCACGCCGGGAGTAGGCCGCCTCCTGCCGCCCCAGCGCCGGCGCCAGCCGCTTGCTCACCGGACAGGAACTGCTGAGCAGCGCCACTACCAGCCCCTGCGGGCCACGGAGCGCGGCCCGCGGCGCCGCCTTTCCGCGCAGGTCGCGGGCGCCGGCGAGCGAAATCAGACGGCCGATGCCCGCCTCGGAGGCCGGGCGCACCTGCGGTCCCTGGTCCAGGGGGCGGGTCGCGGCGGCGGCGGGGAGTTCGCGGGCTACGGCCCGATCCGCGGACAGAAGCCCAATGCCCACCATGCCCCCGGCTGCAATCATCCCGACCAGCACGACGCCTGGCGTAGTTCGCATTCCTGTTCTCCTCACATCTCGCGGGGACTGAGACGCCGGGGATCGATTCCGAGTTCAACGAATTCAGGGTGTGGGAGCGATCTGACGGCGCGGGATGGGCGGGAGGCGATTCCGGAGCGGATGTCGAACACTCACCTCGTGGGTCGGAGCGTGCAATGGAGAGCTCCACTCACCCCGAGGTAACTGAATGATGCGCTCTGGTCGAACACGCTTCCTGGTCCTGGCCGCCCTGTGTCTGTCCATCCAGTGGCTGGCGGGCCCGGTCGTCGGCTGGGCACAGGGATCAGCCAGGTTCTCACTTGTCCCCAACTACTTCTCCGCGCAGCCGGACAATCAGCTCCTCGGACCGGCGCACGGCGGGGCGGCGGTGGATCGCGCCGGGAATGTATATGTCAGCACCGACAGCCCACGGGGCATTCTGGTCTTCGGACCGGACGGCAAGTACCTGCGGAATTTCGGACCGCCCCTGATTCATGGTCTGCATCTGCAGCGCGAGCGGGATGGTGAGTATCTCTACGCCGCTCGCCCGAGCGCCCACGAGGTCCTGAAGATCAAGACGGATGGCACGGTGGCCTGGACGATGGGCTACCCCGAGGGGTCCGGTATCTACACCAAAGCCGCCGACTTCAACCCGACCAACGTCGTGGCGCTCCCCGACGGCACGATCTTTGTGGCCGACGGGTACGGAAAGAACTTCATCCACAAGTACGACCGCGACCGCAAGTATGTGAAGTCCTTCGGAGGGCCGGGCGGAAATCCGGCGGAAGACGGGAAGTTCCACCGCTGCCACGGTCTGGCCGTAGATCGCCGCGGGCGCACCCCGATGCTGATTGTCTGCAACCGCGAGAGTGGTCGGGTGGAGCAGTGGGACACCGAGGGGAACCTCGTGCAGGTGCTGCAGCGTAACCTGCGCATGCCGGCGGCCGCTCATGTCGCGGGTGACTACATCGCGATTGCCGAATTGCAGGGCCGGGTCACCATCCTCGGGAAGGACAACAGCATCGCTGCCCAGATCGGGGACAACCCCACGATGGCGCACCGTGCGAACTTCGGGCTGGATCCGGCGCAGTGGACCGACGGGATCTGCAACTCCCCGCACGCCGTCGCGTTCGACCGGTCCGGCAATCTGATCGTCTCCGAGTGGAGCAAATTCGGCAGAGTGCTGAAGTTCGCCGGCGCACGTTAGCGTTCCGCGCAGTCCGAGCCGATCGGTGAACCCTGTCCCGGATCGGGCTCGGGGCTCGACGCCTCCGGCATCGGCCGTCATGGGCTACTGCTCTCGGTCTCGAGCGAATGGCACCGACCCGCCGTTCCGCCCGGGGGGGCACCGTCCCCGCACAGCAAGAAGCGGCCCCGGGATCTCCCTGGGCCGCTTCAGTGTTCCCACTCGGTCCGCAGACCACGCCGTTCACGGACTGGTCGGACCGGTCAAGCGAGCGAACGAGGCGGCGGAGGCCGGCGGCCGCCGCTGAAATCAGCTTCAGGCCTTGCCGGCCTTCTCGCAGCAGAGGCGCGCCATGTGGCGCTTGCCCACGCTGGGCACCCGCATCACGAGTTCGGACTTGTTGCCGCACACCTTGCAGGTGCTCGCCAAAGCCTTCTGCTCAGCGCGGGCCGCCACGTTGGTCTTACTCGTGCCTTTGTCCTTAGCCATTTCGGAATCCTCTCCTCAAAGTCAAGGCGACGAGCCAATGTGCGGCCGGCGCCAGAGTCAATTTTACCGCACCGGGGGACGGGAAGCAAGCAGATCGGGCGCCTGATGCACTTCCCAGTCACGCTTCCCTTCCTGGTAGAGCAACCACTGGGACGCGGCGCTGATGAGGTGGGCATACCCGCCGGAGTCCGAGTAGCGGTCCCAATTCTGCCCCGTACCGAGTCCGGTGGGGATGTAGCCGTGGTGCCGGAAGATCGCCTGCCATGTACGCAGCCCGGCGCCCAGTTCGTGGGCCAGCCAGGCCCGGACCTGCTCGGTGGAGGCGGCCAGATAGAGCCCCTGCGTCTCGTCGGCGGTTTTCAGAAACAGGCGGCTGTGATCCACCGGCGTGAGCCACCGTTTCTGTGACCGGACCACGCCGTACGGGATGGTTACCTCCAATTGGAAGCCCGGGTTCATGGGCAGCAAGGTGGCCTCGTGCGCCAGGTTCTCGCCGCTCTCGTTCGTGATTCGGGTGTTGCCGTCGCGTTTGAGAAAGACCTCGGCCCGCGGGCCCTTCCCATCCGCCTGCGCGCAGACCGAGAAGGTGACCTCCGGCTCATCGCTGGCGCCGGTGAGTATCAGCGCCCGGCGGGTACTGCGCACGCGGAGGTCGAGAGGACCGATCCGGATCGGGGAGCCGGCGGGCGGTCTGGAGTCGGCGCCGGGCGCGGGAGCTTCGATGTAGACGCGAGTGTCGGCGCCAAACTGTGTGCGGTACCGCGCTTCCCAGAGCGCCGGATCCGCCCGCAGCGCCTGGAGTGCCCACCCGCAGCAGACCATGTTTTGTGGTCCCATCCGCGAGCCGATCGGGCGCGGCAGTTGGCCGCTCCCCCGGCGGTCCGACCGGTAGTCGGTGAGCCGTCCGTCCAGCGTGTGATACGGATGAAGGTCGAAGCGGTTGATGCCGGCGGGCGCCGGTGCATCGTCGGAGTAATAGTGGTACAGCAGCGGCGCGGTATACGCGTCGTAGACGGTCTTGAAGGCGAGCGGCCGGGGGAGGACGCCGCCGTGCCGCGCGAGGCCGAAGTAGTAACGATACTGCTGGTCGTCGGCAAACCCCGGGAGTTCGGCCCGCTGGCCGGGAACGTAACGGGCGAGCGCCCGGACGAGGTGGTTGTCCGGCTCCCAGAGTTGGGGACTGCTGCCGTCCGGCAGACGGCGGAGTTCGTCCGGATCGTTGTTGGCCAGCCCGGTGGGGGCATCGCACATCGGGATGTGGCCGTGGTGGTTCATCCGGCACTGATGCAGATGGCGCGCTGCCTGCGCCAGCGCCGCAACCAGCCGGCGCTCTTCCGGGTCCGCGGTGGCCCGCAGGAGCAGCCAGGACTGCTGGAGCATCACCCCCAGATCCTGTGCCAGGTGATTGGAAGAACCGTGCGAATAGCCGTTGAGCAGGTAGCGGGGGTTCGGCTCGCCCTTGCGGACGAACAGGTCGAGCGCTGGACGAGAGGGACGCGGGTTCCCGTCGCGCCGCATTTCGATGGAGACGGATCCGCCGTCATCCCAATAGTAGGGCACGAAGCCCTTTTCGCCTTCTTGCAATGCCCACTCGCGGCCCCACGCCGCCGCGCCCGGGCGGGCGTGACTTTCCGCGGCGCTGAACAACCGGTCGCTGTCGTTCAGCATCTTGCAATAGAACGGGAGCAGATCCCGGGTGAGCAGCCTGCGGTAGTACGGGTCCCCGGTGGCCCGTGCGGCGTTCACCAGCGCAGCCGCGAACCACGCGCCGTCGTGCATCGTGTCGAGCGCTTCGCCCTGCACGAACTGGTCGAATTCCCCCCGGCGGGGCATGTCGAGGTACTCGTAAACCATCCCCCGCTGCGGCGAGTCCGGTCGCGTCTTGCTGTGATTCTCACTCACAAAGTGCGCCAGTTCGAGCATGAACGCCCGCGTCTCTTCGGCGGAGAGGGGGCCCTGGCGATGCGCCAGAGCCCACGCGGGGTCCCGGTCGGGGAGCGGTGCCTCCTGGGCGGTCGCCGGCGGGCGGGGCAGCCCGCAGAGCCCCATGGCGATGACCCCGAGAAAGGGAGCCGCGCAGCGGGACCTCCGGCGCGGCCTCACTGCATCGCCCCCGGGACCGCCGACGTCCCGCCGACCTGCCGGACGCAGCAGGGCCACCGGCGCGGCCTCACTGCACCAACCGGCGAAACGGCTCTTCGACAAGATCCACTTCGAGCAGCGACTCCAGGCAATCCGCTTCCAGGCCGTGTCGGATCTTGCGGAAGGCGGCGCACGCGGAGTCGGCGGTGCGTTCCACATCGGCCGGAGTGTGAGCGCAGTTCATGTAAAAACTCGGATACGTGAGGATCCCGGCAGCAGCCATTTCTTGCATGAACAGGGTAGAGACCAGGCGAGGCTGTCCGGCGCTGAGTCCGTGAAAGCGGAGGCCGGGATGCCAGTCGGGTCCCTCACACGCACCCGGCAGGCCGCTGGCGGCGAATGCCTGGTTAAGGCGCGCCTTCATCAACCGTCCCGTCGCCTGGAGGCGCGCCACGCCGTCCGTGCGGCGGAGCTCGCGGAGCGTGGCGAGGGAGGCAATCAGACCGAGGGCGTCACTCCAATAGGTGCTGGAGATGAACATCCGCCCAGCGGACTCCATTGCCGCGCGCGTGCCTACCACGGCCCCCATCGCGTAACCGTTCGACATAGACTTGGCGAAGATGCCGAGATCGGGAGTGACCCCAAGTAGCTCCTGCGCGCCTCCCAATGCGGGCCGGTATCCGGTGGATACCTCATCGAAGACGAGCAGCGCGCCCGCCCGGGTGGCCCGCTCCCGGACTCCCTCCAGGTAGCCCGGAGCGGGGAAGTCGCTGCGCATCGGCTCCATCACGATCGCCGCCACCTCACCCGGATAGCGGTGCAGCAGCGTGTCAAGCGCTTCCAGGTCGCCGTAGGGGAACGGGATGGTCGTGCCGGCGAGCGCGCGGGGTACGCCGATCGGCTCGATTCCGGAGAAGAGATGGGAGTCCAGGCGGGTGTCGTCATCCAGGTTCGCCGCCAGATACCAGTCGTGCCAGCCGTGGTAGCCGCAGACCAGCACGCGATCGCGACCCGTGACGCCGCGGGCGATCCGGACGGCGATCGCGCAGGCTTCTCCGCCTCCCTTGCAGTAGCGCACCTGTTCCGCACACGGAATGGCGGCGACCAACTCTTCGGCCAGTTCCACTTCGGCGGGATGGTTCACGGTGAACACTGCGCCGCGTCCGATCTGCTCGCGCACTGCGTCGTCCACCGCGGGGCAGGCGTAGCCGAGAATCGCGGGGCCGATCGCGCTCACCCAGTCCAGCCAGTCGTTCCCATCCACATCGTGGATCGTAGCGCCGCTTGCCGACTCGGCGTAGATGGGACAAACCCCGTAGGCAAACCGGCCGGGCCGCCGGCTGATGAGCTGCGTTCCCCCCGGGATGAGGGCAAGCGCACGTTCGTAAAGCGCGAGGGACTTCGCCACGCGGGAAGAGGAGGTCGGAGAGGTAGACGGTGACGCCATAGGGGTGATCTCACCGGAGAGTGATGCCGGTCCGAAGCTGGAATGCAAGAACGGGGGACCCGATCCCGCTGCGTTCTGTCCATTCCCCTTTTACCGTGGCGGACCGCAATCCCTGCCCTGCCGTTCGCGCAGTCTGCCACGCGTCCAGAGATGCAGGAAGAACCGGAGTCACGCCGAAGACTCCCGGCATGGCAAACGTATTCGATCAGGGCGCTCGCTACACCATCCGCCTGGATATTCCGCGCTTTCTGCCCTGGGTGCTCGGGCCGGCGACGGCGGCCCTCTTTCGCTTCCGGGAGTGGCTCGACACCCGCAGTGTCCCGTACCCCGGCGACCGGGACCGCGTCTGCGACACCGCAGCGGGACTCGACAGCCTCCTCAACCCGGACTGGCTCGGCGCCCTCCTGATGGACCCCCAGACCACCGTAGATCGCGCCATGCTGTTCCGTGTCGGCGAGTACGCCATCTGCCTGGCGCGGGACCTGCGGTGCGGGCGCCGCCCGGGTGAGCACTATCAGGTCGGCGCCATGGTGCTGAACCTGACCGGCGGAGAGCAGGAAGGGGTTCTGGACATGCACCTTCCGGGAGTGGACCCGCTGCAATTGGGCCTCACCTTCCGAGTGCGCATCCTCCGCCTCTCGCGGATGCCGGCAGCGGATACGCTGGTGGGAATCGCCCGCGGCGATTGGGGGAGGTGCGTACTGCCCTTCGTCCCCTTGCTGCACGGGGGCGCCGATGCGGATACGATAGAAGAGTGGAAGCGGCTGGCCGCGGCCGAGCCGGATGACCGCCGCCGCGCGGACTATGCAGGGCTGGCACAGGTGTTCGCGACGCTGCGCGCGGGCGAGCAGCGCTGGCAAGAAGCATTGCAGGAGTGGAACGTGCTCACCTCCCCGATCGTGGAAAAATGGAAGGCCGAGGCCGCGGAAGTCGCTGCTGCGGCTGCGACCAGGACAGCGAATCTGAACGAAGCGCGAAGGATCGTTGTGCTCCTTGGTCGGGAGCGCTGGGGCGAGCCGCCGGCGGGTAAGCTGGCGGCGCTTGAGGCGGTCTCGGATCTGACCGCGTTGGAGCAAATGGCTGTGCGCCTGCTGCGGGTGAACACCTGGGACGAACTGCTCGGCACCTGACGGCGTCCGTACCGCCGGGGTTGTTGCGCTCAGGAATTGGCTCCAACACAGGTGTTCGCGACGCTGCGCGCGGGCGAGCAGCGCCGCCAGGAAGCATTGCAGGAGTGGAACGTGCTCACCTCCCCGATCGTGGAAAAATGGAAGGCCGAGGCCGCGGAAGTAGCTGCTGCGGCGGCAAATCTAAACGAAGCGCGAAGGATCCTGGTACTTCAGGGCCGCGAGCGCTGGGGCGAACCGCCGGCGGGTAAGCTGGCGGCGCTCGAGGCGGTCTCGGATCTGACTGCGTTGGAGCAGATGGCTGTGCGCCTGCTGCGGGCGAACACCTGGGACGAACTGCTCGGCGCCTGACGGCGGGTATGCCGGCCGGGGTCGTTATTCTGAAGAGCTTCGACCAGCATAGCGTCTCTGACCTTGCGTGCCCGCAAGCAGCAGCGCGGAAGTGAAACGCACCTCCGTCGCGGGTAATTGCACGGTCTGCGCCGGAGCAGCGAGCGCGGCAGTGCCTGTATCAAGTCCGAATCAGACGCATGGGTGCTCGCGGACGGGACGAACGCGGCAGTCGTCCTGAACGACTGCCAACCGCACCCGCCGTGCGCCATCGCACCTACGACCGCCGCCCGGTCCCGCGACTGCGGGGCCGCCCGCATCGGTGGCTCGCTGCGCGCCCGGTCCCCGTCCCCGTCCGTGGATGCAACTAAGGATCGTCAATTCAATAACTTCCTGATTTCAGGGACCCCTGTACGGAACCGCCAAATCGGGAAGTGATTCCCTCGGTGATCCTAATGGCCGGAAGCTTGCACGGGATCGGCTGCCCAACCGTGGCTCGACAGAATGTCAGCAATGCCGATACTGGACCTCGTGGGTTCGTGATGGAGCGCGGCCTGACATGGAACCACTCTGTGGGAGGTGGCGTTCCACCGGCATCCGTTTCACCGGGGTGGCCCGGAGTTCGTCCGCCCCTACACCCTACACCCTACACCC
>SYMT01000501.1 GCA_005805375.1 Actinomycetota bacterium
CCTTCTGGCTCGGGCGCCTGCTTCAGTTTCAATTCGCCTATCGCTGGGGCCTGTTTCCTGTCGCGGGGTTCGGCGACTGGCGCCATCTGATACTCCCATCGCTCACGCTCGGCATCATCGGCGCCGGATACTACGCACGCCTGGTCCACGCGCACGTGGTGGAGGTGCTCGGACAGGACTACGTGCGGGCCGCCCGCGCGCGGGGGCTCGGGGAGTTCCGGGTGCTGGCGGGTCACGCCCTTCCCAATGCGCTGGCGCCCATTCTCACCGTGCTGGGGATGGACCTGGCCTCCCTGCTCGGCGGCGTGGTGTTTACCGAGAACGTATTCGCGCTGCCCGGGCTCGGGGCACTGTCGGTGACCGCCGTGTTGAACCTGGATGTGCCGATGCTGATGGGCACCGTCCTGTTCGCCGCACTGCTGGTCGTGGTCACCAACCTGGCGGTGGACCTCGCCTACGGCCTGCTCGATCCCCGAGTGCGAGGAGCCTGAACTTCCGCATGACTCGTCCCACCCTGGTCCTTCTGGACGGCAGCAGCCTCCTTTACCGGGCGTTCTACGCCCTGCCGCCCCTCACCACCGCCGCAGGAACGCCCACGCACGCGGTGTTCGGGCTCGCCTCAATGCTCCTCAAGGTGCTGGAGGAGGAGAAGCCGGCGCGCATCGTACTGGCGTTTGAAGGCGGGAAAACGTTTCGCCACCGGGAGTTCGACGCGTATAAGGCGCAGCGGCCGCCCACTCCGGGTGATCTGGCATCGCAGTTTGCGTTGGCCCGCACGCTCGCCGCCGCGTTTGGAGTGCCCGTGGTCGAACACGCCGGCTTCGAGGCGGATGATGTGCTCGGGACGCTGGCCCGCCTCGGCGCGAACCCCGGCAACGCAGTGCTCATCGTCACGGGTGACCTGGACGCGCTGCAACTGGTGGATGAACACGTACGCGTCCTGGTAAACCGCAAGGGGGTGTCAGACACCCAGTGCTACGACGCAGCGGCTGTCGAGGCGCGCTTCGGCCTGCCGCCGGCGCTGCTGCCGGACTTCAAGGCGCTGAAGGGCGACCCGTCGGACAACATCCCGGGCATCCCCGGAGTGGGTGACAAGACGGCAGCCACGCTGCTGCGGCAGTTCGGATCGCTGGAGACGTTGTTGGAGCGCGTCGAGGAGCTGAAACCGTCGCAGGTGCGCGCTAACCTGCTGTCCGGACGGGATCATGCCCGGCTGTACAAACGACTCGCGACCATCGTCACCGATCTCCCCCTGCAGGAGGCGCTGCCCGGCGCAGAGTGGCCCGGCCCGAACCCGGCGCAGGTCCAGGAACTATTCGGCGAACTGGAATTCCGCAGCCTGGTGACTCGCGCCCGGGCGCTGTGCCCATCCGGCGCAGGCACACCCTCTCCTGCTCCTCCGTGTGTGGCGCCCGCGGCGGTGGACTGGCACACCGTGCAGACCGGGCCGGACCTCGCAGATTGCCTGGAAGCGCTCGGTCGAGACGAGCGATTGGGGCTGCGTACGGCCATCCCCGGCGGACGGGATCGAAATGCGGCCCCGGCGGCGATTGCACTGGCGGCCGCGGCCGGAGTCCTTGTGGTCCTCCCCGCTGAAGAAAGTGGGACGCCGGAAATGGGATCCACCGATGCGCCGGAACGGGACGTGGAGGAACGGGGTTACCTGCCGGTGCTGTCGCGGTTGCAGCGGGCGGCGGTTGTCGGGCATGATCTGAAGCAGGATCTGCACGTGCTGGCGAGGAGCGGAGGGGTCCCACGTGGTCTCACTCCGGCCGGCGACACGCTGCTCGCGGCCTACGTGTTGAACCCGGGTCGCGCGACCTACAGCCTCGACACCCTCGCCCAGGAGCATCTCGGCCGGACCTTTCCGGGCGAGCCCGGCTCCCCGGAGCGCGTGGCGCACGAAGCCGCGGCTCTGGTCCCTGTGGAGGCGCAGTTGCGCCGGCGCCTCGAAGCGGACCGGTTGCTGCGGGTCTACGAGGACATCGAGTTGCCGCTGATTCCCCTCCTGCGTGAGATGGAGGCAGCCGGAGTCGGTGTCAGTCCGGACGGACTGCGGGCGCTCTCGGAGCGGCTCGCGGCGCGGCTGCGTACCCTTGAGGGAGAGGCGCACACTGCGGCCGGAGGCCCGTTCAACCTTGGCTCGCCGAAACAGCTCCAGGAGATCCTCTTCGAGCGCCTCAGGTTGCCGCGTGGGAGGAAAACCCGGACGGGCTACTCCACCGATTCGGATGTCCTTCAGGAACTTGCCGACACGCACGACCAGGCCCTGCCCGGGCTCATCCTGCGCTGGCGTGAACTGGCGCGCCTGAAGTCCACGTACGCCGACGCCCTGCCCGCCCTCCTGGACCCGCACGACGGGCGTATTCACACCCGCCTGAATCAGGCTGTGGCCGCGACCGGGCGCCTGTCCAGCAGCGAGCCGAATCTCCAGAACATTCCGATCCGTACCGAAGAGGGGCGGGAGATTCGTGCGGCGTTCGTGCCCGCTCCCGGTCAGATTCTGGTGTCCGCCGATTACAGCCAGATCGAACTGCGGATCATGGCGCATCTCTGCCGCGATGCCGCCCTCCTCCGCGCGTTCCACGAAGACACTGACGTGCATGCCGCGACCGCCTCCGAGATCTTCGGGGTCCCGGTGGCGGAAGTGACAGGCGACCAGCGGCGCCGCGCGAAAACCGTCAACTTCGCCGTGCTGTACGGACAGCGCGAGTACGGCCTTTCCCGCCAGCTCCGCATCCCGATGAGCGAGGCGAAGTCCCTGATCGCGTCCTATTTCCGGCGCTTCCCGGGTGTGCTGCACTACGTGGATGCCACGCTTGCGCAGGCGCGGTCACTCGGGTATGTGACCACGCTGGCGCCCTACTGCCGGCGACGCTACATTCCGGGGATCCACGCCGACAACCGGAACGAACGCCTTGCGGGGGAACGAGAAGCCGTCAACGCACCTGTTCAGGGGACGGCCGCGGACATCATGAAGGTCGGGATGCTCCGGGTGGCCGACGCCCTCAGGCGATCCGGTCTGCAGAGCCGGATGATTCTACAGGTCCACGACGAACTGCTCTTCGAGGCACTCCCGGCTGAGGCACCGGCCCTTGCTGCACTGGCGGCGGGCGAAATGGAGGGCGCCGCGGTGCTGGAAGTCCCCCTGCGAGTGGAAGTGAGGGCCGGCCCCAACTGGCGGGACCTGCAGGTTTGTCCCTGACGCCGGGGCAACCAGCCGACTGGGGGGCAACCACCCGTCTTCGGGGGCAACCGCCCGACTGGAGGGCAACCACCCGACTGGGGGGCAACCACCCGACTGGGGGGCAACCACGGGGGATTGCCCCTACCGGCGGGGGTGCGGAGAGATGTCTGGGGGGTTTCACCCCAGACACTTTTCGGTGGAACCACCGAAACACCAGGGATTCTATGGGTTGTTTGATAGGCGCTCCCCCGGGTCCGCAAACCGCCGTCCGCAGTGAGCACGCGCGGCGCCACGAGCCCGGCGAGCCCAGCGAGGGATTCGAAATCCCTCGCTGGGAGAGCGTCCTGCCGGACGGCGCGAGCCCACGACGGATTCGATACCCTCGCTGGGAGAGCGTCCTGCCGGACGGGGAAAGCGCGCAGCGCCACATGGAGTCCCACAACTCCGATTGCGGGTCCAAACCTAACCACCTCGCGCCGCCCCACCAGCCCAGCGAGGGATTCGAAATCCCCTCGCTGGGAGCGCGACCTGCTGGACGGGGAAACGCGCAGCGCCATATGGAGTCCCGCAACTCCGATTGCGGGTCCAAACCTAACCCCCTCGCGCCGCCCCACCAGCCCCACGAGCCCAGCGAGGGAGTGGAATTCCCTCGCTGGGAGCGCGTCCTGCCGGACGGGGAGAGCCCACGACGGATTCGAATTCCCTCGCTGGGAGAGCGTCCTACCGGACGGGGAAAGGCGGCGTTCGGCGACGTTCCGGAGTGGGGTTTTCGGGTTTGGAGCCTCCGTTGACGGGAATGGGCAGCCCGGCTGGGTGGTTCCCCCGTAGATCCGGGCTGCTTCCCGATCGGCGCCGGCCCCCTTCCGGGTGCTCGGGTTGCACTCCTGCTGCGCCCCAACTCCCCCCGGTAGCGGTGGTATTACTTGCGTTCTACTTTTGCACATGCGCCTGGATGGGGTGGCCTGCCGCGTCGCCCGCTCGTCCAGCATGCGCGCCTTCGAGTGCCGCCCGGCTTCCGATGGCGACGGGCCCTAACCGGTTCGAACCGGTGTTTCCTGGAAGTAGCCCCGTAGGTTCATGAAAACGACCGAATTATCCGGACAGAAATCGGATGTCAGACAACCGCCTCCGGCGGGCTGAACTCCACCGACACGGGCGGTTTCCGGCCATGTGGACGGATTTCGCCGCCGGGAATTCTGCGCGCCTAATTCGGTCGTTTTCATCAACCCGGGGCGGCCTGGAAATCACGAGGCCTTGCATCCGGGACATTGACATGCCGGAGGCTCTGAAGTGAATGGTGTCCCGGCACGCATCGGCGGAGCGGGAGAAACGCGCTACCATCACAAAGGCAGAAGGGGACCGCGACGCTGCGGTGAACCTCGCACTGGCAGCGCGCAGGATGGCGGCGAGTCCGGGCGCCGTGCAGCTCCGCACCCTCCAGACGGTTGACGGACTGGGTCCCAGCGCTTCGAACACGGTCGTGCTTGCGATCCCGATTGAGGTCCTGGACGCGGTGCGCGCGATCGGCGAGGGGGGAGCGCGTTTGCCGGCCGCGATCGAGGCGATGGGACCGCTGCTGGCCGGGTTGGCTGCGGAAGCCGTCCCTTCGACGGCGCCGCACGAACCGGCGGTGGCAGGTCATGCCTCACCACAGGATGCGGTACCAGTGGCGGCGATGCAGCACCTGGCCCCGGTGATGGTGCGCTTGCACAAATAGGAGAACCAGGATGGCGAAACTGCGGGCGGCAGTGGTCGGGTGCGGGGGGATGGGTCGGTGCCATCTCTCGGCGCTGCAGAAAATGGAAGAACTGGAACTGGTCGCTGCCTGCGACGTGATGCAGGCAACCCTCGACCGGCGCGCGGAAGAATTCACTATGCCGCGCACTTTCACCGATCTGAGCGCAATGCTGGAGGAGGTCCGTCCGGAGGTGGTCGCGGTCGCCACGCAGACCCGCCAGCACCGCGAAGTCGTGCTGGCCTGCGCCGAAGCGGGTGTGCGCGGCATCCTGTGCGAAAAGCCGCTTGCCCTGGACCTGGCCGAGTGCGACGAGATGCTGGACGCCTGCACCCGCCACGGCGTCCAGATGGCGGTCAACCATCAGGGCCATCTGCGGCCCACCACCCTCCGGGCGCAGGCAATGGTGGAACAGGGCGTGATCGGAGACCTGCTCGTGGTGCGCGGCGTGAACAAGGGCGGGCGCAAGTGCGGCAACGAGCTCATGGAGATGGGCACGCACACCACCGACCGCATGATCTGCTTCGGCGGGCACGCCACCTGGTGCCACGCCTTTGTGACCTGGGATGGGCGCGCCGCCACCGCCGCCGACATCATGGACGCGCAGGAGATGAGCCCACGCGATCGAGACTCAGGCCTCGTACTGGGCCATCGCCTCTTCGCGCAGTATGGCTTCCAGCGTGCACCGTTCGGCGAGATGGCGATGTATGCCTGGGAGAAGACGCTGGCCTACGGCGTGGACCTGATCGGCACGCGCGGCCAGTTGATGCTGCGTGGTTCCCGGATGGACGGCGGCCTGCTGCACCTTGACTCTCCCATCTTCGATCCCACTCGCGGCCTGGACCAGTGGAACCCGGTCACCGGCCTGCCTGAAGAACCGGTCTGGGGCTCGATGGACGACTCGGTGTGCGTGATGTACCAGCACCTGCTCCGCGCAATTGAGACGGGCGAGCCCCACCCATCGAGCGGAGATGTCGGGCGCCACGCCCTCGAAATGGTGATGGCCATCTACGAATCCCACCGCCGCGGCGCCCGTGTCGCCCTGCCGCTGCAGGATCGCACCCATCCGCTGGACCGGTGGAAGCGCGAGGGCGGGTAGGGGCAACCCCCCGTGGTTGCCCTCCCCGACAACACCGGAAGCACAAACGCGCGTAGGGGCAACCCCCCGTGGTTGCCCTCCCCGGCGTGCTGCATATCCCCAAACACGTCGCGATGGGCAACGCAGAGTCCGGGGGCCCGGCGGCGGCAGGGCTGCAGGACATCACCGGCAACAGCGCAAACCATGGGAGGAGCGGGGACCGAACCCTGTGGTCACTGCGGCGGCGCCAGGGCCGGGATGGACGCTGCGGCCCGGAGACGTGCACGATGCTGGATGCCTACCTTGAATTCCTCGAACTGGCGTATTTCGAGGTGAAGTTCGCGTTTGAAGGATTGGCGAACGAGAACGTCTGGAAACGGCCCGCGGCGGGGCTGCTGCCCGTGGGCGAGTTGGCGGGGCACATCGCCTATTGGGAGGCGGTACGGCTGGCGGCGATTGCGTCGGGCCGGACCCGGATCCGGCGAAGTGCCGGGTGCGAAGCCCGCTGATCGCCCCGCGCTTCCGGTACTACTCGACGACACTCGCGACTCCGCCTTCGGAGCAGCACCTGGCCATGACGGCGGAGCAGGTGTGTGGGGAGCTCATGCGGGTGCATGAGGAGACGGTCGGGCACCTCAAGGCGCTGAATCCCGCTCCGGCGAGTGCCTTGCCCGGTTACCCGCCCGATCATACCTATGAGCCTATCCCAAAACCCCGGCGGCGCGGAAGGCGATGACCGCGGCGGCAAACTGGAGTGCCGCAAGATAGTTAGCGGCTTTACGATGCCAGCGGAGAAAGACGTGGCGCCACTGATGGAGCCAATGGTGGGTGCGTTCGA
>SYMT01000502.1 GCA_005805375.1 Actinomycetota bacterium
GCTCGTGCAGCTTGAGAATCTGCGGACGCTTCCTGCAGTCGGCTCCCGGTTGGTGCGGGGCGACTTGCATTTGCATGGATGGGTCTACAAGATCGAAACTGGCGAAGTGTTCGCCTATGACGTGGGAAATGCGCAGTTTGTGAAACTAGCCGAGTACAATCCTTCAATGACCAGCGCCAGGATACGCAGGATTGCCGGCACCATTTGAGGCGTTACCTGTGGGAGAGACACGAATGATGAACGACACGACGATGCCCGGCAAGACAAATCCCATCAAGCAGGATGTTCTTGCTTCCATCGTTGTCTTCCTTGTGGCGCTGCCGCTCTGCATGGGGATCGCCATCGCATCGGGCGTTCCGCCGGAGAAGGCGGCGGCGGTGGGGATCATCTCCGGTATTATCGGCGGCGTGGTAGTGGGCGCTCTTTCTGGCTGCTCTCTCCAGGTCACCGGCCCCGCTGCGGGTTTGGCGGTGATCGTCGGGCAACTCATCGCCCAACACGGATTTGCCGCGCTGGGCCTGATCGTGATGGTGGCCGGGGCTGTTCAGGTCCTTGCGAGCGTGCTTCGCGTGGGACAGTGGTTCCGCGCTGTGTCTCCCGCAATCGTCCGGGGCATGCTGGCCGGCATCGGCGTCCTGATCTTTGCCGGGCAGTTTCATGTCATGGTGGATGACAAGCCACCGGGCAGCGGCAAGGAGTTTGGGGGGATCATCAACCTTGCGACGATCCCGGTAGCCGTGTGGAAAGGAGTGACGGACCCGGTCCATCGCCCCGCAGCCCTGGTGGGAATCGCCACGATTCTCGTCATCATCGCCTGGACGAAGCTTGCCCCCAGGCGATTGAAGGCGGTGCCCGCACCCTTGCTGGCCGTGTTGGCGGCGACGGCGTTGGGGGCGATCTTTCAACAGTTCGGCCTTGACCCTAAGGACATTCAGGTTCCGAACACGCTCACCGACGCTTTCACCTTCCCGGCCCTGGGGGATTTATCCCGACTGTTTGACCGCTCAATCCTGGTCTCCGGCGCGACAGTCGCCTTCATCGCCAGCGCGGAGACTCTTTTGACGGCGACGGCGGTTGACGCGATGCAACAGCACGCTCCCCGCACGAAGTACGACCGCGAACTGGCCGCTCAAGGGGTCGGTAACATGCTGTGTGGGGTATTGGGCGTGTTGCCCCTGACGGGCGTGATCGTACGCAGTGGGGCGAATGTGCAGGCGGGCGGTCGCACCCGCCTCTCCACGATCCTTCACGGGCTGTGGCTGCTCCTCTTCGCAGCCCTGCTGCCCTCCGTCCTTCGGTTGATCCCCGTGGCCAGCCTGGCGGCCATTCTGGTGTACACCGGAGTGAAGCTGGTGGACATTAAAGAGATGCAGGCGTTGCGAAAATACGGGAAAGGGGAAGTGGCGGTCTACCTGGTGACGCTGGCCGGTGTCGTCCTGATTGACCTGCTGACCGGGATCGCGATCGGACTTACCGTCGCTATCGTGCGGTTGGTCTACCGCCTCACGCACTTGTCAATTCGGGTGGAAGAGGACAATATTCACAACCGCACCAACATGTATCTCGGCGGTGCGGCGACGGTCTTCCGCCTGCCGATTCTTGCTGACGCCCTCCAGGAGATTCCTCCGAACACGGAACTGCACGTGCACATCGAAGGCATCGGGCACATTGACCACGCCTGTCTCGAGCTCCTCATGACCTGGGAGCAGCAGCATGAAGCTACGGGCGGGAGTCTCGTGCTCGATTGGGAACGTCTGACCGCCAAGTTCCACTTGGAGCCCGAACCAGCAAGTACGCCCCCGGATTTGGTCGGCACGGTGAGCTAAAGCCGCAGGGAGACCGTCAGACCCAGAGGAGATCGTCTGAGGCAGGATGCCGTCGGACCGACGCGCGGGATGCTCAGACGGAGCCGGAGACACCTGCGATCAGGGTGCGGTGGCCGAGTTCGTCGCCGGCGTCACTTCCGCCGCCGATCCCCACAGAGTCGTGTGCTACTTTGTGGGGATCGGAGCCCCCCCGCGCCGGCGGCGGCCTCGACTTGCGAGCGAGGCCGCTGTCGGCGTCTTACTTGAATTTGCCCGATTTCAGGCAGCAAATCTTGTATTTCTTCCCCCTCCCGCACGGGCACGGGTCGTTGCGACCCAGCCGGCGGACCTGCGCGGGGAGTATCTTCGGTTGGGTGAGGGCGTCGAATGCCGGGGGCTGCGAACGGACCAGTCCGGGCTCGCGTCGCTGCGCCTCTGCCGCGGCGCGCTGCTGCGCCGCTTGCGCCTTCTCCTCCGCCTCCTGAACCGCTTTCGGCGGCGGATTGGCGACCCGCAGCGCTTCCCAATCGGCGGCACGGCCGGTCCTCTCGGCCAACGGCTTCAGCCGACGCTCGCACTCCTCCCATTCCCAGTCCTCGGCGGCGCACTCCAGGGCCGACTTCCAGTAATCCCAGGCCGCCGCCTCATTCCCGAGGGCTTCCTCGAAAGCACCGGCGCACATGTGCCCATAGAAAGGCGCATCGTTCTCCTGCAGCGCTTCCGTCATCGCCGCCCGCGCCTCGGCTTCCCGCCCCAGCGCCGCCAGCGCCAGCGGGCGGGGCAGACGGAAACGGGGGCTTGCTGTCGCTTCCTCCAGCAGGTCCAGCAGAGCCAGCGACTCGGTCGGACACTCCTGCGCCCAGACCACGAACCGATCAAGTAGCACTTCTTCGTGCACGTACATTCCATCGGCGTCGACGTGACTAAAGCAATCCCGACGGGAGTGCGGGGGTGTTTGCTGCAGTAGGCGCCCCAGACGTTGAGCTGCCTCCCAGTACGAAACAACCGGCGCGCCGAAACTGGCCTGGTTGCTCCCCGGATCCCACGCGAGCGCGTTTTCCAGATCCGCGCGCACGCCGGTGGCGGTCAGGTCGTCCGGCGCCAGCCGATACCACAACACCCACGCGGCCATCCACGGAAAATCCGAGTAGACATTCGGGTGGTGCTCGTCCGCCACTGCGTTGCAGGCAGTCCCGAACTCCTCCGGACCGCCGGCGGCGAGTGCCTGGGCGCGGAATCGTTCGGCATCCGTATCCACGCCATAGCGCCGCAGCCCGGCCAGAAGGTCTTCGGTAGACCAATCCGAGAAGTCATCTAGCGCGAACGGGTGGATGCCTTCGCCCGGCAAGCGTTCGTCCGAAGCGGCTGCGGTGTGTGACAAGTTTTCCTCTCCTTCACGCTCTGGGATCCGGTCCGCTATGGTTTGCGGCCACCAGGATGGTTTCGTGATCACCCCGCACTTTCCTTTTCACGGAAGAGGCAGGCACGTCGCCGCAAACCGTGGTACAACAGAAACAGAGAGAAACCCTGCGGTGGCTGGCCCCAGTTCCCCGGGAGAGCAGGCCCGAATGTCCTATCAATGCCAGGTGTGCGGCGCGGAGCACGACGCTCTGCCCGAGATCGGGGCAGAGCGGCCGGACCAGTGGTTCGGCATTCCGCCCCATGAGCGTGCGCGCCGCGTGCGGTGGAACCCCGACACCTGTGTGATTGACGACACGGATTTCTTTATCCGCGGTGTGATCCGTATCCCTTTGAAGGACCAGGATCAGGACTGGGGCCTGGGTGTCTGGGTGTCGCAGAAGCGGGAAAACTTCCAGACCTATCTCGACAACCACCGGTCCGACACGATCGGTCCGTTTTTCGGCTGGCTCTGCACTCAAATCCCCTACTATCAGCCGAGCACTCTCTTTTTGAAGACGATGGCCCACTTTCGGGGAGGCGACCTGCGCCCCGACATCGTCGTCGAACCGACCGACCACCCGCTGGCCCGCGCCCAAAAGGACGGGATCACGCTGGATGAGGCCTGGCGCATTCTCCACTTCTACCAGAATCAGGGCCGGTAATCCGCGCCGGGCCCGCCCAACGGAGCACTCTCTACGATGACGTTCATCAGCGTTACCGGCCCCACTACTCGCCTGTGCGCAGGCCCCACCCGGCGGGAGGTGCTGCGCTTCGGCGGCCTGACGGCGTTGGGCCTCGGCGCGGCGCCCACCGCCGCGCGTCCCCCTGCACCGGGGTCCCACGGACGGTTTGGGCAGGCGCGCCGGGTAATTCTCTTCTACCTGTTCGGAGGGGCGAGTCAGTATGAGTCCTGGGACCCGAAACCGGACGCGCCCGCCGACATTCGCGGAGAGTTCAGCACGATCGCGACGAATGTGGCCGGCATCCGCATCTGCGAACTCGCCCCGCAGTTGGCCCGCTCCGCCCACCGTTACGCGCTGCTCCGCTCGATCAGCCACGGCGACAACACCCACGACACCGCGATGTACACCAGCTACACCGGCTGGCCGTTTGGGCGTCCCGGCACGCCGCCGCCCTCCCCGGAGGATCGCCCCTCGCACGGCGCCGTGCTCGCACACTTTCGCCCCAGCGGACGTCCGGTGCCGCCGGTTGTGGCGCTGGGTGGGATGATTGTCAACACGCCGGGCGAGGTGCCCGGCCAGCGGGGCGGCATGCTCGGCTCGCGGTACGATCCCCTGCCGGTGCCCGGTAATCCCGCCACTCCCGGCTTCCGGGTCCCGGAACTGGTGCTGTCGGCCGAGGTGCCGGCGGCGCGTCTGGGGAGGCGGCGCACCATGCTGCAGATGATTGACGAGACGGTACGGGTCGCCGAGCGCAATCCCGGCGCGGCAGGGCTGGGAGGCTTCCAGCAAAGTGCGCTGGAACTCATCACGGCGTCGGCGACGCGGAAGGCGCTCGACATCGAGCAGGAAGACCCGAAGCTGCGCGACCGGTACGGCCGCACTGCAACCGGTCAGCGACTGCTGCTGGCCCGCCGGCTCGTCGAGGTCGGCGTGCCCTGCGTTCAGGTCCACTGGGTAGATGCCGACAACTCCTGGGACTATCACTCCAACAACTGTCCGGGCCACAAGAAGAGCATGCCGATCCTCGACACTGCGGTGAACGCCCTGCTGTCGGACCTGGACGACCGTGGGATGTTGGACGACACCCTGGTGGTGGTCCTCGGCGAGTTCGGGCGCACCCCAAAGATCAACAACACGGCCGGGAGAGACCACTGGGCAGCGTGCTACTCGGCATTATTGGCCGGCGGCGGCATCCAAGGGGGCCGCGTCCACGGCGCATCCGACGCCACCGGCGCCTACCCGGCCGAGAACCAGATCGGCCCGTGGGACATCGCGGCTACGCTCTACCATCTCCTCGGCGTAGATCCCGCTGCCGAGTACCTGGACCGCGTGAATCGCCCGATGCAGATCAGCCGCGGGACTCCGATAGGCGCGCTGTTGTAGGCGGCACGGACATCGGCGCGCGGCGGGCACCGGGTTGGAAACCACGGCGCTCGGCAAGGCGTCTTCCGGACGAAGGTGGATGCGGGACGCGACGGGGGTAGGGATAGGCGCACGGCCCCATACGGAGTCCTGCAACTCCGATTGCAGGACGAGACCTCGGGCGCGCGCCCAGGCAAATTTTCGGTTTCTCCTCGCTGTGGTGCTCGTCCGCCGGCTGTTATCGCGTGCGCCCCGGTCCCCGTCCGGCAGGACGCGCTTACCAGCGAGGCGATTTCAATCCCTCGCGCCCCTCGCGCCCCTCGCGCCCCTCGCGCCCCTCGCGCCCCTCGCGCCCCGGCGGCAGGAGGGCACGGGGGGCGCGACGATCAAACCATCGCGCCCCCCGGGGTTCTCAGTGTTTTCACCTGGAACACCCTGGGCGGAGTACGTGCCGCTGTCCGCCTACCCGAGCCACGCCGGCGAAGAACTCACCGCCGGGCCAGCACCTCCGCTTCGGCGAGCTTCTCTCACATCGGCTTCGCCTGCTTCACGAACTCCGGGTCGAGGGTGTAGCCGAACCCGGGGCCTGAGGGGACGCGCACCACGCCGTCCCTGGGTTGGAGTGAGGAGGTGACGCAGGCGACTGGAAGGCCGCTCGGGCCCTTGTATTCCTGGAAGGCGTACGGGTTCGGGACGCAGGCCATGAAGTGGAGCGCGTCCAGGTAGCCGAGTCCCGTGCCTCCCATGTGCAGCGTGCAGGTCAGGCCCGCCTCGGCCGCCATGCGCGCCACCCGGGTGGACCGGATGAGCCCGCCGAAGTAGTGGAGATCCGGCTGGACGATGTCCATTCCCCGATGGTGGATCATCCAGCGGAAGCCCCACATACTGAATTCCTGTTCGCCCCACGCCACGGGAATGCGGAGAGCGTCCGCCACCTGCTTCGTTTCGTCCAGGTGGTCGAACGGCACCGGCTCCTCATAGAACCCGTACTGGTGCTGCTCCATCAGCTTGCCGATTTCGATCCCCTTCGGCACATCGTACGAGCTGTTCGCGTCGGCCAGCAGGGTCATCTCCGGACCGAACGTCTCCCGCGCCAGGGGGATCAGTGTTTCGGTGCGGCCCGGGAGAGAGTCCGCGTTCTTGCTCATGCGCCCACCCAGGCGGAACTTCAGCGCGCGCGCGCCGCTCTCGGCGACGATCTTCCGCAGATACTCGATCTCCTGGGCCGGCGTGTTTCCCCGGTTTCCGCTGGCCTGATAGATGGCGATGTCCCGGCGGCGCGCGCCTCCCAGCAGGTCGGTCACCGGCCTGCGGGCAGTCTGCCCCAGCAATTCGAGCAGTGCAAACTCCACCGCCGCCACCGGCACCCAGAGCGCGAGCCCCTGGAACTTGTAGTTGCTCCCCTCCCGGTAGACCTCTTCCAGAAGCCGTTCCAGGTCCCGGGCGTCTTTACCCACGAAGAACGGCGCGACGCGATTCAGGAATACCGGGTATACGTCATGCATCCGGTCTTCGTTCGGCACGATCACTGCCTCGGCTCCGTCGGTCGAGCGGGCCCGTACGAGGAAGTGCCGCCCGGTGCGCAGCAATTCCAGCGAAGCCACCCGGACCGGCGCCCCGAGCCCTTCCAGGTGGAGCACCGGCGGCGCTGCGGCGCGATCCAGCGCTTCCAGTGAAGGTCGAGGGTCCGCGGCTGCTGCGGTCGAGGGTGCGGGGCTCATGGCAAAACCGGCTCCGGCAGCGGAGAGAAGGATACGGCGGCGATGGTTAGGCATGGCGGCACTGGCGGGCGATGTGCGGACGGCGTCGGGAATGTGTTCGCCGTGTGACAGCGAGATCCCTGTATTCCGGCGGTGTTTCCCATCACGCCGCAGCCGGAGCGCGGCGCAGGCGAAACAGAGTCACCTCCGGGCGCACTAGAAAGCGTACCCGGAAGAGATGGCCCACGCCCCGGCTGATGTAAAGGCGGCGGCCGTCATGAAGATCGAACTCGCCGGCGGTGTAGCGCCGGTTCGCGACCGGGAGCAGCGGTGGAGGCAGGAACGGGGCGCGGCACTGCCCCCCGTGCGTATGCCCGGCGAGGATCCAGCCCTGGAAGCCATCCCAGCCCGGCTGGTCCACCCCATCCGGATTGTGGCAGAGGGTCAGCGTGGGTTGCGACGGGCGGAGTGACGCCAGCGCCCGCTTCGGGTCGAAGCGCGGGCCCCAGAAGTCATCTACCCCCACGAGGCGCAGGCCGCCCACTTCGGTGCTCTCGTTGGACAGGATGCGGATGCCGGCCTCACCGGCGATCCCGGCGATCCGGTCCGCAACATCCACGTGCCGCCATCCGTCCCCATAGTCGTGATTTCCCAATACCCCAAAGGTGCCCAGCCGGCCGCGCGGAATCCCCTCCAGCACACGACGAAGACGCGCTTCGACGCCCTGGTAATAGCTCGTAAAGTCTCCGGTGACCACGACCAGATCGGGCTGGAGGCCCTGCACGCGCCGGAACGCAGCGGAGAGGTAGGCATCGTCCACGCGCCGCCCGACATGCAGATCGCTGAGCTGCGCCAGCGTCTTGCCCTCCAGTTCCGGCGGCAGGTGCGCAATCACCAGGTCCCGCTCCACGATCTCCAGCCAGTGCGGCTCAATGCGCCAGGCATACACCCCCAGACCCAGCGCCCCGGTGCTCGATCCGGCGAGCCCTTGAAGAAACCTGCGGCGACTACGATGCACGGGCTGATTACCCCCGCCCCGCGCACGGAGCCGGACTTGCTTCCGCACTCTCCAGGACCGTACGACCTTCCAGGATGGCGACCAGGACGCGGAGCAGGTCCGTCAGGTCATCGGGTACCGAAAACAGGCGCAACACCTGGGTTACCCGCCGGTCCGTTCGATCCAGAATGCCGAACTGCCAGGCGTTGCCCATGGTCACGGCGCCGTACAGCGTCGGAGCGGACAACTGGTTCCACTGATCCAGCGCCACCAATTCCATAGCGAGTTGGGTGAATCCACGCTGGAGGTCCGCGTTTTTGGCTTCGACCACCAGGAATTGGCGTTCTCCCTGGATGAGGTAGTCGAGCGTGCCCCGGAGCCGCTCGCTCACCTCAATGGGATACTCAATGCGCAGGTGTGCGTGGAAATGGCTGACCAGTCCCAGCAGCACCGGGGCGACAAGGCACTCCCGGCGAGCCTGCTCGTTGGCGAACGCGACGTAGGGAAGGTAGGCTTCGATGCGCCGCCGCAGTTCGTCCCCCCACGCGGGTGGAGCCCCCGTGATCGGCAACCGGACCTGCGCCGCACGATAGGAGTAGCCGAAGGCGGCGAGGAGTTCGTCTACGTATACGTTCATCCGAAAGTAGTCGGTGAACGTAGTGATCGGGGGGAGATTTGCTTCGGTCAGTTGCATGTTGCGACCACTCCTGGGACGAGACGTCGCTGTACCCCGTACCCGCTGCATTCTATCCGGCAGCGGGGTGGAGAATGAAGCGGACCCTGGGCGGGCGGGCGCCAGAGCCGGCTTGCCTGAGGTCCCCGTTTTCCTGCCGGAGGCGCCCCGATGTCCAGTCCCGGACCGTACGACCAGACCTACCGCCACCTGTTCCGCATGGCGCCGCCGGACACCGTGCAGTACGGCGAAAGCGACGCAGACGTGCTCTCGCCCTCCCGCGGGTTCATGGCGGGGTTCGACTACACCATGCAGCTCCAGGTGGGCTGTCCCGGCGGGTGCCTCTTCTGCTACGTGCCCTCCGGTCCCCGCTTCGCCCCGGCGGCGGTACGGGGGCCGAATGGGAGCCGCTGGGGGTTCGAGGTGCGCACCAAGCGCAATGCCATCGCGAAGTTCCAGCACCACCTGGAGGCGGGGGATCTGGCGGATCGAACCGTCTACTGGAGCGGCGTCACCGATCCCTACGCGGCTCCACCCGTGATGACGCGCGCGCTGTGGGAGACCCTCTGTGCGGCGCCTGCCGCGTGGCGTCCTCGCCGGATCGCCATCCAGACCCGCTTCCGGCCCGATCGCGATGCGGACCTCCTCGCGCGGTACGCCCGTGCCACCACTCCTGCGGATGGCGGACCCCCGGTCCTGGTGAGCTACAGCCTCGGCACCGACCGCGAGGATCTAATCCGCGCCTGGGAACGCGCCACCCCACCCTTCCGGCAGCGGATGGCGGCGATTCAGCGGCTGCGCGAGCGCGAATTGTGCGTGGTCGCCACTCTGAGCCCCTTCGGCTCGTGGCACGACCTGTGCGGCGCCCTGGCGCAGTTGGATGCCTGGGGAGTTGCGTACATCACTCTGCTCTTCTTCAAGGCGGCGGGCCCCGGCGCCACCACCCCGGCGCCCTTCCGTGCGTACCTGGCCGAGGCCTACCCGGAAGTCCTGGACCCGACCTGGCAGCAGGAGCACCTGGCCATCGTGCAATCAGTGTTCGGTCCGGAACGGGTCCTGGTGGGCCGGCCCGGCTTCGCATCCCTGGCCGGCGCCTGGCGCTGTTGACCACTCCAACGACCGGAATCCTCTCAGCCGTCTGAGAGAGTTGTGGTACTCACGGTCGCTACACTACTGTAGCGGAGGCATACCGTCCGCAGCGTTGCCGCTCTCCCCCGGAGTCACTCCCATGTGTGAGTCTGAAACGGTTCGCCTCAAGGTGCTGCACGCACGGGTGCGTCGTGCCCAGAGCGGTGATGCGGCGGCGCGTGACCAGTTGTTTGCCCAGTTCTCCCGCTTCCTCCTCCGCGCGTGCGCACGGGGCAACCCAGGGGATCGCGAGGACGCGCCCGGCGACGCCTTCCTGGTGCTGGACCAGTTGGTCCGCGACTATCGCTGGGAACACAGAGTTCCCTTCGATGCCTATGTGTTCGTCCTCGGGCCCTGCCGCATTCGGGCTGCCGTGCGCAAGCAACGCCATGCGCCGATTACCCCCCCGGCAATGGAGGAATTCATCCATTCTGGCACGGACACGCCATCGTGCGCGCTCGAAGAAGCAATCCTGGTTCGAGACCTCCTCGCCCAACTGCCCCCCGCCCACCGCCACCTCCTGTGGCTCCACGCCTGCGGGCACACTTTCGAGGAAATTGGAAGCCGGATGGGGATCCCGCCCGCCGCCTTCTACGAGGAACAGGATGGCTCGGGGGAGGCGGCGAGAAGCCGCCTCCCGGCTTCGGGATTGCCCTTTCCCTGGGCGGAATGCGTTGACTTCGATGTTTGATCGGGGTGCGGCGTGGTGCTGCCTCGCCGCACTCGACGGACCGATTGGTTGAGCGCTCCCGGTGCAGAGCCTGACTACTGGCCGGGCGGCCGGACCTGGAACGTGATTCGCTCACGGTTCCCGACAACGTCGGACTGGAGGTGGATGCGCGCCAACAGGGGCGGCGGTACGACCGCGGGCGCCGCTCCCACCAGTGGCCAGAAGTACGGGAGCTGTCGGGGTTGCAGACCTGTCGCGGGGAGCCCGGTGATGGACGCGAGCCGTTCCTGTTGTTCTGCGCCGAGAGCAGCGAAGAACACCACCTCCCCACGGTCTTCGTGCAGGGAGACCATTTCCGGGAACAGAGTGGTGAGCCCTTCGGCGACCCGCGAACCCAGTGGGAGGAGACTACTCAGGGTTGCCAGTCTCCCCCGATGGCCCGGTTGGGTGCGGAGCAGCCGTCCCAGCACCTCGTCGGAGTGGGCGAACTCCTCTTCCCAGTACCAGGCAGGGTTCCGCAGGAGGTGCGTGCCTTCGTGAACCTCGTAGTCGCATCCGAAGATCGTGGCGAACGCCTCCAGCGCCGCGGAGAGCGGGACCCGCTTGACCTCACCCTCCTCGACCGCCAGGGTCCTGTATGCATCTCGCTGTGGATCAGGCCCCGGTCGCACGACCGGCGCCCGGTAGAGGATATCGGCCGCGATCTCTACCCCGTACTGCCGGGACAGGCGCTGCAGGCTCTCCGTAAAGCGATAGGGGACTGGCCCCCTTGGGTCGCGTACGAGAAAGGCGGATGGCTCGACGAGCAGTGGTTCGGCCGCCTCCGGCTTCCTCGTGGCCTTCGAGTTCGGCGGGGAGTCGTTCGCCGGCCCGTGATGATTCGCGGGATGCTCGGCTCCCGGTCCGACGCCTGTGAGCACTTGCCCCAGGGCGACCTCGCTACCATCGCCGGTCTTCCCATGCACTGCCACAGCCAGACGGCCGTCCGTACCGATCCGCAACTGCACCCGATCCAACCCGATGGAGTCTGGCCTCTCTCGTTGTAGTTCCTGCAACAAGCGGCGGGAGGCGGTTGGTGATAGTTCGTTTTCCGAAAAGGCCACCCCCTGCGGACCGGACAGCAGCAGCAAGTGCAGGGGCGTGAGTTCCCCGAGCGCCGCCACCGCAGATCGGGCCAACGGCCGGGAGCCCAAGAGGCTCCCCGGGCCTGCGCGACCTCCTTCCTCCTGGGCCCTGAGCACCAGTTTCCTGGCGAAGTCCAGGCGTGCCTCTGGGGTTGGCGTCGGCTTCTCGGGGAGGGGGTGCTTTCGCCGCAGTTGATCTCGTTCGGTACGCCAGCCGTTGCGCGGGACCAGCACGAACCCTTCCGAAGACGTCTGCCACGTCGCCCGCGACATCCGCGCCACCACACTCCGGAGCCGGACGGGAGTGTATGACGCGGCAAAGACATGAATCCGCTTGTACCCCAACGCGGGATCCACGCGATAGGGCACTCGTTCTTCCTTCTCGAGTGCCGTCGTCAATCGGGGCAACTGCGCATGCAGTGCCGAGATGCTGAGACTCCCCCTCGTGAGCCGCACTTTGGCGTCTCCGAGTGCGGGGGAATCCTTTCCGGTCTGTGCGCCGGCGCTGGCCGCGGAGAGCGCCACAATGAAGACCCACCCGGTCCATTGAACTCGTCTATCAGATTGCATTGGATGCCTCCTGCATCAGGAGTCCTCGCGCCCCGACGAGGACCAACCGCCAGCCGCTCCACGCGAAGGAATGTCGGACCCACCCGGGCCTGAGCGTGACGTTGATCGCGGACGCCGCATTTTCCACCCTTGCGGGGAGGATCGGCGGCGGCACAGTTACGTCCCCGGTGACCAGGACGGCAACAGCCATCAGGCGCCCGGGGAGTTGCGCGCGCGATTTGCTCAAGCGTTACCGCTGTTGTCGAAATCGTCCCGGATCTCGTCGCTCACTCACGGGTTCTCACCCAACTGTTGAAATGCGCGGCGATCGCTACTGGGATGGTTCCCAATTTCATCGTAACTGTAACTATCACCACTCTCTTGTCAACCCCCAGCGTGTACGTGTTTCTCGGTTCTGGTCACTCATTTCTCTGCCGCTTCCCCAGTCACTCCTCATGCCCCGTCACTTACTTCTCTACTCCTCGGTGCTTAACCCCTGAGTCGGAGACACGCAGGCCCGCAGTACGCCGGCGATGGTGAGCGTCTCGAACTCTGCCGGCACCCGGTACCCCAGCGCCGTGTGCGGTCGCTTTGCGTTGTACACCGCTCTCGGAAAGTGCTCCAGCCCCGCCTCCGCCTACAGGGAGGGGGGTGATATCTCCCGTCGCTCGGCCGGCAGCGCTTCCAATCCAGCGGCCACGAGCCAGAGTCGCAGCGCGACACCGATGCCGATCAGCCGGACGAAGCCGGCGTATGGGGCTTCGCCTCGGCACTCCAGGCGAGTGAGCGGGAGGACGCCAGGTGGGATGCCCTGCGCGGCACGAACTTCCCGCTCCAGACGTGAACAACACCTCGCTGGTGGCTGTGCAGATCCGAGCGAAACCTCAGCCGGATGCGCTTCCCGATTCCGCCACTCCCACAGATGGCAGCCACGCCCAGGGGCACCCGGTGCTGCTGAGCTACAGCCTCGGCACGGACCGCGAGGATCTGATCCGCGCCTGGGAACGCGCCACCCCACCCTTCCGGCAGCGGATGGCGGCTATTCAGCGTCTCCGCGAGCGCGAGTTGTGCGTGGTCGCCACTCTGAGCCCCTTCGGCCCGCGGCACGACCTGTGCGGCGCCCTGGCGCAGTTGGATGCCTGGAGGATCGCGTACATCACTCTGCTCTTCTTCAAGGCGGCGGGCCTCGGCGCCGCCACCCCGGCGCCCTTCCGCGCCTACCTTGCTGACGCCCACCCGGAAGTCCTGGACCCGACCTGGCAGCAGGAGCAATTGGCCATCGTGCAATCGGTGTTCGGTCCGGAACGGGTCCTGGTGGGCCAACCCGGCTTCGCATCCCTGGCCGGCGCCCGGCGCCGTTGACCACTCGAACGACCGGAATCCTCTCAGCCGTCGGAGAGAGTTGTGGTACTGATGGTCGCTACACTACTGTAGCGGAGTCATATCGTCCGCAGCGTCGCTGCCCTCCCCCGGAGTCACTCCCATGCGTGAGGATGGGCGGAGGAATCAGCAATGATGGGAAAATCGGCGGACCCGACAACGTTGCCTATCCTGATGGGCGTTCTCGCACTCGCAGCGATCACGGGCGACGCTGCGCGATCAGCCGAGCCCGGACTCACCTGCAGCATCGCGGGGGACACGCTGGGCGAGGCGCTGCCGGAGATCGGGCGCCTGGCGAAACGCCCGGTGGCGGCAGGCGCGCGGGTCAAGGACCGGCGCTACTTCCTCTATCTGCGCGGGCGCACGCTTCCGGAATTTCAGGACGCCCTGAAGCAGTTCGTGCCGCAACCGCCGGGGACCGCGGCGTGGTACTTGTCCGGCGGTGTGCTGCGCTTCGAGGAGGACATTCGCAGCGAGCAGGCCCGCCTGGAGCGCGCCCGGGCCCGCTGGCGTCGCGAGACGGCCTTGCGCCAGGCGGGCCTGCGCAAGATGCAGGAGTGGGTGAAGCCGATCGCGGGAGAGTGGCAGGGCAAGATTAACGGCCGCAACCGACACGCGCGCTGGATGCGGCTCTTCGACAGTCTGCCGCCAGCAGCGAAGATGAGCGCGTTGGGTGGAAAGTCCACTCGAGTCTTCTTCGACGAGCTTTCCCCTGGGGGTCTCGATCTGGTAAATCAAATGGTGGTAGGGAGACAACCCGGGGATGCCTGGCGACGGTATGTGGAGATTACTCCGGACCGTCTGTCTCCGGAACATCTCACCCTGGAGCTACACATCCGCAGCCAGCAATCAGGTGGTCCCGTGTCGGGTGATCTGGTGAATGAGCCTACCTGGGTGCGGTCGGAAGGCTGGGTAGACGCGCACCCGGATCAGTATCCCGGTATCGCGGCGTACCGTGATCGGAGACGGGGGCCGGCCCGCGCCGCGCAAATGCCTGCCTTGGCACGGCTGATTCCGGTCCCCGGGGGGGCGGACACCAGCAAGAATACCGTGGACCGCATCCTGAGCCAGCTCTGCACCTCGAGTGGGCTCTCGCTGGTGGGCGAGTACGATCCCTGTTGGGGAGGCACGGCGACGGATCCGCGATTCCGCAATCGGGCGGTGCTCGGTCCGCCCAAGCCGGGGGAGCGCAAGCCGGTGTGGGAGGTGCTGGAGTTGGTGGCCCGGGCGTTCGACCTGGAGTGGGATTACCAACAGGGGTGGTTGCAGCTGCGCAGCCCCCGCACCGTAGACGGGTGGCTCGGAGACCTGGATCTGTCCCCGCCACCCGCCAGGAGCGGGGAAGAGACCGTTTCCCATCGCCGTTAGCCCGGACCCAACCAACCCGGATCGCCCTGATGCCGGCTTCCCCCTCCAGCGGCAGGGTGATCTCCTGAGGCCATCCCGGATGTAACCTTCACTTACCCATTGGGTGGTGGTGGCGTCACTCGGCATCGTGCTGCCCAACCAGTGCTGGGTGCCGGAATGGTTCAGCGCCCCGGTGCCCAGCCTGACTACTGGGCGGCCGGCAAAACCTGAAACGTGACTCGCTCACGGTGCCCGACAACCCGGCATCGCCATCCTCCTCGCAATCCAATGGATCTCCTGGTTCCTCACCGTCTCGCGGCGCCCGGTCCAGTGGAAGGAGCGAAGCGTGCGTGGGTGAGGAGATACGAAGTGGGAGTTGGGCGCCGCCTACCGCGCGCCGCTCGTCGCGGGGACTGATTTCACCGCCCTGGGGGCACCGGAAGTGACTCGGGTACGTGGTGGCGCGCACGACTCACCACTCTCCGTTCGCTCTCGCGTTGGTGCGCCTCAACCGGGTGGGCCCGGTCGCCCCTCACTCGCAGGGTTTCGCACTGCGGGGCGCCGGGGGTTCTCTTCGGAGTGGCTCGCGTCCCACCTGCCCTCGCGCGTGTCCGCCGGATCCTGGGGCTGTGGTGGAGCAATCGGCCGGGCGTGCGGTACACTTGTCCGGGTAGGCAGGCGGATGCGCGGAAGGAAGCGGAGGCGGCATGGGATGGCGCGGAGACTCACTATGGCGGGCCTGGCAGTGACGCTGGCGGGCGCGGCGGCGACGCTGGCAGGGGCAGCGGAGCCCACTCAGGCTCCGGTTTTCGTGTCGGGTCAGGGGGGCTATCACACCTACCGGATCCCGGCGTTGATCGCGACACGGGCGGGGACGTTGCTGGCGTTCTGCGAAGGGCGCAAGCAGGGGCGCTCAGACGCGGGTGACATTGACTTGCTCCTGCGCCGGAGTCGGGACGGTGGTCGCACCTGGGACCCGGTGCAGCTTGTCTGGGATGACGGGCCGAACACCTGCGGCAATCCCTGTCCGGTGGTGGACCGGACCACCGGCACGGTCTGGCTGCTGTTGACGCACAATCTGGGACGGGACACCGAGGCCCAGATCCTGGACCGCACGAGTGAGGGCACCCGCACGGTCTGGGTGACGAAGAGCACCGACGACGGGGCGACGTGGGCGAAGCCGGTGGAGATCACGCGCGCGGTCAAGCCACCGGATTGGACGTGGTACGCCACCGGTCCCGGCCTGGGAATTCAGACCCGCGCCGGCCGGATGGTGATTCCGTGCGACTACTACGTGGCCGGTACGAAAGAACGCCGGTCGCACGTGATCTACAGTGACGATCACGGCGTCTCGTGGCAGTTGGGCGGCACCGTCGGACCGCACTGCAACGAGTGCCAGGTGGCCGAACGCACAGACGGGTCGCTGCTGCTGAACATGCGCAGCTACCGGGGCAATCACCGCCGCGTGACCTCTGTGAGCCGCGACGGCGGGCTGACGTGGACCGCACCCGAGGAGGATGCTGCCCTGATCGAGCCGGTCTGCCAGGCGAGCCTGGTGTCGGCGCCTGGGCGCCCCGGCATGATGGTGTTCGCCAATCCGGCCAGCGAGAAGCGCGAACGGATGACCCTGCGCCTCAGCCGGGACGACGGTCACACCTGGCCGGCGGCTCGGGTGCTCCATGCCGGGCCCGCGGCCTATTCGGCACTGGCGCCTCTGCCGGATGGGCACATCGGTTGCCTGTACGAGCGCGGCGAGCAGAGCCCCTATGAAATGCTCATGTTTACCCGGTTCTCTGTGGACTGGCTCGGCGGAGAGAATGGGAAATGACAACGGCGCCGGAGTGCGAAGTTGCGCTGGTCTCGGTAGATGGAGATGACGCTCCGGCGTGGGTCGCCGCGCGTCTCACCGCCGGCGGTGTGCGCCTGGTCGCTCGCCGCTGCCCCTCGCCGGAGGCGGTGGTTGAACTCGCCGCAGGGGCGGATGCGGTGTGGGTGTTCGGCGGCGGGACGATGGTGACGGCTGAGATCCTCCCCCGCCTCCCGCGCTGCCGGTTCATGCTCCGGAGCGGGAGTGGTGTGGACAACCTCCCGGTCGAGGCGGCCCGCGCGCGAGGCATCCGCATCGGCAACACGCCGGAGGCGATCGGCGACACGGTGGCGGAACACGCCGTGGCGCTGCTGCTCGCCGTGGTGCGCCAGATCGCGGTGCAGGATCGTGCCACCCGCGGCGGAGCGTGGGACCGGGATCGGGGGATGCCCCGCGTGCGGGTTACCGGCGCCACCCTGGGTCTGGTGGGCTACGGGCGGATCGCCCGGGCGGTCGCGCACAAACTCTCGGGGTTCGACGTGCGCGTGCTCGCGTTCGACCCGCATCTCTCGGCGGCCGCCATTTCCGCCGGCGGCGCTGCGCCCGTCTCGCTGGAAGTGCTTCTGGAGACCGCAGACCTGGTATCGGTGCACTGCCCCTTGCTCCCGTCCACCCACCACCTGCTCGGAGAAGCGGCGTTCGCGCGCATGAAGCCCACGAGCATTCTCGTCAACACTGCCCGCGGCCCCATTGTGGATGAACACGCCCTGGCCCGGGCCCTGCGCGACGGCCGCATTCTGGGGGCCGGGCTGGATGTGCTTGATCCGGAGCCCCCAAATCCTGCCCACCCGCTCTTCGGGCTCGACAACGTCGTCCTCACTCCCCACAGTGCGGCGTACTCGGACGGCTGGCGTGACCGCTTCTGGGATCATTCTGTGGCGACGCTTCTGGCTTTCGCACGGACGGGAGCGCCTCTGTGGGAAGTATAGGATGGCGCTTCAGTTGAAGGCGGCGTGCGAGCGGTGTGGGAATCCGCTCGCCTGGGATGGAATCGCATTCGTGTGCAGTTACGAGTGTACGTTCTGCCGGGAGTGCGTGGTGGCGCTGGCGGCCGAGTGCCCCAATTGCGGCGGTGAACTGGTGCGCCGCCCGCGTCGTACTACCTCGTTCCCCGCAGAGCGCCCGTTCGAGGTGCTGGACTGGGGCTGCGCCGAACGCTGATCGCAGCGTCATCCTTCTGTGTAACCGTCAATCCGAAAAGTGATCGGAGACCAACGATGACCATGCTCGCGGATCCCCTGGCGGCGCGCCGGTTGCCGGCAGCGCCTGTTGGCCGCCCGTACACGCCGGAGGATCTCCTCCACCTGCCCGGCGGGGATCACCTGGAATTGGTGAATGGAGCGCTTCGGGAGAAGGAAACGGGTTTCGTCACCAGCCTCACGACCACCGAACTCCAGAGCCGCCTGGCAGTCTTCGTGCGAGAACACCGGGCGGGGTGGGCGCCGGCCCAGGAGTGTGGATACCAGTGTTTCCCCCACAAGCCGGATCAGGTGCGCAAACCGGATGCGTCGTTCATCGCGCGCCACCGTCTGCAGCGCGCCGACTTCCAGGAGGGACACATGCGCGTCGCTCCCGACCTGGCCGTGGAGATCGTCTCACCGAACGACCGCGTGAATGAGCTCCCGGAGAAGCTCGAAGACTACCTGCGGGCAGGCATTCGTCTGGTGTGGGTCATCTTCCCCGCGACGGGGACGGCGTCCGTACTTCGGCAAAACGGAACCACGCAGCGCATTGGCCCGGAGGGTGCTCTGGACGGCGAAGATGTGCTTCCAGGTTTCCGGTGTCCGCTTGGGGAGCTGTTTCCCGAGCCTCCCGATGACGACGCAAGTGATGGCCACGGCGCCCCCGGTTCCTGACACAGCACGCCTGGCGAAGAGGAGAGATTCGTGATGGCGATGCTTGCCGATTCCCCGGTGCGCGCCGCACCGGGGGAGCCTACATTCTCGGCGCGCGCCGTCTCTCGAACGTACACTCCCGAAGACTTGCTCCATCTGCCCGGTGGAGAGCATTTCGAGTTGGTGAACGGGATGCTCCAGGAGAAAAGGATGGGTCTCGCGACCAGCGAAGTGACGGACCGGGTCAGCCGCCGCCTCGGCAACTTCGTCGAGGAGCAGAATCTCGGGCGGACGCCGGCCGGAGAGTGCGGTTACCAGTGCTTCCCCGACAATCCGAATCAGGTCCGCAAGCCGGATCACTCGTTCACTTCCTGGGACCGTCTGCCCGAAGCGGAGGGCCACGAGGGGCACGTGCGCGTGGCTCCCGATCTAGCGGTGGAGGTGTCCTCGCCGCACGATCCGGTGCGTGAACTGGAAACACAGGTCGCGGAATACCTCGCGGCGGGGGTCCGCCTCGTCTGGGTGATCCCCCCACACGCGCAGCGCGATGGTCTCTCGGAGCAACGGTACGGTGGAACGGATCGGTCTGGACGGTGAGATGAGCGGCGAGGACGTGATGGAAGGGTTTCATGGTCCGTTGTCCGCACTGTTCCGGAAGAAGTGCGCCCCGTAACCGCGGGGATCCGTTGGGGAAGAGGCACAACGATGGTACGCAGAACACCCGGCAACCGGCGAGACTTCCTGGCAGGGACGGCGGCCACCCTGCTGGTGGGCGCACATGCGGGAGAGGGAGCCGCGGGCTCCGTGGGGAACTCCCCCATCGGCGCGACGGCTCA
>SYMT01000503.1 GCA_005805375.1 Actinomycetota bacterium
GGCCCATCACCTTCCACTCGTCCCCGGCGAACATGTCGAAGCCGAGGAAGGCGGTCACCGCCGAGTAGAACTGGCCGAGCGAGTGGGGCAGCTTGACTCGGTGCAGAGGCCGAATCTCCGTGCCCTTGCCCGCGGAAAAGAGCGTGGTGGTGTCCTCACCCGTGCCGTCCATCGTCAGAATGGCGGCCGAATCGAAGCCGGACACGAGGAAGGCGCTGGCGGCGTGGCAGATGTGGTGGTCGAGGTAGTGGAACTTGAAGTTGCTCGGCCCGTACCATTCGCGGATGCGCCCCGGCAATTTCAACATGCCAAGGTAGCTGTCGCTCACCTGGGTCACGCCGCGGTCCACCCGGGCCTTGAACATGTCCTTGTTGACGAAGAAGGCCTTCGCCGCCTGCAGCGCCTTATGGCGCAGGACCCAGGGTTTCCAGTAGAGGCCGATGTGCTCCACATCAGCGATGCCAATTCCGGCCTGGTCGAGGCAGAACTGGAGCGCGTGACGGGGGAATCCGGCGTGGTGTTTCTTGCGGGAGAACCGCTCTTCTTCGGCGGCTGCGATCAACTCCCCATCTCGGATGAGAGTGGCAGCGGAGTCGCCCAGAACGGTCAGGCCAGCGATGTACATAGGCAGTGGCTTCGTATCCGGCCCCTCGGTCGGCCCACTTGTTCTATCGTGCCTTTCCGGTACGAAGTAGCACGGAGAGCGAAAGGGACCCGCGGTGTTCCGCCCGCAGGCTTACCTCCTCAAACCATCGCCCGGTGCCTGAACCGGCAGGTCGGGTTGCTACCCTCCCACGCCGCATCGGTGATAGGAATTGCGGATGGCCGGTCGGACCCCCCCAGGCCACAGCGCCTGAATTCGATAGACTTCCTGCGGGGCCTGGCCGCCCTGTTGAATCATGCCGTCCTGTACCATGACCGGCTGCCATTGCGTTGGCAGGCTACTTTGCGGCACGCCTCTATTTCCACCTTGTCGAACGCCACTTCCTTACGGGACCTATCCGAACAGCTCGCGAATCCGCTTCCCGCCCGCAAACAGGCGACGCCGCTCCGGGCTGACCCGGATCTCGTCCGGTGGCACCCCTAGTTGCTGAAAGAGCGTGTAAGCCAGATCCGTGGGGGAGTACGGGCTCTCGGTGGGCTCCGATGCGGTGCGGTCGGTGGCCCCCACCACCTGTCCCCCCCGGGCGCCACCCCCGGCCCAAAGGACAGACATGGCCCGGGCCCAGTGTCCCCGACCCCCCTGTGGGTTCAGGCGCGGGGTGCGTCCGAATTCCCCCAGGACCAGCACAATCGTCTGTTCCAACCGTCCCCGTTGGGCCAGGTCCTCCAGCAGCGCGGCGAGAGCCCGATCCAGATCGGGGAGCAGTCGTTCCAGAGCGGGAACGGAATAGGCGTGTGTATCCCAACCATCCAGCACAACCGTCACGAAGGTACGTCCCGCTTCAACCATGCGTCGGGCCAGCAGCAGATAGTCCCCCCAGAGCGTTCTCCCGTACCGGTCCCGGGTGCGGGCGGGTTCCCATTCCAGATTCATGGCACGCCGGGTCGCCTCAGAGTGAAGAAGGTCACTGGTCCGGCGCACGAGTGCGCCGTGTTCTTCCACGGTGGCATCGCCGTCCGTCGCTGTGCGAAAGCGCTGGTTCAGCGTCTCCAGCAGGCGGCTACGCCGGGCAAAGCCCTGCGGGGCGGTCGGGCCGGTAGGTACAGCCGTCCCCAGGGTGAGGTGGCCGCTGTCGCCCAGGGGCGTGAACGGATCGTAACGAGGGCCGAGACACCCCGCGTACCCGCGCAACTCGGGGATCGCCACGTAGGAGGGCGGGACACGCCACCCTACGGCCGCTACGAAGGAGGCGCCTAGGGCCGGACTCCGGGGTGCGGCGAGCCGATCTCCCGTCAGGACGTACCGCTGCCCCGCCTCATGGTCGGTCAATGCGTGGGTCATCGATCGGATGACCGCAATATGACGCAACCCGGCGGCCAGCCGCGGCAGATGCTCGCAGAACCGCACCCCGGCAATCGGAGTGGCGACCGTCCCGAAGCTTCCCCGGATGTCGGAAGGCGCGTCCGGTTTCGGATCGAACGTCTCGAGTTGGGTGGGGCCCCCCCGCAGGAATACGACGATGACGGAACGTCCGCCGGCGCGCGCCGCTGCCTCTACCGGTTGCGGATCACCGGCCCAAAAGGGAAGGCCGCCCGCTCCGGCCAGCAACAGGGCTCTTCGGTTCCATCGCAAGTCCATCGGGAAGCGTCCTCGTGAGATCTCAGTGCTGACACTGAAACTCGGTCGTATTCAGCAACGCCCAGACGAGATCCTGCCAGCCGGCCAGAGGGGACGGGGACGCCGCCAGGTGCCGCAGGGCGGCTTGCTCTTCGGCCTTGTCCGGAGGGCGGGTCAGGGCAACCTCATAGTATTCTCGCAGCAGGGCTGCCGGTGCCACTTTCTGTTCCAATGGGCGACGGAGGCGCCCTCCCGGTTCCTCAATGCGTTTCCAGAGCGCCTTGTCGGAGAGGGTGAAGAGGACCCCTTCCGACGTCAGGTTATCTGAAGTGCTCGGAAGGCGGCCCAGCATGCGGAAGGCACGGGCAGCGGTCGTCTGGTTGCCGGGAGAGAGGACCGGGATCTGGAAGACCGTGGGTTCCGGCACCGGGAGGGGTAACTCGAAGTCACTGCGCGTTCCGAGCACTGTGTCCACCGCCTGAAGCAGGTGCTCTGCCGATAGGCGTCGCGGGTAGAAGCGTGCGTAGTGCCGGACATCCGTCCGATTGCCGGAGTGAGGCCGACTCGCCAGTTGGTACGTTGCCGAAGTGAGGATGCGCCGGTGGAGGTGGCGGAGGGACCAGCCATGCGCCACGAAGTCCGCCGCCAACCAGTCGAGCAACTCGGGGTGGGTCGCCGGATGAGTGGCGAGACCATCCAGCGGTTCCACCAGGCCGCGCCCGAAATACTGCGCCCAGATGCGGTTCACGAAGTTCCGCGCCGTCCAGGGATTTCGCGGATCGCAGAGCCACGCGAGGAACGGCTTGCGATCGTCCGGGGTACCCAGGCGAAGCGGCGTACCGTCCGGAAGCAGGATCGTCCTCCGGTCCTCCGGCGCCGGATCCAGCACAAACACCTCCCACCGCCGTTGAACTCCTTCCCCGGTCTCGCCGCCGGTGGCCTTGCGATAGAGTACCTGGACCCACCCCCGCCGGTCCACTGTCCCATGGCGGCCCACTACATACCCGACATCCAGACAGGTGCCGAGGAACACGGTTCCCACCGCCGGCAGCCAGAACGCCGCCCGGGCGTCACGCCGGCGGTTCCACTGGAGGCGTCCCACCCCCAGCACCAGAAGTAGGGCGAGGGCCCCGCAGCCCCACGCCACCGGGGCGCCCCGCAGCCCGACCGGTTCCAGCACGGAGGCCGCCCAGAGGCCGGGGCTCTGGTATTCCGTGGGTAAGCCCGGGCGTACCAGATACAGGGAACAGAACAGCGCAAAGAGTGTGAGCGCCCCCCCCACCCCCCACCCTCCCCGCATCCAGGCCGCCCGGCGCGGGCGTCCCTGCCGACGCAGGCGCAGGACCTGGAGCGCGCCGCCGCCCGCAAAGAGACCGAGGCTGAGCAACCCGGCCAGAGCCAGCTGGACCTTCTGGGCGAAGCGGAGCGGCGGGGAGGGCATGTAGGTCGTCCGATCCAGGATATCTACCAGGCCGTGGTGCTCCGACTGCAGCCACCGTTCGTACGGGTGGTCATGGCAGCGGACACAATCCATGTTCACACCGAGGAACCGACGAGAGACGGCCTCCGCGCACTTCATCGGACGCAACGAGTGGGTCTCGGTGCGCCAGTACACGTCGCACGTAGGCCGGGTGGCATAAAGGGTTTCCTGGTAAGCCTGGCGGGCCATGCGGATCTCCAGCGCCCGTTCCTGCCGTTCCCAGTCAGCACGTGATTTGCCCTCGCGGCTGGTGGCCAGGAAGATCCCCCGCAGGATCTCCGGGTAGGGGACATCGCGCGCCATCCGATAGCGCAGCCAGTCGAGCCAGAGGTAGGCCAGCTGCTCGGCAGGAGGCCCCCCCGCTTCGCCCTGCCGGTGGCGTAGTTCCGCTTCATCACACCCGCTCCAGACCGCCAGGAAGTTGGCCCAGCGCCACGCCGCCCGCTCGTCCTGCAGCATTGCCTCGACGCGGCGGGCTCGCCGATCCGGAGCCCGGTCCGCCAGAAAGCGAGCCAGCTCGTCCCGCGACGGGAGGTGCCCGAGCGTGTCCAGGCTCGCGCGCCGCAGGAACTCGCGATCGTCACTGTCCGGCGAAGGAGGCAGGCGGAGTTCGGCCAGACGGTCACCGATGAAACGATCGATCGGGTTGCGGACCGGCAGCCGGGGGACTACCGCTCGGGGCCCCGGCGCCACGACGGTGATCGCAGCGGAATGAGGCCCGTACTGCGCGGTGATGCCGCTGCTTCCCACGCGGGTCCCCCGCCGCAGGACGCCCTGTTGGTCCACCTGAACCTCGAGCGGCTCCGCAGTGCGGAACTCCACCAGACCCGTTACTTCCTCGCGGGTGCCGTCCGGCCAGGTGGCCCACACCGCAAGGGGGGCGCGCGACTCGGGCCGATCCAGGGTGACCCGGGAAGGAAGGATGCGCACCTGCGCGGGGGATGGGGCGTCTGCCGGCGCGCCGGCGCGAATCCAGCGGTACAGCAGTTGGTAATCCGGCGAATCCACGGAGAAGCGCCGCCCTCCGCCGTGCAACTCCGCCAGCGTGGCCTTCCGCAGGAGCAGGCTCTGCTCGGGCCGGCCCGGCTGCACTCGCCGCCCATCGCGCACCAACTGCGGGTGGTCGTCCGCGGGGCGTCGGCCCAGCATCGAGAGCCGCAGCCCGCCTTTTCCCTGAAAGGAACCATGACACTCAAATCGAGAGCAGCCATCCCGATGCAGGAGCGGCAAGACATGGCGCGTGAAACTGGGAACCGTCGGCACTGCGGGCGCAGCACGTACAGAGCCCGGGCAGAGCCCCAGGACCAGGAGACCGCCCCACCAGCCGCAGACGAGACCACGGACAGGACGGGGTGAAGCGCGGCCGGAACCAATCCTATGGAGGGGTTGAGAGGCTACGATGTGGGAACTGCTCTTGCCTGCCCAACCTCGTGTCTCCTGGTGTTGCGTCATCCCCGGCTTCCCTATCCGTTCTGTGGATCGGGGTGACATTTCTCCATCCCGTCCCCACATCCCTTGCCCCGAACTCCTCTACCGGCGCGGGAGAAGGCGTTGCAACTCCTTCCGGGCTGCGTCCGCCACCAGCCGATACCCCTCCGGTGTGTAATGTCCCGCTTCACGGAACGGAAAGAGCGCGAGCGGATCCGGCACCCGTCGAAAGGAGTCTCGCAGATCCACGAAGGGGATCCCCAGACGGCGCACCAGGGCCGGAACCGGCACACAGGGATCCTGATAGCGCGACGGATCGGAGTAGCGGCTGTACTGGGGCAGGTAGAAAAAGACGAGGGTGCCGCCCCAGCCGCGCACCTCCTCCCGCGCTCGTGCCAGTACCGTCCCGAAGGTATCGAAGTCCGGTTGTGCCACCCTGGCCGCCTGGGAACCCGGGTCGCCGGCCAACGGGAGGGCCGCGTCCGGCCCCCCCTGCAGGAGCGCCCGTGCCTGCCGCAGACGGCGAAAGAGGAGAATGCTGGTCCAGGGCTCGTAGTGACGGAGGTCCCGCTGTCCTACGACGTAGTTGGCTTCGCGAGCCACCTGCTGATCGGCCCAGCGAGCCAGGGCCTGGTTCAGTTCGTGCGTCTCCGCATAGAGCGGCTGTCGGTACCCTGGCTCCAGGTATCGGGCCAGGTCAGTCCGTTTCTCCTGCTCCAGGTCGGCGAGGTCATTCCCCTCGTAGAAGAACCAGAGCACGGCGCGGGGCCGATGGGGCGCACCATACTCGCGCAACGAAGCCAGTTCGGTCAGGGGGCCGTTGCCCCGCAAGCCGAGGTTCAGGGTGCGGGGATAGTCGGCGCGCAACAGCGCGGCGAAACTCTCCTCGCTCCGGACGCTGCACCCCTGTGTGCAACTATCGCCCAGCAACACCACTTCCAGCGGGCCGGGAGCGTGCAGGCCGGGGGGATTGTGGAAGCCGCGCTCGTCGGACTGGTAGGTGAACCAGTATCCGAACTCGTTCTGCACCACGGTGTACGCGTCCGACACCCCTCCCAGCGGAATCAGCGGCTGGCTGTGCAAGTCGAACTGGTACATCCCGGACCAGAAGGCCGACGGATGCACGCAGGGATAGGCCCGTGCTCCCCGCGCTCGTGCGGCCAGAATCACCTCCAACCCCGTCCGATCATCGTACGGAAGACCCAGCCGGTGACAGTGTCGGGCGATCCGGCTCAGGTCGGCGTAGTCCCGCCCCCGAAACGCCAGAAACACCTCCAGCAGGAAGAGCATCCCGAACAGGGTGGAGCCGAACAGCACCAGTTGCGCCTTCCAGCGGGTGCGGACCCAACAGAGGGCCAGACCGCCTCCCATCAGACACCCGAGGGCCAGACTGGCCAGCAGCAGGCGCCGCGACTGAAACTGGTTGTGCGCCAGGAGCAACAGGACGTAGGCGAGACCCAGGCTCAGATAGAGCAACGGCGGCACGAGGAGCAGGTTGGTGAAGAGATGGACCCCGGGCGGGATCGTTCGGGATCTGCCGGGCTGCGGTGCGGTTTCCTCGGGCATGCTTCCGCGCTCCCCGCCTTAGCGTACCAATGCCTGGGCGGACAATTCCGCCTGCGCACGGGCCGTCAGGTCCGTCGTCTCCTGGGAGCGAATCCACTGTGCCAGTTCGGGAATCCCCGTTTCCAGCGTCACGGCCGGACGATACCCGAGTTGCGCTTCGGCGCGGGAGATGTCGGCAATGCAGTGGCGGATGTCCCCGGTGCGGAACTGGCCGGTGATCTCCGGTTCGATCCCCAGGCCCAGCGTTCGCGCGAGTAACCGCGCCAGATCGGCGATGCGGGTGGGTCGCCCGGTACCCAGGTTGAACACGGCGTCCGGGGTCGGGTCGGCGGCGAGCGCCAGGCGGATGCCCTGCACAATATCGCTCACATGGACCAGATCCCGCGTCTGGCAGCCATCCTCGTAGATGAGCGGCGGCAGGCCGTGGAGCAGCCGCACGGCGAAGTTCTTGGCGATACCGGCATACGGGTTCTGCAGCGATTGGCCGGCACCATAGATATTGAAGAAGCGGAGGACGACCGTGGGAATGCCATAGGCTTGCCCGATGCAGAGGGCGAGTTGCTCCGTGTCCTGTTTGGAAATGGCATAGACGGAGGTAGGACGCAACGCCCGCTCTTCCGGTGTCGGCGCCGGGGTACACACCTCTCCGCAGGCGGGGCACCGAACTTCCCAGTTGCGGGCTTCCAGTTGGGAGGCGGTGCGGAGGGGCGGATCCACTCGTCCGCACCGGGAGCACGCGGCGCTTCCTTCGCCGTAGGTCGTGTTGGACGAAGCGACAACCAGCCGGCGGACCTGCTCCCGGCGCTTGAGGAGCGCTTCCATCAAGGTTGCGGTACCCAGGGAGTTAGTCCGCACGTACCGTCGCACCTCGTACATGGATTGGCCGACGCCCACCTCGGCGGCAAGATGGACAACCCGATCCACCTCGGCCAGGGCTCGTTCCACGGCCGCCCGGTCGGCAACATCACCGGCCACCCACTCGGTTCCGGGGGGCACGGCCCGCTGCGGATCCTCCCCATGGACCTGCCCCGTGCCCGCATCGAGTACCCGCACGCTCTCGCCGGCCGCCACGAGGGCCCGGGCCAGATAGGAGCCGACGAAGCCCAGCCCCCCCGTAATCAGAACCTTCATGCCTCGGTCATCTCTCGCCTTCTCGCTGCTGTTTTGTGTTGTGCTGCCCGGAATCCGGATACTCGTTCGGTGGTGCTGCCCGGGAGGGTCTACCCACGTCGTCGCGCAACGAGCCGCCTTGCCCTTCGATGTTTATTCGTCCGCTGTCTTCCTCCTGCGTGTTTTCGGGTGTGACCAGGATTCGTAGGTAGGAAAAAGGAGTCATCATCCCCGGTTCCGGCGAACCTTTCGGTGTTGACGAAAAGGAGGAACCGGAGATGACAGCAGTACTATCGGCAGCACAGGTAGTGAGCCTCCAGCAGATGGTGGAGGCTGGGTGTGCCGCCCAGGCGCTGCCTCTCCAACTGGACGCGGCGGAACGCGTGGCCCAGGCGGCGGCCCGGGTGGTGACCGCTACGACCTTGGCCGCCGCCGTCACCCAGTGGGGCCCCCGGCTGGGCTATGTGGGCCCCACGTTGGCCTGTGCCTGCCACCACTCCGCCCGCTTTGCGGGGTATCGCCGCCGGCTGGCTGCGCGGGATCGCAGGCGCAGTGCAGGTCTCCCGGGCCTATTACCACTGCTCCCACTGCCACACCGGCCAGTGTCCCTGGGATCACACCCAGGGGCTGGATCGCGATGCCTTTACCCCCACCCTCAAAGCCGAGTGGGCCTACTTGAGCAGCCACCTCGTCTATCGCGAGGCGCAAGCGGTCTGGGCGCGGCTCACCGGCCAATCCTTGTGCGTCAGTCAGGTGGAAGCCGGGGTGCGCCAGGTGGGCACCCGCCTGCGGGCCGCAGAAACCGCCCGGTGTACGCGTCTCTTCGCCGACGGCGCGTTGCCTCCCGCCGACCCGTTCGCGGCCACGGTGGTGGGTCAACGCGCCTATCTCTGTGTGGACGGGACCAGCGCCTACACCGACGGCAGCTCCCACGAGGTGAAGGTGGCGGTCTTCTTCCGCGGGGAGCCGCCCGTGCCGAGGCGGGCGGCCACCGCGCCCGGGGACACGGCGGGACCCGGGCGGTATCTGGCCCTGGAAGCGGAAGCCGCCGACTTCGGGAAGCGTTTGTATAGTTTCGCGCTCCCCCTGGGGTGTGAGCGGGCCCGGGAGCTGGTGATCCTGGGGGATGGTGCCCCCTGGATCTGGAACCTGGCCGACCAGCATTTTAGCGACGCGCGGCAGATCTTGGATTTCTACCATGCCGCAGAACATGTGTGGCGGATGGCCCGCGCCGTGTTCGCGGAAGATGACCCCGCCGGGGACCGCTGGGCCCACACCTGCACGGAGGCGCTGCGCACCGGGGGCTGGCACGGGTTGCGCCGGTGTGTGCGGACGTTGCGCCCGCACCGCCGGACGGCGGCCCAACGGCGCGCGGTGGGCGCAGAGTTGGCGTACTTTCGCCGCCACCGGGGCCGGCTGGACTATCCGCGCTATCGGGAGGAGGGGCTGCTGATCGGGAGCGGCCCGGTGGAAGCGGCGTGCAAGAGCGTGGTGGGGCAACGCCTGAAAGGGACGGGGATGCGCTGGTGCCGGGCCGGGGCGGATGCCATGCTCGCGGTGCGGACGGCGGTGCTGGGCCACGAGGAGACGCAGTTGGCCTGGGCAGCCCGCGCGGCCTAAATTGCTCCCAAGAACAGCATGATTCCTTACCCACAATTCCGAGTCACACCCGACGCCGGCGTTCCCGGGAAGGTAGAATTCGAAGGTGTGGTGCGAGTAACCACGAAGCCGGACGCCGGCGTTCCCAGGAAGGTAGGATTCGAAGGTGTGGTGCGACGGCGCGGTGGCAGACGGCGGCTTGAACGGGAGAGGATTACAGATGGGAACGATCCGAACGATCATCGCTCTGGGGGTGGCCCTCTTGATGGTGGTAAAGGTGGCGCTGGATCCCGCCCACCACTGGCCGCTCCTCCTCGTCGCCGGGTGCCTGGTGCTGGCTGTGGTCTTGCGCCGCACGCGCTACCGCGGATAGGCCCCGTGGCCGCTGCCTGGGTGGACGCCCGGAGCAGCGGGGCCCTGCGCCGGTTGGGCGAACTGCCGAACCTGGGCGTATCATTTGTGGGTCCGCGGCGGTGGCCGCACCCCCACCGACGTGAGCGAATGCGGAGAGCCTCTCGTGTCCTTTCTCGACGACCCGCCGGTCCATCAGTTTCCGGACCGGGCATACCGCCGGCTGCTGGAAGACCGCCGCAACCTGGCGGAGGCAATGCAACGCGCCCATCCCGATCTTGCCCGCTCGCTTGACTTCGCCCGCGCCGAGCCGGTCGGCAAGGAGTTCATTCTCGACGACTGGCGGCGGCGGGAAAGCGATCTGCTGTTCCGCGTGCCCTTCCTGATCACCGGCGAGAACCGCTGGGTGCTGATCCTGCTCCTCCTCGAGCAGCAATCGGAGCCCGACCCCGCCATGCCGCTGCGCATGCTTCTCTACACCGTGCTCTACTGGGAAACGGAGTGGCGCACCTGGGAGGAACGGAAGGGGCCGAAGCCGCCGCTCACCCTCACCCCGGTGTTCCCGGTGGTATTCAGCACCGGCGCCGGGCGCTGGGAGAGCCCGCGCACACTGGCGGATCTGGCGCGCGCGCCCGAGGCGCTGGCAGCCTTTCAGCCGACCTTTCGGCCACTCTTTTGGGAATTGGCCCGGGAAACGGTGGAGAATCTGCAGCAGGACCCTTCCGCCTGGAGCCAGACGATGGCGATCGTGCGGGCGGGACGGGGAGACCTGGAACAACTGCGAGAAACCTTCGAGACCGGCGCCAACCGGCTGCTCGATCTGCCGGAAGAGCAGCGAGTGCGGCGGTACGACCTGCTCTGGTTTCTGGTGAGCTGGATGCGGCAGTATCGCGACCGGGCGGATGTCGAGCAACTGATAGAGGACCTGCAGGAGCAACAGATGGAAGCGACACGCCGGCAAGAGGTGGCGGAAGTGGCCGCCCGGACGTTCAAGAGTTGGCACGAGGAAGAGATCGAGAAGGCGATGGTGGAGGTGCGGCCACGGGTGGAGGCGGAGGTGCGCGCCGCAGTGACGGCGGAGGTGACGGCGCGGGTGACGGCGCAGGTGGCGGCGGAGGTGACGGCGCAGGTAGCGGCGCAGGTGACGGCGCAGGTGACGCTCGCGACCCGGCGAGGCGACTTGCTGGCGTTGCTGGAGGAGCGGTTCGGGCCGTTGCCGGCAGATGTGGTGTCTGCAATCCAGGCGGAGACGGACCTGGGCCGCCTGCAGGCAGGCATCCGTCAGGGCGTGCAGGCCGCGACCCTGGACGGGTGGCGGACCGGACCACTGAGTTGCTGACGCGGCGCCGCCGTTCGGATGTCCCTCTGCGATCCTCTGCATCCTCTGCGGTGGAAACTCCGGCCTCGCGCGCGCTGCGTTCCGGCGCACTTCTGCTCGGATGCGCTCTCGCCGTCCTGGTGTGTTTGCCGCCCGCTGGGACCGCTGCCCCAACGACCGGCCGCGCGGTCTGGACAGGATCGAGCGGCGGCTGCCGGTGGCAGTGGATGACACGGGACGTGACCGCGCAGGTCCCGGGCCGGCGCACCGGATTCTCCGTCAAGCAACTCCTGACCCCCGGCAAAGACGAAACCAGTGAGATGGACACTCTGGAGATCAAGGCGAAGCCGCTCTCCCTGGTGGGCTCCGTGCTGTCGCTCCGCCGTGACGACTACTGGGACGGCGGAGCGCACCCCTCCGGCGCGATCGAGTACTATGCCCTCGATCCGACCCGGCTGCGTGCGCGACTGACCCTCACGGACCTGTTCCCGGATCGGGACGTGGTGCGCGCCCTCTGGGCGGATCCGATCGTCCGGCGATCCCTGACGAAAGCCGGCGTACAGTCGCCGCCCGCCACCGCAGCGGCCCTGGAGCGCAAGCTGGAGGACCAGAGCTTCGGGGGGGAAGAGGGGAGCAAGTACGGATACGGCAAGGACTTCCTGAAGGGGTTCAGCTTCCACCATCTGGAGGGGGACCGGGTCGCAGTCCGGCTTTGCGTCTCGTGGTACACCGAGATCTATCGCTTCAACAGCACTGAAATCGGGATTCTGCTGCCCATCCCTGCGCGGCTCCGTGCCGCGTTCCAGAGCGCCGCGGCAGGCCGCGAAGGCTTCCTGACCCGCAGCCTGCCGCCCGCCCTCAAAGGCAAAGAGGCGTTTCTGATCAACATTTCCCGGAAGTAGCCGCGTGGCGGACTTCCCCCCGGCAACGCTTTCGGCTTACAATGGGGAGTCACTGTGGCGGCGCGCTGATTGCGCCGCCCTCATCGTGCTGATGCCGCTCTTTCTCACCCCTCCGGCTGGAAGAGGCGTCCCCGCTCCGGGCCGGGCCCCAGGCCCGTGCAGCGCCAGGGACGTCAACCTCTAGCCCGGGACGGCCGCGCCTGCCGAGTCGCCTCCTCATCCGAGGCATGCCGGGCGCCTCCGTTCCGGGCGCACGCGGTGTCGTCCCGCCGTCCACCCGGCCCCTTCCGCTGTTCGAGCGGCCGCGCCGGACCGGCCAACCAGAAGTGGCTGCGCCCGAACGGGCTACCACACGGGCTTCCCCCAACCCGCACCGCTGCTCCGGCGCGGGCCATCCGAAGAGGAACTTCCATGCTGAAACGAACCCACGGCGCGGGCACACTCCGCGCTTCTCACGCAGGCGACACCGTCACTGTCTGCGGCTGGGTGCGCCGCCGCCGCGACCAGGGCGGAGTCATCTTCATTGACCTGTGGGATCGGAGCGGGCTCGTCCAGACCGTCTTCGACTCCAGCGACGCCGCAGCAGCACATGCGGTCGCCGATCAGTGCCGCGGCGAGTTCGTGGTGGCCCTGCGCGGCGTGGTACGCCCGCGCCCCGCAGGAACCGAGAACCCCAGGCTGGATACCGGCGCCGTGGAGCTGCGGGTGTCGGAAGCGGAGATTCTGAACCCGTCCCGCACACCCCCATTTCTGCTCACCGATGAGCAGGTGTCCGAGGAGATTCGCCTTCTCCACCGCTACGTGGACTTGCGGCGCCCGAAGATGCAGGCAAACCTGGCGCTGCGTCACCGGGTGGTGAAGGCTTGCCGGGATACGCTGGATGCCGAGGGGTTCTGGGAGGTGGAGACGCCCTGCCTGATCCGCAGCACTCCGGAAGGCGCCCGCGACTACGTAGTGCCGGCCCGGGTCTCGCCGGGTGGCTTCTACGCGCTCCCGCAGAGCCCGCAACTGTTCAAGCAGATGCTGCAGGTGTCCGGGGTCGAACGCTACTTCCAGATCGCCCGGTGCTTCCGCGACGAGGCCTCCCGCGCGGACCGGCAGCCCGAGTTCACCCAGATTGACCTGGAGATGTCTTTCATCTCCCAGGACGACGTGTTCGCGGTGGTGGAACGGGTCGTCGCGGCCATGTGGCAGGCAGGCACCGGCACGGCGCTGGCGACCCCCTTCCCCCGGCTCTCGCACGAAGAGGCGCTGGCCCGGTTCGGGAGCGACAAGCCGGACATGCGCTTCGGGATGGAGTTGCAGGATCTGGGGGACCTCCTCGCCGGGAGCGAGTTGCGGGTGTTTCAGAACGCGCTGGCTTCCGGCGGCGCCATCCGCGGCATCGCTGCGCCGGGCTGCGCCGGATACAGTCGCAAGCAGATTGATGAACTGACGGAACTCGCGAAACGCTTCGGCGCCGGAGGCCTGGTCTCCATCCTGCTGGACGGCGAGGGAGGGTTTCGTTCCAGCATCCAGCGCTACCTCACCCCCGAGCAGGTCAAGGAACTGCAGGAGCGCTTGGGGGCCGGACCGGGCGATCTGATCCTCATCGTTGCCGATCGGGCCGCGGTGGTCTCCGAGGCGCTGAACCGGCTGCGGCTCCATCTGGGCCAGGTCCTGGGATTGATCCCCGAGAACGACTGGAAATTCGTGTGGGTACTCGACTTCCCGCTGTTCGAGAAGGATGAGAAGGGGGGGCTGACCCCGAGCCACCACCCCTTCAGCCACCCGAAAACGGCGGAGGACGTGGCGCTCCTCGACTCGGACCCGGAGGCCGTGATCGCCTCAGTCTACGACCTCGCAGTCAACGGCGTGGAACTCGGGAGCGGCAGCATCCGCGTGCACGACCCGGAACTGCAGATCAAGATCCTGGAGAAGATCGGCATCCCACGCGAGGCGGCCTGGGAACGCTTCGGATTTCTGCTGAATGCCCTCTCGTACGGCGCGCCCCCGCATGGGGGGATCGCCCTGGGGGTGGACCGCATTGCGCAGCTCCTCGCCCGTGAAGCGACCATTCGCGATGTGATTGCCTTCCCCAAGGCCGCCAGTGGCTATGACCCCATGCTCGACTGCCCGGCCCCGATTGAGCCGGAACAACTGGCGGAACTCCACCTCGCCGTAGTGCTCCCTGCCGAGGGAGAATAGCGCGCAGCAACTGCCGCAGAAAGAGGAACATCCGATGCCGACACCGATTCGTGCCGCCGTTCTGGGTACCGGGCACGGGCACTCACTGGGCAAGGCCCGGGTGCTGCGCGACTCCGCCGATTGGGAACTGGTGGGCGTGTGCGAGCCGAACCCGGAAGCCCGCGCTCGGCGCCGGGCCGATCCGAATTGGTCCTGGGTGGAGTGGAAGACCGCCGCAGAGCTTCTGGAGGACCCCACCATCCGGATGATCGCTGCGGAAGGGGAGGTGTGGGAACTGTTGGAGGAAGGCGAACAGATCATCCGCGCGGGCAAGCATCTCCACCTGGACAAGCCGGCCGGCACCGATCTGCCTCGTTTCCGGCGGCTCCTCGACGAGGCCCGGCGCAGCTCGCTGCTGCTGCAGATGGGCTACATGTTCCGCTACAACGGGGGCTTCGACCTGCTGCGTCGCCTGATCGCGGAGGGATGGCTTGGAGACATCCATGCCTACCACTGCAGTATGAACTCCGACATCGGCGCCGCATCCCGCCGGAATCTGGCGTTTCATCCAGGGGGGATGATGCTGGAGCTCCCCTGCCACGTGCTGGACATCCTGGTGCTGCTGGCGGGGCGCCCCGAGCGGGTAACCCCGTTTCTGCGCCACGACGGACCGCACGACGACACCCTCGCCGACAACACTCTGGCCGTCATCGAGTTCGCCCGCGGCCGCGCCATCGTGGAATGCTCCGCACTGGAGGTGAATGCCTTCCCGCGCCGCAGTTTCCAGGTGATGGGGAGTCACGGCACGTTCGTTCTCCAGCCGCTGGAACCCCCGGTGGTGCGCCTCGCCCTGCGTGAGCCCCGCGGGGAGTTCCAGGCCGGCTGGCAGGACGTCGAGGTGCCGAACCACCCGCGCTATGTCCGGGACCTGGAGGAATTCGCCGCGTGCATCCGGGGTGAACGGGAATTCCCCTACACTGCGGAGCACGACTACACCGTACAGGAGACCGTCCTCCGCGCGTGCGGCGTTCTGTCGTAGAGTGTGGGGTGGGGGGGGATCCAATGACAGCGGTGGACGCAACGGCCGCGTTTCGGGAGTGGCTGGCGGCGGAACTCCGGCGTGAGGGAGACGAGGCCGCCGTTTCGGTGCTTGGGGCGATGGCGGGCGCGGACTGGACCGTGCGGCACTGCGTCACGAATCGCAGCTACTACGAGGTGCGTTTCCGAGAAGCCGCCGGAGAGCTCGAAGTCGGATTCGGCACGGAGCACCGGATGGTCAACGAAGGGATCGAGGAGTGGGTCCTCGAAAACGGCGGCGATCTGAGTGAATTACTCGGAGATGAGCTCTGCGAACTGGGTGTGGAGCCCGAACCGATGGAGCACTTCTGGGACCGGCCGACGTTCCGGTACGTGGTGCGGGCGCGGGTGGACGTGCCGGAAGCGCTGGCGAGCGACACCCTGCGCCGGCGGACGCTCGCGATTCTGCGTGCCTGCCGGATCCTGTTTCAAGACGCGGTGGAGGAAGCCTGACCATGGGAATTCGTGCCTGCATCTTTTCCGACGAGGTGTCGCCGGACTTCGAGGAGGCCGTGCGCCTCTCCGCCGAAGCGGGGGCGCAAGGGCTGGAACTGCGCAACCGCATGTTCGGCCGGTCCATCACACAAATCACGGATGAGGATGTCCGCTCCATCCAGGCCGTCTGCCGGCGCTACGGCGTGGAGGTGGCGGTGATCGGTTCTCCGGTGGGGAAGTGCGATCTGACGAACCCGGAGGAGATCCAGTTGCACAGGGCGCACTTCACCCGCATGTGCGCGCTGGCGCAGGCGTTCGGCACTCCGCTGATCCGGGCCTTCGCCCTCTGGCGGCCGGAACGCAGCCGCGCCACCGACCATGAGCGCCCCGATCTCGAGGCGCACCTCCCGCGGATCGTGGAATTTCTGGGGCCGCTGGTCGAGCAGGCCGCGCGCACGGGAGTGCGCTACTGTCTGGAAACCGAGGGCGCCACGATGGTCGGCACCTGCGCCGAGGCGAATCGGGTCATGAACGCTCTGGGACGCCCGCTGGCGCTGGGCCTTGCCTGGGATGTCAACAACGGGTTCTACTGCGGCGAGTCACCATTCCCCGAGGGCTATGCCCTCATCCGGGATCGGATTTACCACGTGCATGTCAAGCCGAACGAAGCCGGCTCGCTCGCCACCGTGGGCGAAACCGCGGTGACGTATGCTGAGGTGCTGCACACCCTCCACCGGGAGGGATATGCGGGCTGGGCCAGCATTGAGCACTGGGGGAGCCCGGACGCCATGCTGCGCGGAGTGCGGGAATTGACTCCGGTGTTGGAGAAAATCGCTCAGGCGGGAGTTTCCGGGGAGAAAACGTCTAGGGATCATCCGTCTGTTGCCGATCTCACAGGTAGAGGGTGAGCGACCTCCCCGGGGAACCTTTCCGGTTCAGACATCATTTGGATGGCGGGAGATCACTCCCGCCACACTGAATCGAGAGGGGTACGATGGGGTCGTTCTGGGCTTACTTCCTGGAGTTCTTCGGGGTCGAAGTGCCCGCAACCCGGCGGTAGGATCGCCGGGTACGGCAGCAGAATTGGGTCCCGTCCTGAGTGCCGGTGGCGAGGGGACGCCGTACGCCCTCCCGCCTGCATCCGCCGCGATGAACTCGCTGACCGTGAGGATCTGACTCGGGAACGCCGGCGCCTCGCCGGGGGTCTCTCCCACCGCGCGCCGGTCGGCGCGCCCGCGTCACGGCGGTTTCCTCCTCTCTCTGCGCCGGTCGGCACTCTCGGGAACGCCATCATCCCGCCGGCTTCCCCCGCGCCTCCCGGGGTGCCGACCCGTTCTCCGATCGCGCCCTGCGGGTCCGGCGAGTGCCGACACTGTCCACGGACTTCCCGGCGGCCGCAAGCAGGCCGCGCCACACGCAGGGAAACCGAGCGTTCCGCCTGAGCGAGCCCGTCCGGCACCCACCGCCGTCCGTGCGTAATGCGATGCCGGCTCGATGCCGGCGTTTGCGGGAGCCGCCGGACGGCATCCCTGGTTCTTGAGCCTGCGGAGCGAGGGCTCACGGGTTTCCTGGGAAGTCACGAAACAACCTCCGGCGCCCCACCGGGCGGGATCGGGCGGCGCCGGCCCTGCGGCCCCAACGAATTGGCGTGTTCTACCGGCGAGTGGGTTAGGCTAATGAGGGTGGGGTCCGCGCCGGCATGCCGGAGCGACCCTCAGGGGACGGCGCCGGATGCGGGGAGCACGAGGAGGGAGCAAGATCCCACGCCGTCGCACGATGGAGAGAGCATGCAGCGAAGCGACATTGATTACGTCCTGAAGGTGGCCCGAGAGAGCCGTGTGAAATTCATCCGGCTCTGCTTTACGGACATCCTGGGCATGCAGAAATACGTGGCGGTCACGATTGCGCGCCTGGAAGAAGTCCTCGAAAACGGCGCCAGCTTCGACGGCTCCTCCATCCAGGGCTTCGCCCGCCGTGAAGAAAGCGATATGCGGGCGCTGCCGGATCCGGCCACGTTCCAATTGCTTCCCTGGCGGCGCGGGGAGCAGGGGGCGGTCGCGGCGATGTTCTGCGACATTATCAATCCGGACGGCACTCCCTATGAAGGGGACCCGCGGCGAGTGCTGAAACGCACGCTCCAGCGTGCGGCCGCCCTCGGCTTCACGTTCTATGTGGGGCCGGAGCTGGAATTCTTCTATTTTCGCAGCTCCAGCGGGCGGCCCGAAACGCTGGATGGCGGCGGCTATTTCGATCTCACCCCGCAGGACGTGGCCACCGACATTCGGCGCGACACCATCCTCACGCTGGAAGAGATGGGCATTGATGTCAACTACAGCCATCACGAGGCGGCGCACTCCCAGCA
>SYMT01000504.1 GCA_005805375.1 Actinomycetota bacterium
CCGCCGGCGGCGGGGGCGTCGGTCAGCGGCAGCGGAGCCTCACGCGCGAGCGGCGCGCGCAGCTCGGAGTCGAGCTCGGTCAGCACGCGCCACCAGTCCGCCGCTTCCCGCGCCACGAGCGCCACGCGCAGCGGTCCGGCGCCGGGCGGACGCGCCGCAAGGAGGAGCGTGCCCAGCAGCTCCCGCAGGTTCCCCCGGCTTTCGGCGTAATCCACCACCACGAAGGTCGGGTTCGTCCCACGGCGGAGGATCTCCCACTCCTCCGCAGGGGCCGTCTCCGACAAGAACCCCGCGTCCCAACCCCGATCCCGCAGGCGGCGGGCCCACTCCGCGAAGAGCCGGGTCTTGCCGGCGCCCCCCGGGCCGGTGAAGAGCCGCACGCGGACCGGGTCCGGGTCGGCGCACCAGTCGTGCAGGATCGCCAGTTCGGTGCGGCGCAGGGCGTCGGCGAAGGGCACCACGGCGAAGCGGGCATTCAGCAGCGAGGCGGGGTTCGTTTCCGGCGGAGCGGCGCGCAGGAACGGGTCGAGGATCTCGGCCGGCGCCTTTTCCCCCGGCTCCAGGTGCTCGCGCAGGAAACGGAGCGTCACCTCCGCCGCTGCGCGCGCCGCCCAGGGCTTGAAGGCGTCGCCTTTCGCAGGGTCGGCGTGATCCATCACCGCCTTGGCGACGAACAGCCAGGGCACCCGCTGTAAATGCTGGACCAGCCCGATGGACGCCGCCTCCATCTCCAGGCCCAGCACCTGCCGCTGCTGGTCGCGCAGGCGGTCCCAGATGTCCACATCGCGCTGGAGGTCGTTTCCCGTCCCGATGGGCCCCACGCGCACCTGCCAGGCGGGAGGCTCCGGTAGCTCTCCTCCGCTCCGGTAGAGCAGGCTTCCTACGTGCTGACGGCCGGAGTCCGTCAGCGCCGGTTGTCCGTCCGCTCCGAAAGCCAGCCACCCGGCCCCCTCCAATTGGCTCAGCACCGCACCCCATGCCGGGCAGTGCTGCTGCCGGTCCGGCGCCGCCAGCGGGTCGCGGCCCGCCAGGAACTCCCGCAGCACCCAGAGCCCCTGCAGATCGCGCGGCACGGGACGGGTCAGCAGCCACGCTGTGTCCCGCGCAAACTGCTCGTGGTACTTCTCCGCCCGCAGCTTCCACGCGGCGTCGAGCTGGTAGGTGAGGAGATCCGGCCGGAAGATCGGCTTGCCGCCGCGGACGGCGTTCTCCACCTCGCCCTGATCGTAGCGCCAGACGCGGTCGGCGATGAGCACATCCCCGAGCGCCGTCTTCTCCGGCCGCCCCGCGCAGACGCCGCACATCGCAATGCACCGGGGCTGGAACGCCTGCACCAGCGCCCCCGCCACCCCGGCGGCCGCGTCACCCCCCATCAGGGGCGCGCGGGCCAGCACCACCCGCAGCCGCCGCCCCTGCTGCCCCCGGAAGTCGCGCCGCCAGAGCGGCAGCGTATACCCCGCAGGCGGCGGAATCTCTTCCCAGGTGCCTTCGCCGCCCTCGTCCACCTCCCGCACCGCCCGGTCCTCGGCCTCGGCGGCCGTCACAATTACGACATCTACACGCACGCTGGATTCCTCCGAACCACGCCGCGTCGGGCTATGCTCTTCCCGAAACTCGATACCACTTGAGGGAAAGGGGTTTCACTCTCGCTTCCCGCAAGTTTCGCGAGGGTCACTCTCAGACTAACTTGAGATTTCTCGGCAGCAACTCGGGCAGCGGGGCGCCGCTTCCCAGGATGGGCGCGCGGCGGCCGACGCTGCGGAACTCAAAGCTCTCCGGGACCGCATATTCCCGGTTGGGGTCAATCCCCAGCATCCGGTACAGCGTCGCCCAGATGTCTTCGGGCCGCACCGGGCGCTCCCGTGGATACTCGGCGCGATCGTCGGACGCCCCGACGATCTGGCCGCCGGGGATGCCTCCTCCAGCCAGAACCATCGTCATTACGTGCGGCCAGTGGTCCCGGCCGGCATCTTTGTTGATCTGCGGTGTCCGGCCGAATTCGCCGTTCCAGATCACCACGGTGCTGTCGAGCAAACCCCGCTGGCTCAGATCTCCCACCAGCGCCGAGAACGACCGGTCGAGATCCGGCAGCAACTCCTCGTCCATCGCCTCAAAGTTGTGGGCATGCGTATCCCACCCACCGCGCGAAATGGTGATGAAACGCACTCCGGCTTCCACAAGCCGGCGGGCCATCAGACACCCCTGCCCGAGCAGGGTGTACCCATACCGCTCCCGTACCTTTTCCGGCTCCCGGGTCAGATCGAAGGCGCCGAGGCCGTTTGCGGAGGTGAGCAGGTCGAGCGCCTTGTCGCGATAGATGCCGGCGGCGGAGAGGCCCGGGTCCGCACCTCCGGTCCGCCGGAGCAGTCGCGCATCGAGACCCTCGGCCAGCGCCCGGCGGCGGCGCACCCGAGCGTCATTCATGTCCAGCGCCCGGGAAAGCTCCGGCGGCGGTACCACATCGCGGGCGCCGAAGGGGGCCTGCACCAGGATCGGGTTCGCCGCGCTGTTCAGGAACGCAGCGCCGTGGTGCCGGTTGACGAACACGGCAGGGTCTTTGATGACCACGTAGGGGGCCGGGACGTGAAGCGCGGTTTCCTGTGCCACCACCGAGCCGATGCTCGGGTGCTCATTCCCGAAAACCACCGTGCTGGGCATCCAGCCGGTGAGCATAAAGTGCGCGGCCTGCTGGTGCTCGTCTTGCGGGTGATGCACCGAACGCACCACCGCCAGGTGGTGCGCCTGCTGCGCCAGAAGCGGCAGGCCGTCGCAAAACTGCATGCCGGAGACCCGAGTTTCGATGGGCCGAAACTGGCCCCGGTATTCGGAGGGCGCTTCCGGCTTGAGATCGAATGTGTCGAGGTGACTTGCCCCGCCCCCCATAAAGAGCATGATGACGGCACGCTCCTGCCGCGCGGCCGGGGCAGCCTGCGCCTCCAGGGCCCATAGATCCGGCAGACTGAGGCCGAGTGTGGTCAGTGCGCCGGCGGCCAGAAAGTCCCGACGGCGGATGCCGTCGCAGTAGTGCGCGCACGTAAATCGGCGATGGGTCATGGGGGGAATCACTCCGGGGTTGCTGTACAATTGGGAGAGACATGTGGACCGCAAAGTTTCAGCCTCTGCCCCCCCGGAAATCAGGGAACCAGCCGGTGTACTCTCGGGTCCCGTCTCCAAAGCAGCGTCGTGCGGTGTCCGGACCGCCCACCCGCCCGACCTTGCACTTCCGAAACGCCTGGCTGTCCCCCCCGCCCGGGGAGCGGCTTGTGGGCGGGCCTGGAGCCCGTCCGAACAGCACAGGAGCAAAAACAATGACAGCGCGATGGACGCACGGGGTCTCCGTCTTCACGGCCGTGCTCCTTCTGGCAGGGCCCGGCCGGGCCCAGGAACTCCGCTCGGCGCGTGTGAGCGACGTGCGGGGTGGCCTGGTAATCCGCGGGGCTGCCGACGACGAGTTTAGCTACGTCGAACGGAACGCCGTGCTGCGGGAGGGCGACACCCTCTGGAGCGACGACAAGGGGCGGGCCGAAGTCGAGCTGGACTACGGCTCGTGGCTGCGGCTGGCCGATGACACCAAGGTGGAATTGCGCGGCCTTCCGCCGAGCGCGGAACTCCACCTCTGGACGGGTTCCATCTACCTGGACCTGTCGGAGCGGATGCCGAACGGGGTGCGAGTGCGTACTCCCGCCGGCGATGTGACCGTACGGCCGGAGAGCGTGGTCCGCGTGGATCTCAGCCGTGACGAACGGGTACGCGTTAGCGTCCAGCACGGGCTTGCCCGCGTCGCCGGCGACGGCCGCGGCGCCGTGCTCGTGGCCGCCGGAGAACGCACCTACTTGGCGGCCGGGCAGGGAGCCGATCAGCCTGCCTTCTTCAACCGTCAGGACGGCGATAGCTTCGACCAGTACCACCAGAGCCGCGTGGACTACTACGTCCAACGCCCGCTGCCCCGTGAACTGGACCGCGACCTTCTCGGCGCCCGCGACCTGCACGACTACGGCTCCTGGGTCGTAGTGGACCAGGTGCGCTGCTGGCGGCCCCGTTATGCCGCCAATTGGCGCCCCTACTCGTCCGGGTACTGGTCCTTTGTTCCCGGTTTCGGCTATTCCTGGGTGGACTACGCTCCCTGGGGCTATTTGACGTCCCATTACGGCGGCTGGCGCTACGCGCCGGTGCAGGGGTGGCTCTGGTATCCCGGCTACAATTGGGCGCCGAATTATGTCGCCTGGTCCACCTACGGCAGCTACTGCGGCTGGGCTCCGCTGGATCCGTTCGGCGCCCCCAGCTACTACGGCAGCTTCGGGCCGGGCTCCGGATTTGGGCTGACACTTGGCTTCGGGAACGTCTTCATTGACTTCCGAAGCTGGACCTTCTGCGACTTCAACAACTTCCATTACGGACGCCACCACCGCTCCTTCGGCCGGACCACGAACATCTTCGTGAATGCCAACGAGGTGCATCTCAACCCGAACGGGTTCCGGTTCGGCAATGACGCCCTGGTGCAGATCGGCGTGCCGCGCGAGCGATTCCGCGGTCTGGTGAACTACAACGGCAACGAGGCCAAGGCGCATGTGCTGCGCTCCGAGCGTCTGGTTCCGACCGAGCGGCTCAAGCGGATTGAGAACCGGTTCGGCGTGCCGTCGCTTCGCGACGCAGACAAGGCGCAGGTCGCCGGACGATTCGCGCCGCTCCAGCAGTTGCGCGACGCAAAACTGGGTGACGACTCGGTCCTTCGCGGCAGTGAGGCACTGCGCCAGCTATCTCCCGCGCTCTCCGGCAGAGCCGGCCTCCGGGGTCAGGGAGACGGGCGCGCCTTCCCGGGCGACCGGGGGCAGTCTGTATTCAACAACGATCGAAAGGGCGCCGCGGAGCGCGGCGATTCCATTTTCGGCGGCGATCGCAAGCCGGGCCTCGAGCGCGGCAGTTCACCGTTCGATCGAGATCGCAGGCCAGGACTTGAACGCGGTGCCCCCCCGCTCAATAGCGACCGCAAGCCGGGCCTCGACCGGGGCGGCTCGCCGTTTGGGGGCGATCGCAAGCCGGGCGTGGAGCGCGGCGCCTCGCCGTTTGATCGGGATCGGAAACCGGAAACCGGCCGCGGTGATTCTGTTCCGGGCAAAGATGGAACATCAGATCGAGTGGTGGCGCCCGGCTTCCGGTCCGACCGGGACTCTCCGTTCCGCCGCGACAGCGACGGCAAAGGTCAGATCGGCACGCCCGGATCCGGTGGCGCCCCGCGGGACTTCCCACGGCGCGAACTGCCCGGAACCACCTCGCCGGAACGGCGATTTGGGGACGGGGACGGGTTTCCGAAGCGCACCCTTCCGGAAGGCATCGGGGGCGCCCGCAGCGATTTCCCGACCCGCCGTGACGAACCCACCCGCCCCCCGACCCGTGACTTCCCGGGATCAGGGGGCAGCAGTCCGCGCCTGGAGAAGCCCGCCGACCGCGACAATCCGTTCCGCCGGAACACCCCGGAGGGCGGCATCGGCGGGAGCCGGCCCGGGTTCCCGTCGTCCGACAGCCGGCCAAGGTTGGATCGCGGCAGCGACACGTTCCCCATTCGTCCGCCGGCAGAGCGCGCTGACCCGGGCGGAAGGCCAGGATCGCCCGTTCCGTCAGTCGGAAGGCCGGACCCCTTCCCGCGTCGAGAAGAAGTGCGACCTCCGGCCGGCGGCAGCACGCCCGGTGGCTCCAGCTTCCCTCGCCGGGAGGATGTCCGGCCGCCATCCGGCGGTGGCAGCTCTTCGCCGGGTGGTTCGTTCCCCAGCCGGGGTAACGATCGGCCTTCCTACGGCTCTCCGTCCGGCGGCTCGTTCCCCAGCCGGGGCAGCGATCGGCCGTCCTACGGGTCTCCGTCCGGAGGATCGTTTCCCAGCCGCGGCGGCGATCGGCCCTCCTACGGCGGGTCCGGTTCCTCACCGGGAGGTTCGTTTCCGAGCCGGGGGAGCAGCGGACCCTCGTATGGCGGACCCAGCTTCCCCCGAGGCGACAGCAAGCCCTCCGGTAGCTCCGGATCGTCAGGGAGTTTCGGGTCTTCCGGCGGCTCGCGGTCATCCGGGAGTTCGAGCGGCTCCGGCCGCGGCAACGGCAGCAGTAGCGACAGTTCGTCGAGTGGGCGCAGCGTGCCGCCGTTCCCCACCCGCAGGTAGCGGCGTTCGGCAGCCGCACACATGACGATCAGCGCGGGACGGACCCCGATCCGTCCCGCCTTTCTTCAGGGAATCAAACAACCAGGCAAACACTAGGGAGAAAGCGATGTCGAGATCAGACGCGTGGGGATGGGTTGCTCTGGCGGTGGCAATCATCGCGATGGCGCCTCCGGCCGGCGCGCAGGAGGGGGACTCGGCGCGCGTGAGCGACGTGCGCGGTGAACTGGTGGTGCGGGGGACCGGTGACAGCGACTTTGCCCACGTAGAACGCAACACGGTCCTGTGGCTGGATGACACACTCTGGACCGAGCGCCGTGCCCGCGCTGAGGTGGAACTCGCTGGAGGTTCGTGGATACGGCTGGCGGAAGACACCAAGTTGGATCTCGTCCGCCCGGACGCGCCTATCCGCCTGCGCCTCTGGACCGGTTCCGTCTACCTGGACCTTTCCGCAGCGCGCTCCCCTCGCCTATTGATCGGGACTCCCGCCGGCGATGTCTCCGCCGGCGCCGACACACTTTTCCGGCTGGATTTGAGTGACGACGAGCAGGCGCGGCTCACGGTCTACCGGGGTTCTGCGCGGCTGACCGGCTCTATCGGCAGCCCCATCGTCGTGCAGGCGGGGGAGCGAGCCTATGTCGGCCCTAACCGCCAGGCCGAGAACCCCACTCGGCTCGATTCTCTGGACCGGGACCTCTTCGACGAGTACCAGCAGCAGCGCGCGACCTACTGGCAAAAGCGCCCGGTGCCTGCCGAATTGGGGCTGGACCTGCTGGGCGCCCGCGATCTTCACGGCGCCGGCGCCTGGGTCGCGGTGGATGGGGTACTATACTGGCGACCCGCGGTGGACCGCACGTGGCGACCCTTCCGCGAGGGCTATTGGGTACACATCCCCGGTCTCGGACAGACCTGGATAGACTATGCCCCGTGGGGCTATGTGACCAGCCACTACGGACGCTGGCTCTGGAAGGCGGCCCACGGGTGGGTCTGGCGGCCCGGAGCAGTCTGGGCGCCCGCCCAGGTCGCGTGGGGGGCATTTGAGGGCGCGTACGGTTGGGCGCCGCTCGATCCAGGCGAACGTCCCGCAGTAGTCGGAGACGACGGGTTCCAGCATGGCGGTGTGTTTGTGGACTACCTCGCGTGGACCTTCTGCGATCCACTCTGGTTCCACTATCTCCGGCACCATCGGCGCATTCAGCGCGACTGGCGCCCGATCAATCCGCGAGAGGCCGGGATCGCTCCAAACGACTTCAAATACGCGCAGTTTGCCCGGCAGCGGATCGGGACTCCGGTCGAGAGCGTGCGTGGCCTGATTGCCATGAACGGCGCTGAGGCCAAGGAGAGGGTGCTGCGGGCGGAACGGCGCATTCCCAACGACCGGTTGAAACGGATCGGCCATCTGTTCGATGTGCCCCCTGACCGGGACACACGTTCTGCCCGGCAGCCAAGCGAGGCAGCCACCCTGCAGAAGGAGCCGCAGGCCCGCCTCGAAGAACGCCTCGTGCGCCGCGGGGAGCCCGCGGTGGTCGCGGGTGCAACCGGTTCGGGGAGTCGCGCGACGGCGCCGGGGCGTGGAATGCCGTCCGTCGAGAACCTGCGACGGACGCCCGAGGCCAACGGCCTCGCGGACCCGAACAAGGCGAACTACGGGCGCCGCCCGTCCACAGACGGCGCCGGAAGTCTGCCGGACGGCAATGACCACAAGGTCGGTACCGTCCGGAACTCAAACCAGGGCAGTGACGAACCGACCGGGTCGGGTCGGCGCACGCCTCGCAACGAAAAGAGGGCGGAAGCGGAGCGCCGCACGCCCCCACGGGACGATGGAAACGGACCGGCGGGCCGAGCGCCTGCCCGTGGAAGTGATGACAAGCCGGGCAGGGATCGTGACTCCGCCCGCGGGAATGACGGCAAGGGCAGCCCGCGTTCCGAGAGTCCACAACGCGAGGCGCCCTCCGGGCAAGAGGGTAGACGAGCGCGCGACGGCGGCGGTTCGGAGAGCAAGCCGAGCGAGAACCGCTCCGAAAACAAGCAGAACAACAGTAAGCCGAGCGAGAACCGCTCCGAGAGCAAGCAGAACGACAACAAGCCGAGTGAAAGCCGCTCCGAGAGCAAGCAGAACGACAACAAGCCGAGTGAAAGCCGCTCCGAGAGCAAGTCGGGTGGCAACGGATCTTCCGGCGAGCGCAAGGGGCGCGGTAAGTAAAAGAAAAAAAATGGCCCCGGCCGCAAGGCCGGGGCCAATCACTCAAGACAGTCAGTGAGCCGCGATCCAGTGTTGCAAGCGCCGTGCCAAAGCACCGGGCGGCCCTGTCGTCTATCCGATTACACGACGTAGGAGCGTATCCCGATGATCTCGAGCCGAAGTTCCCCGGCCGGCACCGCCGCCTCGACGATTTCACCGGACCTGCGCCCAATCAGCGCACTGCCGAGCGGCGACTCGTAGGAAACACGGTCCGCCATCGGGTCAGCCTCCAGCGGACCCACGATGTGTACTTCCCACTCATCGCCGGTATCTTCACGCAGCGACACGATCGCCCCAAAACCCACGCAGTCCGACCGGACATCCTCCGGCGATATCACATAGATCGAAGGCAGGATCTGCTTCAATTCCTGGATCCGCCCTTCGACGAAGCCCTGCTCGCGTTTCGCTTCGTGGTATTCGAAGTTCTCACTCAGGTCACCGAATGCTTTTGCCGTACGGATATTCGCGGCCACTTCGCTCCGTTTCTTGAGGAGGGTCTCGAGTTCCTGTTCCAGCTCCTCGCCTCCCCGAACGGTCACGTAGTATTTTCCTTTGGGCAGATCTTCCAATGGAGTGGCTCCCGGATGACGGCGGGCGTGCGAACGGGCGCGGTAGGCGCCGTCTTCCTCGCCTGCCCGCCCCAGAAACAGGCGGTCCCACGGGTGAGCCGAGGGTGAGCAATCATACCACGATCCTCCGGCCCGAGAACACCGTGCGGAACCTGCAGAGCCAGAGTCATGGGCAAGAGAGTCTGCGGAGTACTGTAAAATCTGTGGGCGCCGCTCCCGCACAGTCGCCGGAGCAGTGCCGACGGAATTTGCGGCGTTTCACGTGCCGTACGGAGCCGCTCAAAGGAAGCTGCGATGATTGACTGTCACACCCACCTGTGGCGGGTCGGCGAACACGTCGGGCCGCGATTCATGGAGTCGGCGCGCCGCTGCTGGGGCGCCACCGATGCCGCGATGGACGTGTCACCCGACCGGCACACGGCGGCCATGGCCGGCACGGAAGCGGCCATTGTGCTCGGCTTCCACGCACCCCACGTGGATGTGGTGGTGCCGAATGACTACCTCGCTGCGTACTGCCGGCAGGCGCCGAAGCGCTGGTACGGATTTGCGAGCGTCAACCCGGTCGAGGCGGGGGCGCTGGATGAACTCCGGCGGGCGCACGAGGAACTCGGGCTCCCCGGCCTCAAGCTCGGCCCGACCTATCAGAACTATCATCCGATGGACCGGCGGGCGTTTCCGGTCTATGCCTATGCCGAGGCGCAGGGCATCCCGATCATGATCCACCAGGCCACAACGTTTCCCCGGGAATCCCCGCTGCAGTTCGCGCTGCCGCTTCAACTGGACGAGGTGGCGATGCGTTTTCCGGAGCTGAAGATTGTGCTGGCACACATTGGACATCCGTGGGAAGCAGACTGTGTCGTCACGATTCGAAAGCATCCGAACCTGTTTTCCGACATCAGCGCGCTGCACGGGCGCCCCTGGCGCTACTACCAGGCACTGATTACCTGTGTCGAGTACGGCGTCACCGATAAGCTGCTCTTCGGCAGCGACTTCCCGTTCTATACCCCTGAGCAGACCGCCTCCGGGCTGCGAGGAGTTAACCGGATTCTGGAAGGAACCGCACTCCCTCGGGTGCCCGACACCGTGATCGAGGCGATCCTGGCGCGCGATCCGCTGCGGGTGCTGGGCCTGCGGGTGTGACCGGGGCCGCCGCTATCCGATGAGTCGCTCCAGGAGCAGCGCCCTCCACTCGTCGCGACACGCCGTGCGGACGAGGGTGAAACCGGCGGCCTGCAGCCCTCCGCCGACCTCGGATTCGCGCCGGTCCACGATACCGGCCACCAGCAGCCGCCCACCCGGCCGTACGCGCGCGGCGAGTTCCGCCGCTGCAGCGAGGATCGGATCCGCGACGATGTTGGCGACAATGCGGTCATACGTGATGTCGCCGGGCAGCATCTCAATGCTCGCCACCTGCACGCGGATCTGATCCCCGACGACATTCCGCGCCACATTCTCTTCCGCAGCCCGTACGGCGACCGGATCCAGGTCAATCGCGAGGACGGAGGCAGCGCTGAGGCGCACCGCCGCCACCGCCAGGATGCCGCTGCCGGTGCCCCAGTCGAGAATCTGTTCGCCGGGGCGCACGTCGTCTTCAAGACACTCCAGGCACAGTTGCGTGGAAGGGTGAGAGCCCGTACCAAAGGCCATCCCCGGGTCGAGGTGCAGGAGCAAATCGTGTGGGGCAGCGTTCCAGGTTTCCCACGAGGGCACCACCACCAAACGCCGACCGACTCGAAACGGTTTGAAGTGTGCCTTCCAGGCATCGGCCCACGAAGCGTCATCTCGCTTGCGGACCTCTATTTCCGGCTGAGGCAGGAGGCCCGACTCCTCCAGCAGATCGAGTCGCCGGCGGAGATCCAAGAGCGCTGCTTCCAGGCGGTCGTCCACCGGCAAGTAGCCGCACACGCGGCACAGCGCAGGATGGGCCGACCTTCCCTCGTCGCGCACCACCCACTGCGCGAACGGGTCACTCGAGACCGCGCCCGGGTCGTAAATGGCAACGCCGTCACAGCCGCACTCGGTAAGCGCGGCCGTGACGGCTTCCGTCACAAGCGGGGGAACAGTAATGGCAATCTCAGCCCACAACATGCGGTTACTGGGATTGGCGCCGCACGCGAATTAGCAGATGACACACCGGTTCGCTAATGCGCCTGATCCTCATCGTGCCCCGTGAACAGGTTTCGCACCCGCTCGAAAAGCCCGGGATGATGCGACGACTGCGCCTCGGAGGATGGGTCCTCCCCGGATGCTGAGGCGAACTCTTCGAGGAGTTTGCGCTGCCGCTCGTTCAAGCGGGTCGGGGTCTTGACCCGGACCAGGACCTGAACGTCACCGCGCTCCGATTGTCGCAGGCCGGGGAGTCCCTTGCCCGGCAGGCGAAACACATCTCCCGGTTGAGTCCCGGACGGGATCGAAAGCGTTTCATCGCCTTCAAGGGTGGGCACTTGAACCCTGCTGCCGAGGGCCGCCCGGGCGAACGAGATCTCCACCTCGGTGCTCACATCACGGCCCTGCCGGCGGAAGCGGCGATCCGCACGAACCCGCAGTTCGACGTACAGGTCTCCGCGGGGGCCCCCATGCGGGCCGGCATTGCCCTCGCCTCGCACCCGCATCTGGTTCCGGTCTTCGACACCGGCAGGGATGTCAACCTGTACTTCCCGGCTGTGGCGCTGTAAACCCGCGCCACGACAACGCGGGCAGGGGTCCGTGACCATCTGTCCGGCCCCGCGGCACCGGTAGCACTCGGAAATCTGGCTGAATGTCCCGAGAATGGTTCGCTGTGAGGTCCGAATGGCGCCGCTTCCCCCGCAAGCCACGCAGGGCTGCGGCTGCGTGCCGGGCCGGGCGCCGGAGCCCTGGCAATCGTCGCACGCTTCCAGGCGCACAACCGGGATGGATTTCCGGGCGCCGTGGAGCACCTCCAACAGCGTGAGTTCGACCTCAGCTACGACCGGTTCGCCCTGCTCGGCGCCGCGCTCGGCAGGCCCTGCCCGCCCACCACCGAAGAAAACGTCGAACAACCCCCCAAAAGGGTCACCCCCGCCGCCTCCAAAACCATCCGCTGAAGAGCGTCCATCCACACCAGCAGACCCAAAGCGATCATACCGGGCGCGCTTATCGGTGTTGGACAACACCTCATAGGCCTGGCTGATCTCTTTGAACTTCTCCGTCGCGGCAGGATCACCCCCGTTCGCGTCGGGATGGTTCTGGCGTGCGAGCTTGCGGAAGGCTTTGCGGATGTCGTCCGCATTGGCGTCCCGCGCTACGCCCAGTACATCGTAATAGTCCCGAGTTGCCGCCACGTTCCGTCTCAGCTCAGGTTCTAGTTACTCGTCGTTCCCGCCGGCGTCATCGCCGTCGAGGTTGTCATCGTCGTCGTCGTCGTCGCCGTCAGCATCCAGCTCCAAATCCTCTTCGTGGGTGCCGCCATCCGCCTGGTCGTCGTCCGTATCCTCGTCGTCGTCATCCCCGCTGATGCCGCCGCTGGCCAGCAATGCGGTGAGGGCGTCAATCGCATCACCCTCATCCGGGTCAGGCTCTTCCCCATCAAGGAAATCAGCTCCTGCAACCAGTGAGGTGATCATCTCCCGAGGTGCGGGCGGCAACTCTTCTTCCGGTGGAGCCACCGACTGGATCTTTCGCTCCTCAATCTCACGGATAGCCAGAGTGAGGTAGTTCGGCGAAGGGTCTCGCGCCAGCGGTAGATGCCCTTCCCTCAACTGGCGGGAACGCTTGGCTGCGAGGATGACCAGGGAATACTTGTTCCCTACATAGTCTTCGAGTTCGTCGGTAGATTGGAGAATCATGAGCGCGGTGTTCGGAGCCCGGCGCCGGTGGGACCATCGAACCCGCGGCCGGCAGAAGGGACAGGGCCCGCATCAGTGCCGGCCCACCGCACGATTATACCCTGCGCGCCCTCCTCCGTCAAAGGCGAGACTTGTTGAGGGTGTGACCAGGATTCGTAGGTAGGAAAAAGGAGTCATCATCCCCGGTTCCGGCGAACCTTTCGGTGTCAACGACAAGGAGGAACCGGAGATGACAGAAGTACTTTCGGCAGAACAGGTAGTGAGCCTGCAACGGACGG
>SYMT01000505.1 GCA_005805375.1 Actinomycetota bacterium
GGAACGCCCACCTGACGAACAGTGGATGTCGTCCCCACGCGTGTGGGGGTGAACCGGCCGCAGGCATGCGGTGGGACCGGATCAACAAGTCGTCCCCACGCGTGGGGGGGTGAACCGGAGCGTGACGACTGGGTTCCCTACACTCCGAAGTCGTCCCCACGCGTGTGGGGGTGAACCGGCTCTGCTGCTGCTCTGGGGTGATCATGGGGTGTCGTCCCCACGCGTGTGGGGGTGAACCGCTGCCCGGTCAAGATCGCTACCTGGGTCCGGAGTCGTCCCCACGCGTGTGGGGGTGAACCGAAATGACGGCCGAGGAGCTACGCATCGCCGCGTCGTCCCCACGCGTGTGGGGGTGAACCGGGCCACCGCGCCCTTTCCGGGAGTCTTCTCTCGTCGTCCCCACGCGTGTGGGGGTGAACCGTGCTGTGCAGGCGAACGCGGTCGCGCTTGGGGGTCGTCCCCACGCGTGTGGGGGTGAACCGGCGGACGGGGCTTCGTTCGCGGTGGTTTCAAAGCAATACCACTTAAATAGGATGAAGGGGAGGAAAGCTGACACTTTTTGAGGGGTGGCGAGATCCAAAGAGGGGCTATGCTCCCGCAGCCTGACCCCACCACCCCTGCCGTGCCGTATGCCATGCGCGTCGTCGATCCGCAGGCTTCCTTCCCGGCCCAGGTCCGCCTGGATATCCTCACCCAGATCATCCCCCGCGCCACCGTGCAGGAGGTGCTCGCCTCTCTCGGGCGCCACACCCCACGGGTGCGGAAGCTCTCTCTCGAACTCACCCTCTGGTTGCTTCTCGCCGCCAGTCTCTTCCCCGATCGCTCCCTGGAAGCCTGTTTCGCCCAATTGGTCCAGGGGCTCCACGACCTCTGGCCGGACGACGCGGCCTATCCGCACCTCCTCCCCTCCGCCGCCGCCCTCGTCTACCGCCGCCGCCAACTCGGGGTCCGCCCCCTCCAGGCCTTGATGCGAGCGGTCTGTCGCCCCCGGGCCACCCCGCAGACCGCGCACGCCTTTCTGGGGGACTTCCGCCTGATGGCCCTGGACGGACACCGCCAGGACGTCCCCGATACCCCCGCTAACGCCCGTGCCTTCGGCCGCCCCGGGGGGCCCCGCGGGGACAGCGCCTTTCCCCAGGTGCTCTGCGTCTCGCTGGTGGAATGTGGCACGCATTTGCCGGTGGATACCACCTTCTGGCCCTGTAACACCGGCGAACCGAAAGGCGCGCACCGCCTCCTGCGCTCGGTGACCCCAGATATGGTGGTGTTGGCCGATCGTGGGTTCTACAGTTACGCCTTCTTTCAAGCGCTGCGGGCACGGGGGGCACAAGGCTTGGTGCGCCTCCCCAAAAACATCAAGCCGGAACGACAGCGGCGGCTGCCGGATGGCTCTTGGCTCGTGCGGGTGTATCCTCCCGGGAAGTCCCGGCGGACGTACCTGGAGTTGCGCCTGATCGAATACACGGGGACCGACCCGGAGGCGCCCGGCTATGGGGAACACTATCGCTTGCTGACCAGCCTGTTGGAGGAGGGGCGCTATCCAGCGCTACTGCTGGCGTGCACCTACATGCAAAGATGGGAGATCGAGGGGACGGTGGACGAACAGGACACCCATTTGATGCGGCAGTGCCACCCCAGCAGTCCGCTGCGCAGTCGCACCCCGGTGGGGGTCCTGCAGGAGTTGTATGGACTGGTGCTGATGCACTACACGGTGCGGGCGCATATGTATGAAGCCGCCACGGCGGCGCAGGTGGCCCCGCAGCGGGTGAGTTTTACCCGGGCAGTGCACTTGGTCCAGGATGCACTGGCCAACCTGGAACGCCTGGTGGAGGCGGAGGTCGGCCGGGCGCTGCAGCGGCTGTACCGCACGTTGGTGCATCATCTCCTCCCGAAACGGCGGCTGCGGCGGGCGCCCCGGGCGGCGCGCCGGAACCAATCGAAGTGGCCGCGGAAGTCCGACACGGCACCACTGCCCCAACCCAAGCGGTCGTTCTCGGCCGCCCTTGCCATTATTTAAGTGGTATTGGGTTTCAAGGTCGTCCCCACGCGTGTGGGGGTGAACCGTTGCGGAAGTAATTACCCGCCTGATCCTTCACGTCGTCCCCCTGCGTGTGGGGGTGAACCGGGCCCGGACGACGAGGCGCGGTTCGTGCTGATGTCGTCCCCACGCGTGTGGGGGTGAACCGCGCGGCGGTGGGGGCGACTGTTCGCGGGAAAAGTCGTCCCCACGCGTGTGGGGGTGAACCGAGGGCTCTCGGCTGCTCGCGAACCCGCTTTTCGTCGTCCCCACGTGTGTGGAGGTGGACCTCTCGCGGGCACGGCGCCAGGGGTGCAGGGTATCTCGTCTGTGCTTTCCGGAAACTATGGCCGGTCCAATTCCGGAAACTATGGCCGGTCCAATCCCGGAAAGTACTGCACGGCGACGCACAGTCCTCACCCGTGTGGGGGTGTACCGGTCAGACCTTCGGCTTCCAGCCCGGTTCGTATTCCCGAGTCCAGTGGCGGGCGGCCTCGCGGTCGTCGCGGATGCGGCCCGTCTTTGGGTCGCAGTGGAGGACCCGGCCCGTGCGGTAGGCGATGTTGCCCAGATGGCAGAGCAGGGTGCTGCGGTGTCCCTCTTCGATCTCGCTGTGCGGTCGCGCCCGCTCGCGCACCGCCTCCAGGAAGTTGGCGAAGTGGGCGGCGTCGTTCGGGGCGCCGGTCACGCGGCGCAGTTCCCTACCGGCGGGATCGTAGACCACATAGCCGCCGCCTCCCAGGGTGAGGCTGCCCTTTTCGCCGTGAAACACCACCTCGGGGCGCGGCGCCTGCGGCATCCGGTTGCAGCTCAGGCCTTCCCACATGATCGTTTTGCCGTCCGGGAAGTTGAAGGTCACCAGGTTCGTGTCGGGCGTCTCCTGGTCGTCGCGGAAGCGATAGCGCCCGCCGGTCGAGGAGACCTGCACCGGGTACTCCACCCCCAGCCCCCAGCGGCAGAGGTCAATCGTGTGGATGCCGTTGTTACCCAGCTCCCCGTTGCCCCAGTGCCAGAACCAGTGCCAGTGGTAGTGGAGATAGTTGTCGCGGAACGGCCGGCGGGGGGCGGGTCCCTGCCAGAGGTCGTAGTCCAGGCCGGGGGGCGGCGCCGTTTCCTTCCCCTGCCCGATAGTCGGGCGCGTGTTGAAATACCACGACTGGGCATAGTAGACGCGGCCGATCTCGCCGGCGTGGAGCACGTCCATCGCCTCGCGGACGCGCGCCCAGCTCCGGCGCTGGTTGCCCATCTGCACCACCCGCCGGTGCTTTCGCGCCGCCTCCACCAGCCACTCCCCCTCGGCGGCGTTGTGGCTGCACGGCTTCTCCACATAGACGTGCTTGCCCGCCGCGCAGCCGAGGATCGCGCCCGGCGCGTGCCAGTGGTTGCAGGTGGCGACCACGAGCACGTCCACGGTGCGGTCATCCAGGATCTTGCGGAAGTCCTGCACTGCCTGGGGGGCCCTGCCGCCCGCGCGCTGGACGGCGGCGGCGGCCCGGTCGGCCCGCGCGCGGTCCACATCGCACACGTAGGCGACTTCCACCTCCGGCTGGTTCTCGAACGCAGCGGCGAGGGCGGTGCCGCGGCCCCCGGTGCCCATCACGCCGACCACCAGGCGTTCGTGTGCCCCCAGGACCCGGGAAGGCACGGTCGAGAACGCCGCGCCGAGGCCGGCTGCCCCGGCGCCTGTCAGCCACTCACGTCGCGTCTGCATGCTGTTGCTTTTCCTTCGCTGGAAATCCGAATTCCGAAGTTCACCGCAGAGCGCCGGGGACCGAGGGGACCTCGGTTCCCGGCGCTCTGCGGTGAGAAATCCGGTCCGGCGGGCGCCCGTCAGGCGCCCGTCAGTTCCTTCGCGGCGGCTTCGAGGCGATCCAGGCCCTTCTCGATCTGGGCCATGCTCGTGGCGTAGGAGAGGCGCATGTTGTGCGGCACGCCGAACCCGCTGCCGGGCACCACAGCAATCTTCACGCCCGCCAGCAGGTGCTCCGCCAGCGCGTCGCTGTCCGGGAGGCGTTCGCTCAGCAGCCCGCCGATGTTCGGGAGCACGTAGAATGCGCCTTCGGGGAGCACACACGAGATGCCGGGGATCGCGTTCAGGCGGCGCACGATGTAGTCCCGCCGGTCCTGAAATGCGCTGCGCATGGTGGCCACGCACTCCTGCGGTCCCCGCAAGGCGGCCACCGCTCCGCACTGGGCGAAACTGGTGGGGTTGCTGGTGCTCTGGTCCTGGATGCGCCCCATCGCCGCCACGAGTTCGGCGTTGCCGGCGAGCCAGCCGAGCCGCCAGCCCGTCATGGAATACGCCTTGGAGAACCCGTTGACCAGCAGGGTCCGCTGCTGAATCTCCGGGCCGAACGACGCGATGCTGACGTGCTTCCGCCCGTAGGTGAGGTGCTCGTAGATCTCGTCGCTCAGCACGAGCAGGTTGCGCTCCACCGCGAGTTCGGCGATCCGGCGCAGCTCGTCCGGCTCGATCACGGCGCCGGAGGGGTTGCTGGGCGAGTTCACCACAAGGATCTTCGTCCTCGGCGTGATCTTCTCGGCCAGCGCGGCGGCCGTAACCCGAAACCCGTTCGCTTCCGGAGCGTCCACGAAGACGGGCACCCCATCCGCCAGCTTCACCTGCTCCGGGTAGCTCACCCAATACGGGACCGGGATGAGCACCTCGTCGCCCGGGTCCAGCACCGCCTGGAAGATGTTGTAGATCGTGTGCTTGGCCCCGATCGAAACGATGATCTGCTTCGGATCGTAGCGCAGCTCGTTCTCCCGCTGCAGCTTTTCGCAGATGGCGCGGCGCAGGTCCTCAATGCCGGAGGAGGGCGTGTACTTCGTGAAGCCGCGCTGCAGGGCGTCAATCGCCGCCTGCTTGATGTGCTCCGGCGTATCGAAGTCCGGCTCCCCCGCGCCGAAGCCGACCACATCAACCCCCTGCGCCTTCAGCGCGTTGGCGCGGGAATTCATCCCCAGAGTGGGGGAGGGGGCGCAGTTCCGCGCCCGATCCGATATCCAGGACATCCAGTCGCTCCCTCCCGCTATGCGTACCGCCGGAATACCAGCGTGGCGTTGTGTCCCCCGAACCCGAAGCTGTTCGACACCGCCACCTCGACCTGCTGCACCCGCTTCCGGTGCGGCACGTAGTCCAGATCGCACTCCGGATCGGGGCTGTCCAGGTTGATCGTCGGCGGGAGCACGCCGTCCCGCAGCGCCTGCACGCAGAACATCGCCTCGACGGCGCCGGCCGCCCCGAGGAGGTGCCCCGTCATGGACTTGGTGCTACTCACCGGGCAGCGGTAGGCGTGCTCGCCGAACACGGCCTTGATGGCCGCAGTCTCGTTGCGATCGTTCGGGCCGGTGGAGGTGCCGTGCGCGTTCACGTAGCCGATGCTTTCGGCCTCGAGCCCGGCATCCGCCAGCGCCGCCCGCATCGCGCGCGCCGCGCCGCGGCCCCCGGGCGCCGGCTGCGTGATGTGGAACGCATCGGCGCTCATGCCGTAGCCGATTACCTCCGCGAGGATGGGCGCCCCGCGCTGCCGGGCGAACTCCAGCTCTTCCAGGATCAGCACCGCGCCGCCTTCCCCGATCACGAAGCCGTCGCGGTCCACGTCGAAGGGACGGCTGGCGCGGACCGGGTCGTCATTGCGGGTGGAGAGGGCACGGCACGCCGCGAAGCCTCCCACGCCCATCGGGGTGATCGCCGCCTCGGCCCCGCCCGCCGCCATCGCGTCCGCCTCGCCGCGTTGAATGATGCGGAAGGCGTCGCCGATGGAGTGCGTGCCGGTGGCGCAGGCGGTCACCACACAACTGTTCGGCCCGCCGAACCCGTGCCGGATCGAAACCTGGCCGCTCGCCATGTCGCAGATCATCATCGGGATGAAGAAGGGGCTGATCCGGTCGTATCCCTTCGTCGCCGCCGTGTGCATTTCGTGCTCCAGCGTGGCGATGCCGCCGATGCCGGAGCCGATGAGCACGCCGATCCGCTCGCGGGTCTCCTCCGTGGCCTCCAGACCGGCGTGGGCCACCGCCTCCTGGGCCGCAACCACCCCGAATTGGGTGAAGCGGTCCATCTTCCGGGCGTCTTTTCGCTCGACGTAGCGGGTCGGGTCAAACCCCTTTACCTCGCAGCCGAAGCGGACCGGAACCAGACTTGCATCGAAGAGCGTGAGCGGCGCCGCGCCGGAAATTCCGGCCAGCGCGGACTGCCAGGTCTCCTCTGCGGTCAATCCGATCGGGCTGACGCAACCCAGGCCCGTCACCACCACCCGTCGCCTGGTCATGCTCCGTCCGGTGCTCCTCTTTCACCTGTATCGAATGAGCGGGTAGGGCGAATTCGTGGGCTCGCCCCACCCAATCGCTGGCCGGCGTCTTGCCCGGCGCCTGGGCGCGCATCACGGTTCGTGGCGGTCGTCCCTCCCGGTCGGTTGGGGATGGTCCGCATGGCCCCGAAGCACGCTGCCCGGTCCGCAGGGTCGCCCAAATGCACTGCGGGCGCAGAAGTCAGGGGACGAAGGCGCCGAACGGTCCCGTCCCCTTCGTCCTTTACCCTTGCGTGCTTCGGATCAGGCCTGTGCCTTCTCGGTGATGTAAGTCACCGCGGACTGGACCGTGGTGATCCGCTCCGCCTCTTCATCCGGGATTTCCAGGTCGAACTCCTCTTCGAGCGCCATTACGAGTTCCACCTGATCGAGGGAGTCGGCGCCGAGATCCTCGACAAAGGACGCCTCGGCTGTGACCTCGTCCGGGCTCACTTCCAGTTGCTCGACGACGACCTTCTTCACACGGTCGAACGTAGACACGATTGCTCTCCTCCAGGTTGTTGTAGTACTGATCTGCTGCCCCACCGGGCAAGAGTTGCGCGGAGCATTTGCCCCTGTCCCCCATCCGAATCCGGGCGGGGAAAGCGACGATCACATCGTGAGTCCGCCATCCACGACGATCACCTGTCCGGTGATGTAGGCGGCTGCCGGGGAGCAAAGGAAGGTGACGACACCCCCGATGTCCTCCGGCTCTCCGTAGCGACCGAGCGGAATCTCCGCCAGGATCTTCTCTCCCACCGGGGCGGGAAGGCCTTCCGTCATCTGCGTCCGGATCCAGCCGGGCGCGATGGCGTTGCAGGTGATGCCGCGGCTCGCGAC
>SYMT01000058.1 GCA_005805375.1 Actinomycetota bacterium
GAACCCGGACGTGGCGGAACTGGTTCGCGGCAAGAGCGGCCGCGTGTTCGGCAACCTCCAGGCACTCCTGACCACCATGAAGGGGCTTCCGCTCGCCTACAACAGCGACATGCAGGAGGACAAAGAGCGCATCTTCGACAGCGTGGACACAACCGCCGGCTGCCTCGGCGCGATGACGCTCCTCCTGCGCTGCACCCGGTTCCGCACCGACCGCATGCTGGAGGCCACCCGGGGAGACTTCTCCACGGCCACGGACCTGGCCGACTTCCTCGCCCAGCGCGGGATCCCGTTTCGCGAAGCCCATGAGGTGGTCGGACAGGTCGTGCGCCGCTGCGAGGAGGAGGGCCGCGATCTGGAGTCGCTCACCGCCGCTGACCTGATGGCGTTTCACCCCGAGTTTGCCCATGCCCCCGCAGACGTCACCTCGGTGCAGGCCAGTGTCCGCGCCCGCCGCTCCTCCGGCGGGACCGCGCCGGAGGAAGTGCGCCGCCAACTGGAACGCGCCCGCGCCGCGCGCATCGGGTGGGCCGAAGTGGAGTGAAACCGGTGTGAAAGACGATAGGGGACGGTGTAGGGCGCAGGACGCCGGGTTCGTCCTTCATCATGTCGCTTCGCCTTTCGCATCGCGGGGCACGAGCAGCCACGTACGCCGCCACAGGCGCGCCCGGTAGGGAGGCGGGATCGCCGCCTGAACAGCAATCCGCAACGTGCCGAGGAACTGGTCGAGGAAGTCCGAGAAGCGACTCGGAATTTCTTCGAGAAGCGACTCGGGATTTCTTCCAGTAGAATGCCGTGCTCCAGGCCAATGTCACGATCGCAAACGTGGCTCCCATCCCTTCGACGAGGGCGAGACCATTCCGCGCCGCGTGCCACGCAAGCACTTCGTAGGCAAGGATCGTCAGGATGCCGGCCATCCAGGAGTATGTGGTGGTGTGCTCGTTGTCAACCACAGTCCGCCACTGAAACCGCATCCCGGCCAGTGAGGCGCGCAGTCCCCACAGCCGGAGCTGCCAGCGGGCCACCCGGCGGCAGTTCTCGGAGTACTCATCGCCGAAGCGCTGCGCCAGGTACGCCTCCTTGGCCGCCACGATCGCCGAGTATCCGAACCAGGCTGCGGGCAGCACCAGGTAGGCCAGCGGGTGGTTGTGAACCACCACCAGGCCGGTCAGGATCAGGATGTTGCCCAGGTACAGGGGGTTACGGCAGTGGTTGAAGAACCCGACCGTCACGAGATTGTCCGCGTAGACTTGCCCGTCTTCGCGGGACACGAACTTCCGGCGTCAGACTCCTGGGAACCGCGGCAGCGTCCACGGCTTCCGGTACTCCGGACGGGTGCGCAGAGCGTTGGCGCCGGAGTCATCGAACCGCTCGGTGTGCGGATCGAGCGTCAACCGTTTGCCGGCCCTCCAGGCGACGTTGCCGGCGTGGCAGAGCACGCTGCTGACGTGCCCGACCGTCTCCAGATCGGCATTCGGCCGCCGGCGGGTCTTCACACACTCGAAGAAATTGTGCAGGTGCTCGGCGGTCGTGTCACCGCCCTTCCCTTCGGCCAGCAGGCGCTCGCCCCGCTCGTAGGCACGCCACCGGGAGTTGCCGATGACGATGTAGCCCCGGTCGCCGTAGACCACTGCGCCCTCTTCCTCACCGTGGTAGGAGTAGGGGGCCCAGACGCGCATCTCGTAGGTGAGCAGCTTTCCCGGATATTCGTACGTCACCTGGAGGGTGTCCGGCCATTCCTGCATATCGTCGAAGTAGAACTTGCCGCCCGCGGCGGAAACGGCGGTCGGGAGGCCGATCGCCGGCTCGCCCTGCGCTTCGGCCGCGACGCCCAGCGCCCACCGCGCTACGTCAAGGCGATGCACACCGTCGTTTCCCAGGTCACCGGTGCCGTAGTCGAAAAACCAGCGCCAGTTCCCGTGGAAGCGGCGCGGGTTGAATGGGCGCTTCGGCGCCGATCCGAGCCAGAAGTCGTAGTCCACATCCGGAGGTGGGTCGCCGTCCGGCGGGCGGCCGATCGAACCCTGCTTGCTGCTCTCCCAGGCCTTGGCGAAGCGACACTTCCCCAATGCGCCGGTCCGGATGAACTCCATCGCAGTGCGGGTGCGCTCACTCGTGCGCGCCTGCGTGCCGAGTTGGATGATCCGGCCATGCTTCTTCGCGGCCGCAACCATCGTGCGCCCTTCCACGATGTTGTGCGCGTCCGGCTTCTCGACGTACACATCCTTCCCGGCCATGCACCCCAGGATGGTGGGCAGGGCATGCCAGTGGTCCGGTGTCCCCACGACCAGCGCGTCAATCGTGCGGTCGTCCAGAAGCCTGCGGAAGTCCGTTTCCGTACGCGGCCGGCGGCCCTGGAGTTTCTCCACCGCCTCCAGCGCCTGAGGCAGACGCCCCGGGTCCAGATCGCACAGCGCGACGATCTCCACCTCGCGCAGCGCGGCGCAGGCCCGCACCAATGCCCCCGCCCGCCCGCCCACCCCCACACAACCGACTCGCACCCGCTCAGAGGGCTGCGCCAGCGCCTCGGACGCAAACAACGCGCCCCCGGACAGAGACAGTGCGCCGGAGGCGAGAAAATGACGGCGGTTCAGAGTGAGCATAGTCGTGGTTGGGGATGACTGCACAGTGTGCGGGAAAGGTCCGGCCGCGTGTCTGCGACCTGGAACGCCGGCATTCCGGGCCGAGAATCAGCCCGGCCTCGAACCGCTCCGTCCGAGGCCGGGCTCCGTCCTACTTCGGCGCCTGTTCGATCAGCTCCCACCGCTCCCCGAAGAAGTTCGCGTTGACGATCTTGCCCGGATAGCGGCTGTTGGGCGGGGTGGTGATGTCCACGATCGCCCAGTCGGGGAGTTTGGGTACCTGCCGCGCGTTGTTCAGGTAGTCGTATTCCCGGTAGGTGAAGCCGCTGTTCAGCACCACGTACTTCCTCGGGTTCAGCGGGTTCGGGAACACCAGGATGGGCGCGTGGGCGCCGGCCGGGTAGCTCTTGCCCCCCACGACCACAGCGTCCGCCGTCCACTGGATGGGCCCTTGCGCCGCGATGCGGGCCAGCACCCGGTTGCTGCCCGGATCACCCCAGAGTGCCAGGTGGTGCGAAGCAATGTCTTCGGCGCCCACCTGGGAATCGTCTTTCACCCTTGGATCCCCGCGAAACTGGCGACGCCATTCTCCCACCGCGTGCTTCATCTCCGCATCCACCCAGGCGGATACGCCGGGGTTCTGCGGCTTCCCCGTGGGCCGCACGATCAGGAAGCTGCCCATGAAGGCGTCGTCAATCGGCCCCTGGAGGTTGTGTCGCTTCCGCAGGTCGTTCATCCCCTGGCTTTCCGCCAGAGCGCCCAGCATCCATCGGTCCCCGTCGCGGTGGAACGACGCGGTCCAGGAACGGTCCGACCAGGGACGTTCCGCCTTCACCTTCTGGCCGTCCAGGCTCACGGTGGGCTGCATCGAAACGTCCAGTGGTGCGTGGCCCGAGGGGAAGGTGAAGCTGATCGCGGTCACATTCTCCGTTTTCGCCCGGATCGTGTGGTCATCCACCACCTCGGCATCAACCTGGGCTACCTCCCAGTGTTTCTCCAGCCCGTCCACCCGCACCCAGGACTGGCGGTTGTACTTCAGCGTGGGGGTGGCGAAGCGCACCCGGCGGGGATAGGGGTTCCGACCCACTGCGGCGATGCGATCCACGCGGTCGTTAATCGCGCGTACGGCATCCGGGTGGTAGGAATGCCCGGTCTTCGGTCCGATGATGTGGACCATGCGGATCCCATCCTGGGCCAGCGCCTTCTCCATTACATCGGCGGCCTGCTTCTGGCTGTCGTTCTCGCCGCTGTAGGCAACCAGTGGCAGGTTCTGGAAGTTCGGCGCGTAGTACGGACAGTCATACATGCGCCAGAGCTTCTGCTCCCACCAGGTCGGTTTGAGCGATTCTTTCTGGAAAACCTTCAGGAATTCAGGGGTCTCGGAAAAGCCCGCGCCGGGAGCCGCCGCGGCCCACCGCCAGGCATAATGGGCCGCGAACACCCAGCACGCGGCGCCCCCCATCGAGAATCCGCGAATGACGATCCGATCCTCATCAATCTTGTACCGGCGCTGGATATCGGCAAGCGCCTCAAACAGGTCCACCTCGCCGACCAGCTTGTTGCCGCAGCAGTAGCGTCCATAGGGCTGCACCGTGAAGGTGTCCGGCCGCACGAACGGCCCGCCGCCGCGGAGGGCGCCGCCGAGGAAGTTCACCTCACTGAGGGTCTCCCCGCGCCCATGGAACCAGGTGTCGAGCCGCCAGCGATGCGGGCTGTTCGGCGTGTACGAGCTGGGAATGTAGAGTCCATACGGCTGGACCGAGCCATCCACGTTCGACACATATCCGAGCGCGGTCGGCCCCGGAGTCGTGAGCCAGGGGGTCTCCCCCTTCTCCAGGTGCTGCGCGCGTTCCATCCCCACGGTGGCCAGCATCCGGGCCCGCTGGATGTCCGCCGGCGCGAAGAACTCATTGTAGGTCAGGGCGTAGCGGAGCGCCGTATGGAAGATGATGACATCCGGCAGGAACGGAACGGCCTTCGCATCCTGGCGCAGTCGCTCGATCGCGGCGCCCAGGTCGCGCATGCTCTGGTCCAGGGCGCGCCGGTCGGCGTCCGGTACGGCGATGCCGGCAGGCGGCACGGGACGCACCTGCGTCGCGATGTTGTCGGCCGGCCCATCAGCCAGAGCGGCCAGGGCAAGCAGCGCTGCCCCCGTGAGAGGTAACCAGGGGATCAGGATCGGTTTTCTGCGCATAGTAGCTCCGGTTGGTACTGGGTGCACGTTCGGCGTGAAACGTGAGAACGCCTCCGTTGCCGCTCAGGGTCGCGCAAGGCGTTCTGCATTCTGCCAGTAGATCCGCTCGGTGACCTCTGCCGGGAGGGAGAGCGTCTGGAGGAACTCGTGGAGATCCTGGCCGTAGTAGTCGCGGCCGAAGAGCAGGCGCTCGTGGTAGGTGGTGAGAAACTCCGTCGCGTTGGCGGGGTCGCGCTTCAGGGCGTTCAGCGCGGAACCTGCTGAGAGATCGGCCCAGAGGTTCGGACAGGTGTCAAACAGGTGGTAGAGGCGCCCGCGTCCGGCCAGGGGTCCCTTCGGATAGGCTGTGGGATCGCTGTCGGCGTCGGCGCTGATCTCCCGCCAGAAGCCGGGAGCGTGGCCGACGAAGATGGTGTCCGGGCAGGCCCGCAGGGCGCGCTCAAGGTGGTCTACGGTCCCGCCGTACCAGGACGGCTGGTAGGTGCGCTTGCCGTCCTTGAGCAGGTAGGGGACGTCCAGATGCAGCACCACAGGGAGGCCGAACTCGCCGGCAACGTAGAACACCTCAAGGCAGCGCGGATCGTCGAACGGCAGGCGAAACTTCCATTCGCCGCAGATGTTGACTTTGTGGATGCGTGCGGCGGCACGCATCCGGGCGGGCGCGTTGCCCACGAGCGGGTGCGGACAGAAACCGACCAGGAACCGTCCGGGATTCCGATCCCGCGTGAGCAGCAGATCCTCCAGGGGAATCCCGCAGTGCGTCCCATCCGGACGCACATGGATCGGGTTCAGGACGGCGTGGTAGGACGGATTGTCCTCGGCGGGAGGGATCTCCCAGCTCAGAAGCCAGGCGTACTCGATGCCGTGTTCGTCCATGTCGGCGACGAGGCCGGCGTCGTCACGGCCGTGCCAGAAAACGTGCTGGTGCGAGTCAATGATTCGGGTAGGAGTAGGCATGGTGCGATAGTTAGGCGGAGAATGCGTGCAGCGTCTACGAGCGAGGAGCAGGAAACGAAGGGGAGATGGAGATCCCGCCCGTTCCCCGTTCGGTTCGTTCGTCACTCTGGGGGGCCGGTCCTGCGCGGAGAGCCCAGGCCCGATGGGGGTGATCCACGACCCCCGGCCAGATCGCGCCCGTGACTTGCGCGTCGGCGCGGGCACCTACGGGATCGGCGACCTGGCGCTGAAGGGTCTGGTGCGCGTCGCCTCTCGGCCACCGGCGACTCGATCGCTGCCTCCACACTACTCAAGGTTCTCCTTCGCACGCACTGCACGATGACCCATGAAATCGGGGACTCGCTGCAGCCTGGCCGGACTGGATGTGAGACGAGGGTGCGTCAGGAATGCGCACAACCCGGCGCATCCGAAGCCGACGAAGGGCAACAGCGGCCCCCCGGCCAACCTGAACCTGAAGCGATTGAGCCGCGAAAGGAAGCCCCGGCAGACGGGTGGCATGCATCCCAACGAACAGAAGCAACAGTTCAGCTTCGCCTATTTGAGAGCGATCGCGTCGGCTGCCGGGTACGCTGTGACTCGCCCCGACATAGATGACGACAGCGTTGACCTCACGTTTTCAGCGCGCGGGGGTGACGGGACGATCCGTTCGCCCAGGCTTGACGCACAGGTGAAATGCACTGCTGATCCCGTCACCGAGGGAGGAGACTTCACTTTTCGACTCCCGTTAAAGAACTACGACGACCTGCGCCCGTTGGAACTTCAGGCGCCCCGGATCCTGATCGTGACATACGTCCCCCGCAACCAGGATGACTGGATCAGGCAAACAGACCAGGAACTGGTACTGCGCCGCTGCGCATATTGGGGATCGCTCCGTGGACAGCCGGACCACCCGGTTGGCGCCGCCAGGAACCCTCGTGTTCCGGTGCTGCTTTCGCGGGAGCGACTGTTCTCGCGTTCGGCACTTCGCCAGATCATGCACCGACTTTCGGAGGGAGGAGTACCGTGACAGCGACACTGCGGGATCCCGACACGCTCAGGTCGCTCCGACCGCTGGAAATCCGAAGGTACCTGGAAGCTACCGGTTGGCAGCGGAGCAGGGTCGGAGCGCCACACTCTCCCTGCTGGACACTCCGCAAGGGCAAGTCCGACTATGAGGTCCTCGTCCCCCCCAGCCCGGAGCTTCGGGATTACCCGCTCCGCATCACCGAGTTGCTCCACACTCTGGAAGTTGCGGAATCCCGGTCGCTGCCCGAAATCTGGCAGGACCTGACACTGTCGGGTTACGATGTGGTGCGAGTGCGCGTCCAGCCCAAAGACTGCGAGCCGGGAAGCATCAAGCTGGACCAGGGCATCGTCCTCGTCCAGTCTACCCGGGAGATGCTGCTGGCTGCTGCCTGCGCGGCGGTGGAACCGCGGCGTGCCTATCCCACCCGGAAAGCCCGGCAGGCGGCCGAATTCATCCAACGAGTGCGCCTGGGCGCACCGGAGCGAGGGAGTTTCGTCGTAACGGCCCTCTCCCCCGTTCCGCCGAGCCTGGAACCCGGGGCGGACGGACAGGAACGGCTGGATGTGGCGGAGCCGTTCGAACGGGACGTCATGCTGAAGCTGGTCGGGTCGCTGGGAGCCCTCCGCCGGGCCGCCGAAGGGGGGAGCACGACTGACTTCGACGCGGTGGTTCGCGAAGGTGTGAGCGCAAACCTCTGCGCCGCCATCGCCGACATGGACGCCGCCCCCGCCGGCACGGAGGGCGTCGAGGTCGCGCTCTCCTGGGCGCGCACCCGTCCGGTCGCCGCCGGCCTGCCCCGTCGCGTGCTGATCTCCAGCGGGGCGATGCCCGTCATCCGGGAAGCGGCGCGGGTCTTCCGGGAAACCACCCCCGTCGAGGAGTTCGAACTCACCGGCACGGTGATCCGCCTCGACCGACCGGACACCGCGCGCGAGGGCACAGTCACCATTCTGGGGTTCGTGGAAGGGTCACCCCGGCGGGTGACCCTGCAGTTGGAGCCGGCAGAGTATGCCGTGGCGATCCGGGCACATGAGGAGCGGCTCCCGGTGCAGTGTGCGGGGGTGCTGCGGCGGACGGCGACTTCCTTCCGGCTGGAGGGAGTCCGAGGCTTTGACGTGGCTAACGTAACCTGAGGTCGCAGCGGGAGGGAGGCGGGCGCCGCCGCAGAGGCACGAAAAGCGCAGACTCCGTGGCGAAACGAACGGGAGTGCCGGCGCCAGGCGCAGACACAACACCGTGTTCGTCCAGGTCACCGATGAGGCGCGCGTCGTCGGCGATGTGCCGCAAGGCCTGCTGGTGGGAAGCAATGATGCCAGTGGGAGTGGACAGGATTCGGTGGCCGGGAGAAAATTAACGAGAGGTGAGGAGCACAGAGGGGGTAGCCCGTCGCTCGACTCCTATCCCAGTCATCCGTCGGCGCCGGTCGCAGGTCCTGCGCCGGGTTGCGCGGGTGGGACTTCCACGGTCCCGGGGACACGGCGTGGGCCTGAGGTGTGAGGGTATCTGCGGATGTCGGGAACACTGGCAGGAACACCGGAACGGGAACATCCACAGTGGGAGAGCAGTGCCGCGCTGCGGGACCGCCGGGTTGCGGTGCGTCGTCTGGCCGCGCTCGGTTCGCCCGCCCAGGACGCGCTCTGCCAGGCGCTGTTGGACACCAACCCGCAAGTGCGCAATGAGGCGGCACGCAGTCTGGCCGAGTGGGGAGACGCGAGGGCGGCGCCGGCCCTCCTCCAGGCGCTGCAATGTCATCAGTCCCCTCTCTACCGACTCGCGTTAACGACAGCCGGGGCCGCAATCATCCCCCTGTCCGCGCTCATCGACGAAAAGCTCCCCCCGCTGCTCGTTTGGATCGCCCTGGGGCTGGTGGGGACGGTTGCTCCGGTCGCGACATACGTGGGATTCCGACGCTTTGCAGGGGGGGTGCTGCCGTTGGTAGGAGCGGTGGTGCTGCTCGCTGAGCGCCACCCGACAGACCATGCGCGAACGGCGCTACCGGTCGTCTGGGAACTGGAATGCTCCCTGTATGGGCGCGCTCGGCACACGCTGAACACCCTGAGAGTGCGCCTGGAGCACGTCTGCCGGAGGAATCCCCAGCTTCGCCCGCAGTGCCCCGGAGACCCGGGCGCCGAGACAGCCCACCAGACCCAATCCCTCTGTACCGAGACCGCCGAGGCACTCGTGGCGGCCTATCGGCAATTGAGGAAACCTGCAGAACGCCACGCGTTCCTGAAACGACTGGACCCACCCGCTGCGGCGGCACTGGACGTGCTCTGTGAGGCGCTCCGAGATCGAACTCCGTCGGTACGTGCCGCCGCTGCCGCACACCTGGGCAGGCTCCGGGATGCACGGGCGATTTCACCCCTTCAGCAGGCGCTTCGCGGCTCGTTTTTCCAGGGGTCCCATCTGTTGGAACGGGTGGTCTTCGGCCCGAGCCTGTTTCGGGAGTACTGGAGTCTCTTGATGTTCCACCTCCTATCCGCGAATGTCGAACGTGGGTTCCCCCAATTGTTTGGGCCGTGGTCTGCCTGGTGGGATACCGGATGGTGGTTGCTGTTCGTGGCGATGATGCTGCACGCGGGTCGGACAACACACGCGATGGCCCGCCGAGAGGTCGCGATGGCACTCGTCACCATTCTGGGAGCGGCGCCGGACGCCGGGCTGGCAAACTCCGGCGTCCGCATAGACCAGCTCCGGCGGGACCTGGTTGCCGCTTCGAGCGGGGAAAGGGATACGGTGGTGCGGCAGTTCGACTTCTTCGCGGGCGAGTTGGGTCGCCTTCCGATCCCTGCGAGCGCGCCGGTTCTCGAGGCCCAGTCGCTCCCGCTGCCGTCTTCCGCCGGGCGACCCAACATCACCACCGACCGACAAGGCGAAACCGGGTAAAGGAGTCACCACAGATGGCGGGCAGCGAGAGTGTGGTCGGAAGGCAAGAACTCCTCGCGTGGGACACCAGCGTCCCGTTGGCGGAACGTCTGGCCGCTGTTCGGCGTCTGGCCGCGGCCGGTCACCCTGCGCAGGAGGCACTCTGCCTGGCCCTGGAGGATCCCAGCCCGCGAGTTCGACGGCTGGCGGCACGGCATCTCGCGGAAGTGGGCGATGCAGGGGCCGCGGCGGCTCTCAACAAGGCGTTCCGGCGGTGCTGCTTCTCGGTCACACGAGCATCCGTGGTAACACTGGCGCTGATACCAGTCTGGATGTTGACGGGACTGGCGCTGTTACTCGGGGGACCCGTGTGGGTGGGCTGTCTTTTTGCGATTGTGATGATCGCATCCTGGGTGGCGGCGTTACGGTACTCCGGATACACATTGAGCCTCGCGGAAGCGGTGGTGCAAGTGGCCGAGCGATACCCGACGGACCATGCGCGGGCGGCGTTGCAGCGGCTCTGGGACCTGGACCTGACCTTGTGCGGACGATCTCGTCGGCGCCTGCGTGTCCTGATCGGACGGCTGGAGACGATCTGTCGGCAGAACCCACATCTTCGGGCGCACGCGACCGAGATACCGGCGACTGCTCCTCATCCAGCGATCCGGCTCCCCCCTTACGAGACAGCCGATGAGCTATTGGCCCGGTATCGCACGCTCCCCTCCGCTGCGGAGCGTCAACGAGCCATCCCCGGACTGGCCGAGTCGAAGGACCGCGCCGTGCCGGTGCTCTGCGAGGCATTGCGGGACGAGAGTTTTTCCGTCCGTGCCGCTGCTGCGACGGAGCTGGGCCTACTGCGAGATGCGCGGGCCATCCTACCGCTGCAGGAGGCGTTGAGGGACTCGTTTCGGGTACGCTCCCCGCTCCTGGACCGGCTGCTGTTCGGCCCCAGCCTCCTGCACCAGCCACCCATCCTGTTTCTCCTCAGTCAACTACCGCACGTGATACGCATCGCATTTCCCCAACTGGCTCCAGACGCCGCCGCCTTGATTCTCGCTGTTTCCTTCCTGCTGCAGGTGCCCGTGTTCCTCGGCTTGTTGGGATTCGGCCGGTCGGCCGCGCGGCGCGAACTCGCGTCGGCACTGGTGGGTGTGCTGGAAGCACAGACGGACGTAAGCCTGGGCGAAGCCGGAGTCAAGGTGCACCAGGTTCGTCGGGATCTGCACGCGATCAAGGACCACGCTACGGGCTCACTGGTGCGGCGGTTCGACTTCCTGATCGGAAGCGCCAGTGTCCTGCCGATCCCCGCGAGTCCGCCCATCCCGGATGCGCTGTCGCTCCCTCTGCCGGCTCCGGCGGAGCAATGGGACGATCGGGATTGCAGGTGAAACAGTAGCGAATGCAGAACAGGTGCGTAGGGGAGCGATCTTTCTCACGGGGCGATGACCATGCAGGGAATGCGCGTGTGCTGGCCCGAACGGGGCAAGGCGATTTTGGAGTCGTTTGAGGTCCGCGAGCCGGGATCGGGGGAGGTGCTCGTCCGGTCCGAGGTGACGCTGATCAGCCCCGGCACGGAGCGGGCCTTCTTTCTGGGGCTGCCGAACGCACAGGGGCGGTTTCCTTCGTACCCCGGCTATAGTCATGTCGGACGGGTGCTGCGGGCCGGCGCGGGCGTGGAGGGCATTCCTGAGGGCGCGCGCGTGGTCAGCGGAGGCGGCCACGCCAGTTGCGTGACCGTACGCGCCGACCGATGCGTGGTAGCGCCGGAGGAGGGGGACCCGAAGCACGCGGTGTTCCACAGCCTCGGCGCCATCGCGCTGCAGGGCGTGCGGAAGTCTCGGGTGGAACTGGGTGAAGCGGCCGCCACGCTCGGGCTGGGCCTGGTTGGGTCGCTTGCCCTCCAGCTCACCCGGCTGCAGGGCGCACTCCCCGCCGTCGGCCTCGATCTGGACCCCGGCCGCCGCGACCTGGCCGTGCGCTGCGGCGCAGACCTGGCTCTGGACCCATCCGGCGAAGCGGGACTCGAGGCCGCCCGCGCTGCCTGCGGGGGTAGCGGACCCGCCGTGGTGATCGAGGCGACCGGCTTCCCGGAGGCGGTCAACGTGGCCTTTGCCCTGGCCGGCAACGCCGGGCGTGTGGTCCTGCTGGCCAGCACCCGGGGCGTCACGGAAACGAACTTCTACCAGCACATCCACAAGAAGGGCCTGATCGTCCACGGCGCCCACAACTCCGCCCGCCCCGCCCGCGAGTCCTCCGCTGCGTACTGGACGCTGGCAGACGACACCCGCACGGTGCTCCGACTCCTCGCCGCCGGACGCCTCCAGGTAGAGCCCTACATCTCCGAAGTGTTCCCGGCCGCTGAAGCCGCACGGGCCTATGAGGTGCTCGGCTCCTGGCGGAAAGACCTGCTCGGCATGGTGCTGGACTGGCGGTAGGGTTCAGTAGGGTTCATGGGGTTCCAGGGTTATGAACTTGCAGAGGGTCGGCGCCCGCAACCCCGTGAACCCTACGACCCCTGAAACCCTATGAACCCTATAAGTCAGTCGTGGCGGAAGTAGGCGCAGCAGCGGGCGCAGATCGGGTAGGGCCCGTGCTCCGACAGGCGGCGGCGGTGGGCGCGGAACGGCTCGCTCTCCCAGATCTTTGCGAAGGGCTCGTGTAGGACGTTGCCGACCACGAGGTCGAAGCACGGAGCGACGTCGCCGTTCGGGAGGATGTCGGTGCTGGTCCAGGCACAGCTCGGGACGCCGGTGTGGGTGAAGCGCTCCGGCGCGCGGTAGTAGGTCCGCATCTGGTCACGGGTGAGCTCCGGGTAGAACAGGACCGGGAATCCGAAATCCTCGCGGCGGAGGCGCTCGATCGTATCGAAGAGTGCGTCGGGGTCCACGCCGTCTTCGCCGGTAAGCCCCACGTGATCGGCGTCGAGCGGAAAGCAATCGCCCCACCGCGCGTTGTGCGCATCCACCATCGGCTGCGTCATGAACCAGAAGTGCTGGAAGTGGAGCGCCCACGCGCCGAACTCCCGCGCCACGCGGATCATCTCCTGCGCACTCTCCCAGGTGTGGCCGGTAATGGCGGCATTCAGCACCAGGCGCAGGGTGTGCCGCGAGGACGACGGACGGGCACTCGGCAGCGCAGTTCCTTCTTGCGTGATCTGCATTCGGTCTGCATCCGTCAGGGACCGGTCGCCCGCAAGTGGCCGGCTCCCTTCTCCGGGCATCCTGCCGCGTGCATCCAGCATCCTCTCCGCCAGAGCCCGGGCGCCGCGCAGGGCGCGATCATACGTGCCGGGCATCACGCGGGCCCGGTCGTGAACTTCGCGCGGGCCGTCTATCGAGAGGATCACGACGTCCGGCGGTGACATCGCCAGTGCGGCGGCCTTCGCCTCCAGCAGCGTGCCGTTGGTGGTGAGGACGCAGATGAGACCGTGGCTCTTGATCCGCGCGATCAACTCGGGCAGATGCGGGTAGAGCGTCGGTTCGCCACCCGTGAGGCAAATGTAGGGGCGGTAGGGGGCGATCTCGTCCACCACCCGCAGCCAGTCCTCCCGGTCCAGCCAGTCGCGGCCACCGAAAACGTCGCCGTTCGCTACAAACCGGCAGAAGGCACAGCGCAGGTTACAGCGCAGCGTCGGCTTCAAAGTGACATAGCGGGGCGGCAGGCTGCGACCGTCTCCCGCGAGGCGTTCCAGCGGGAGAATCGCTTGGCGCAGCCGGTTCTGCAGATACCAGAGGATCAGAGCCGGGTGCTGCGCCGCCAGTGCGAGACCGGTGCGGATCAGGCTGCGCTGCACCCGGCAGTACCTAGAAGCCGCCGCTGGTGAACGGAATGGAGTTCGTTCCGATCAGGGGCGACTGGCCGTCCCACTTCAGAATGGCCCGCTTCCGCAGCTCCAACCGGCGCAACTGGAGCGACTTGTCCCCTTGTTGTGACAGCAGGCGGTTCTGCTCGGCAGTCTTCTGTGCGTCGGTCAGGCGGGTCTGCGCCTCAATGCGGGCCTGCTGCAGCTTCACCCGGGAGTTATCCAGCTCAGTGCGCGTCGCCTGCTGATCGCTGATCTTCTTGACGATTTCCTCCGGCGGATGGATTTCCCGCACCAGCACATCCTCTACCACCAGGCCCCAGGGCTCCAGTAGCGGGCCCAGCACCCCCTTGATGTCCGGTCCCAGCCGAGCACGCTCCCGGCTGAGGAGGTCGAAGGCGGGGCGCTGCCCGGTCACCTCGTTGACCGAAACGATGGTTGCCCACCGCACATGCTCCGTCTGGATCTCCCGCAGTTCCATCGTGCCGAACGATTCGAAGACCCGCTGCACGCTTTGCTCGTCGCCTGGAATCCGATAGGCTACCGTGACGTCAATCGGCAGGATCGCTCCCTCAACCGTAGTCGCCTTGATGCTGTCATCTCCGCGGCGATCCCCTTCGCTTTCGTTCTTGACGAACGTCGCGTTGATGATCCCGGTGGGGTAGATGATGAGCCGCTCGGTGAAGGGGTTCACCCAGACGACTTCGGGCCGGAGGATCTTGTGACTGAGGCCGGAGTTCGCATTGAACTTCACCCCCACAGACGCCACCGGGATCCGCTCAAAGCCGCAGCCGGAGGTGCTGAAAAGCACACCCACCGCAGCGAGGAGCAGACCTGTGCCGAGCTTCGGACCTCCTGCTTCGGACTTCGCGGCTCTGGATTGGACGGGGTGTAGTTTCATTGCTGGCCTCCTCCGGCCGGCGCGGTGCCCAGGCGCGAGAGCAGATCGGGAGTCACGACCACGTTCTGGCCGGGCCGCACCTGAATGGGGGACATATGCCCGTTCCATTTCTCGATGGCTGCTTCGTCGGCTTCCAGGCGCAATACTTCCAGTGAGCGGTCCTTGGTTTGCGCCGAGGTCAGCACATTGGCGCGGGCCTCGGCGGTGGCTTTGACCACGGCGGTATCTCGCTCTACCTTGGCAATCCCCTGCTTAATCTCCGCGATACGCAGATCGGTGAGCGAGTTCAGGCGCCGGGTAATGCGCGTCAGGATCTCTTCGCTCGGATAGGCGCCGGCGAATTCGGCGCGGACGATGGTGATCCCCTTCCGCTCCAGCACTTTGCGCAGCTCCTGGGTGAGTTTTTCCGAAGCCTCACGGCGTTTCGGACCCATCATCTGGAATGCATCGTACTGCGTGCCCACGATGCTGGCGCCCTGACGGACGGCGCCGCGGATGTGCTGTGACTGAATCTCGCGGATCGGAATCGCCCGAAAACTCTCGAAGACCGTGAACACGTTGTCCGGTTCGACCCGGTACCAGACCACGATGTCGAACGGAGTATTCGCATTGTCGTTGGTGGTCACCTGCACGGCATCTGCGGCGCGAACTTCGCCGGCTCCCGGGTCGTTGGTGTAGATCGCGGCCTGGACAAACGTGGGGTACACATAGAGTTGGGATAGCCACGGCACGAACACCCGGCTCGGACGGATCACCCGGCGCTGCAAGCCGCCGCTGGCGGAGTAGACGACGCCTACGTGTCCCGCCGGCACCCACTGGGTGCGGCTGAAATACACCGAAGTTCCGACCACTCCCACCACTAGAATGAGCACGAGGCCCACGAGCGCGCGGCGAATGCTTACTCTTCCTGGTCGCATAGTCCTACTTTCTGCAGGCGGTCCTTTTCCGTCCCTGCCGCGGGCAACCGTGATGGGGCGCCCGTATCCGGAAGCAAGGGCGCCGGGACTCCTGTTTCAGGTTCGCCATCCGCCGTATGCAGGACGGCATCCAATTCCTGCAACGCGGCTGCGCGTTCCCGCTGCTGCGCAGCGGTCAGCGCCCGTTCGCGATCTTCCAGAGCCTTCTCGAGCTGGTATCGTTTCCACAGTGCAGTCCAGACGGGCCGCGTGACCGCTGCAGCCACGCCTCCGACCACGAACACCACTACGGCGACGGTCAGCACGACTTCGAAGATGATCATCGTGATGTTGCCCCATTACTGAACGGTCGCGCGAGGCGGAAGTTGCGAAACTCGCCCCCCACGGGCAGTGCTTCCGCTCGCTGACGGGCTCAGGGCGGGCAGTGCCGCCGCACGCTTACCCGCGCGGTTCGGATGCAAGCGCGCGCGCGAGTGCCTCGCGCATGGCCTTCTCGTTGAACCCGACACCGCTCCACAGCACCTTGCCGGATGCATCCACCAGATAATTGGTGGGATAGGCCCTCACTCCATAGGCCCGTCCGACCGTGTAGTTTTCCCCCTGACCGCCGAGCACAGTCCGAAAGGTGAGTTTCTCGGCCGCGAAGTACTCCTGCACCTTCTCGGCCGAGTCCCCGCGGTTCACGGCGATGATCTGGAAGCCTTTCTCTCGATTCTCCTCGTAGAGTCTCTGCAGGTGCGGGAATTCCGCCCGGCAGGGCGGGCAGCCGTGGAACCAGAAGTTGATCAGCGTGACGCGAGTCTTCTTCAACTCCTGATGCAACGCGAGACGGTTGCCGTCCGGAGTGGGCAACTCGAAGTCCGGCGCCCCCTTCCCGATCGGCACCAGGGCGGTGTCGTAGTCGGCGCGGGTGGGCACCCGGACCACCTTCGCGGTGGGCGGCGGGGCCCACTGGAAATCTGCATCGGCAAGTGGGGCGTTGGGAACGAACCTGCGAACAAGCACCTCGGCTTCAATCGGGGGAGCGTCACCGATCTGCATCGAACTGACTCGCCGGGCGAGCATGCCGTCCGCCGTGAGGTAATAACGGTGGATGCGCCGGGCCGGCTGCGGCGCGGGCTTCTCCGCATCCTTACCCGCGGGTGCGGCAGGCCGTCCCCGCAGGTTGACCAGGGGAAGCACGTTGACCGTCTTGTAGACTACCTCGATCAGATCGTACTCCACCCCTTCGACTGTTTCGCGGCGGGCCGTTGTCGTCGCCTCCGGCGGCACCGGGATGAACTGCTCCGGATTGAAGAACCCGGCGAGATCACCGGCGATCGGGATGGGGATCGTTTTCCCGTCGGGATCCGCACTGCTCTCGCGCACCTGCTGCGTCTGCGCGAGGTAGAGATAGGTCCGCTTCCCGTCCGAGCCGCTGTTTGGGGTCGAGAAGTTCGGGATCTCCACGCGCGCCAGATTCGGGCGCTTGAGCGATGCTGTGCCCCGGTACGTGCGCTGGCCGGTCGTGAACTCGAACTCGGCGCGCAAACTCTGCATCCGCGTCAGTGCCAGCCGAGCGCGGGCGATGAGTTCATCCGCCTTAGTATCCGTGGATCCCGCCCGCGCCAGGCCCACGATGAGCCCCACCGCCAGCCAGAACCCGATGTTTCGCGAGCATTTCATGCGCATTCTCCTTCGCTCCCCTCCCCAGAACATCCCCTACCGGAGATGGCTGTTCACCGCTTCGCGCAGGGACCGTGCGTCGTACCCGACACCGGCCCACACGACCCGGCGCCCGGAGTCCAACAGATAGGCCGTCGGGTAGGTCACCACCCGATACGCCGGGCCGACCGTGTACTCGGCCCCCTTCCCGCCCAGCACGCACGGGAAAGTCAGGCCATGCTCCTTGAAGAAGGTCAGCACCTGGCCGGCCGGGTCCCCCCGATTCACCGCCAGCACGCCGAGCCCCCGCGCTCCCAGTTCATCATACAGCTTTTGCACGTGCGGAAACTCCGCTTTACAGGCGGTTCACCCATAGAACCAGAATGTCACCAGCGTCAGGCGGTTGCGGCGGCAGACCTGCGAGAGGGAGGCAGAGTCCCCCACGGGGGTGGGCAACTGGAAATCGGGTGCTGGGGCTCCGATCGGCAGGAGGTTTCGCTCCGGGGTCCGCCGGACCTGTGGGGCCATCCGCCGCGCTCCGGCAGGAGCTGTCCACCGAAACCGCGCCGCGTCGGCAAGACCGTTGATCCTCACGTGGGAGAGGATGGCCTCGGTCTCAATGCCGGGTCCGGCGACGGCGAGCATGCGCCGTGGCAGATGGGCCTCGAGTCCCAGGCAGATCCGCTCCCGGCGCGCGGGGGCGCCGGGGCGCGCGCCGGCGCGATGAGTGATCTCGACTACGTCGTAGACCACCCCGCCGATGGTTTCCCGGTGCGCCTGCGCGGCGCCGCCGGGGGGGATGACAAGGGACCGGCCGGAGTCGAAGAACGCCCGAATCTGGGGCACCAGGGTAGTACTGACTCCGGAGTCATCCGATGGCGTCGCCGTCTCATCGTATTCATTGCGCCGGGGATAGTAGGTATACAGGCGCGTGCCGTCCGACACGAGCAGTCCGGTGGCCAACCCATCCAGTTCCAAACGCGCCAGGTTTGGCCGTTTCAGCGCAACCTTCCCGCGGATGACCCGGCCGCCTCCATGATGTTCCACGTCGGCTTCCAGGCTCTGCGCACGGCCCAGAGCCTCGCGGGCCGCAGCGAGCAACGCAACTGCGGACGGCGCTGCGGACGCGTTTTCGGCGACGCTTCGCGCCCCGAGCACAACCATTGCCGCCGCCATCGCGCAGGCAACTCGGACGCGGCGCAGGCCGCGTGGGTGCGTTGCCGACGGGTTTCGGAACGTCCCGTGCATCCGCTTATCCCCAGGGCTGGAGCAGGACCTTGCCGGTGTGCTGGCCTGCGAGTGTTTCAAACGCTTCCTGGATGTGACTCAGCGGGAATGTGTGGCTCACGAGGCGGTCCAGGTGGGGTGCCCGCCGGACCACATCAATGACCCCTCCGAACTCCGCCAGATTGTAATGCCAGGAACCGAAGAGCGACAGTCCCTTCCGGATCATGTCAGGGCTCACCCGCAGCGGCGTCTCCGCACTGCATTCACCAACGAATGCGATCCGCCCGCACCGTCGCACGGCGTCCAGCAGGAACCGGTGCGCCGCGGGTGACCCGGAGCAGTCGAGGCCGCAGCTCGGTCCCCGGCCGCCGGTCACCTCCCGGACCCGCGTGAGGGCGTCCGGTTCCCGGGGATCCACCACCAGTTCGGCCCCGAGCGTGCGGGCCAGGTCGGCCCGCCAGGCATTGGTCTCCACACCGATCACGCGCGCCCCGCGAAAGCTGCCGTTGACCACTGCGCCCAGTCCCACCGGACCGAGGCCGGTGATGAGGACCGTATCCGAGGCCACAACCTGCATGCGCTGCATCGCCCCAAACGAGGGTCCCACTGCGCAGCACGCAAGCGACGCCTGCGCATAAGTGAGGTCATCGGGAATGCGGGGGAGCAGCCAATCCGGCTTCAGAAGATACTGCGCCAGCGTCGCGCTCCCTTCCTGCGACCCGGTGAATGCCGCGACACCCACTCCCTGCTCGCAGTGAATGTAGTCGCCCGCCACACAGAGTTCGCAGCGCCCACAGGGATAGGTGGGCATCACCACCACCCGGTCTCCCACCCGCACGCGCCCGGGTTGGGCGACCTCCACCACCTCACCCGCCGCTTCGTGCCCCAGGAAAGCGCCCGGCGTGCCGGCGACAAACGCCTTGTACTCCGTACACAGCGGGGCTGAGTGTACCTTCACCACCACCCAGTTTTCGCGGGCACGCGGCTCCGGCGCCTCCACCAGCCCCGCCTGTCGTTCTCCCAGAATCACCGCTCGCTGCACAGTTTGCCCGTTTCCAGCCTCGGCCGCCGAAACAGACGGCCGTCCCGTTCCGGCAGGCGCACCGTCTGCACCCTCCGAATACGCCCACTACAGGGAGGCTTGTGTGCTGCAGGAGAGAATTCCTCCTCGCACAGCGTCACAACCGCATTGTGTGACCGTCCGAATCGCGGTCGGAAGTTTCGGCTGTCGGACCCGTACTCACAACCCGACCCCGGCAGGAAGCCCCTCCAGCCGCTTCCCCCGTGAGATGGAACCGGTCCATTCCGTCCGACGGCACAATCCACCGTGGCCCCGCAGGTCCCCGGAAGCACGGGCAGCGTCGGTGAGGATGGACCTGGTGCGTCTCCTGGGCGCAATTATGGCGTGCCTCCGTTTCCGACTGGGGAAAGAAGGGGAGCCCGTCCGCTCCACTCCGCCGCTCACAGAAAAGTCAGCCGCATCAGCGTTTGCACCCCAGCGTCACAACGTGGTGAGGTCGCGCGTACTGCACTGCGGAATGTCATGGAAGCCGTGCTGCCCGGAGAAAATGAAGACGATCGTGCGATGGCCCGCCTTGCCGCGGGAGATAGCGCCGCGCTTGCGGACCTGTTTGAGCGGCATCGGGGCCCGCTGTTCGGGTTTCTCCTGCGGCTGGTGGGAGACCGCTGCCTGGCGGAAGACCTGCTCGGTGAGACGTTCCTCCGCGTGTACCGTGGGCGGCGGAACTACCGCGCAGGACGCGGATTTGTGCCGTGGTTGCTCACCATCGCGCGGCGGCTGGCGATCGGCGAGTTGCGCAAGCACCGGGTCCGCGCCCTCTTCTTGCAGCACGTGCAGGCGCCGCCACCGCCGGACACCGGGGCGTGGGACGGCGAGCAGGAGGCACTCCAGGCCAGTGTGCAGGCGGCGCTGCGCGCTCTTCCGCACGAGCAGCGCCTGGCGCTGGTTCTGCGAGAATACCAGGAACTCTCGTATCGCGAGATTGCGCAGGTGCTCGGCTGCTCCGAGCAGGCAGCGCGGGCCCGGACCTACCGCGCCCGTCTGGCGCTGCGGGACCTGCTGAAGGAAGTGGTGTAGCAAACCGTGACTCGGCCGGAGATCGGTAACTGTCCCCTGGCCGCCGGAACCCGCCGGCGAGATAGCTGGCGCCTGCGGCTGGCAGCGTGCGTGGACGACGAGGGGACGCCCGACGGGGAGGTCGCAAACCACCTGGCGGAGTGCCATACCTGCCGGGACGAGGTGCGCGCACTTGCCGCACAACGGGAATCGGTGCGCCACGGTCCGTGGAGCCAACCGGGTGTGGCACTGTCGAGGGACTCCCCGGTTGTCCAACGCATCCTGGACGGCGAGGCAACCCGGCCGATCGGGCCCGGCGCGGCGCCTCGCGGCTTCCCGTTGATTGCACTGGGCGGGTTCGCTCTCCTGATTGCCGTTATGGCCGGACCAGAACTGCTGCGTCGCAGCGACGGGCCCGCGGTGTCCCGGGCGCTCCGCACCACACCGCCGACCGACCCACACGGTGATTCACCTGCGTTTCGACCTGCGCCACCCCCTGTTCACCAATCTCTGCTGGTGATGGACGATGCGGGGCGGGGCCGCGTCGTCTATGTCGGCCCCGATCCCGCTCGGGAGGAGGAGTGAATGGAGCGGAGTGAGGAACGACCGGCCGGAGCCCTCATGAGCAAATCAGAACGAAGCACCACTGAAGGCGGTGCCGGGATGCGTCTCGTACTCGCAGTCGCGCTCCTCCTGACCGTGCTGATGGCGGGCATGGCTCCCGCACAAGCACCACCCGGCGCGCTGCGCCTGAAGGTGCTGGAGATCTCCAGAGCGCTCCCGCTGGAAGGAACCCGGGCGGAGTCGCTGGTCCTGGCACTCGAACTACGGGGGCCGGCGCGCCAGGCCCTGCGCCGTATCCAACCGCGCCGCGAGGAATTCACCCTTCTGGCCGGCAAGGAACGTCTCCCGTGCCGGTCACTCCGGGGCGGGTCGGTACCCGAAGACCCGAACGTCCTCCACTTCCGCCTGGGGTTCGCGCTCCCGGCGCCGCCGATACGCGAGGTGGCGTTGGAGGCGTGCCTACCCCGTCCCGAGGAGCCGGTGCAGATGATGCTGCGGCTGACGGATCTGCGCCCGGGGATGTCCCCGGTAGAACAGACCGGAGCAACCTGGAAGGTGCAGATTCAGCACTGCCGGCTGGGTCCCTATGACCCACCCAGCGTGCCTCCTTCCGGCGCCTTCCTCACGAAAGGGGGCCCGGCGGATGTGCGCATCTTCCGCAAGGCCGGCGAAGGCAAGCCGGACCCGGAGCAGGCACTCCAGGTGCGGCTGTTCTCGCGCACTCTGACTCTCTATGACGCTACCCTGGACCTGGACGGCTCGCTGGTGCAGGCGGGCAGGCCGCCCTCCCCGCTGCTCGCCGCCCGGCTGGTGCGACACCCGTCGGGTGCGGCCGAAACGCGCGTATTCGCGGCGTTCCTCACTGCGGAGTGCTCCTTCGCCGCCCCGTCACCGGTGCGTCCCTTCGATGTGGTGCTCCGCTTCCTCCAGCGCCCGGCCCGGTCCCAACCGGAGGTGGTGACCATCCCGGGGCTGCCGGTTCCGGGACGCTGACTGAGATCGTGTAACCATGCGCTGCGGCCGCCGGTCAAAGAGAGCGGGCCGGGCAGGAAACTCCTCTCGCCCCTCGATCCGAGGCCGCGCCGGGCCCCCACCCCGCGCAGAAGGCGGCTGCCGCACCCGCCAGGAGATCGCCATGCATCTCACCGCTCCCGCCGCCGCAGAACGGCAGTTCCGTCTTGAGGCTTCCGCGTTCCGGCTTCCGCCGTTCGCCTTCCGTACTCGCTCTGCCCGTCTGTGGGTAGCGGCCGCAGTGGCCCTCGGCGTGGGTCTCGGCGAGATGATCCCTCCGGCCGCCTCCGCCCCGGATGCATCGGCCCCGCCGGCAGGCACGGCGAGTCCCGACCGGGAGGATCGTCTGCTGGAGGCTGCGTCCCGGTATCTGCACCTTTCACCGGATCAGGCCAGGGCGCTGCTGCCGGTAGCGAATCTGGTGGACATTCGGCGGCGGAACCTGGAGCGGGAGCTCCCACCGGCGCCACGGCCACTACCGCCGCCGGTAGGCGAGCGGGAGACTCCAGAGGCGCCGGAGCACCCTGCGATTGCGGAACGGCGTCGCATGGGCGAAGCGCAGATGCTATCCTTTGCGGTGCTCCACATCCTGCGGACGTTCACGCGCGAGCAGATCGCGCTGGCCTGGAGGCTCCGGCAGGGGAAGCCTCCGGCGTACGCCGCAGCCGATCCGGCGCTGTTGAAAACCGACGCGGGGTTTGTGGACCCAACCCTGCTCGAACGGCGAGGCCGGCTCCTGGAATTGGGCGCGTTTGAAAGTCTGACCGCGGTGTCCCCGGCGGACGTCGAAGCCACAACGAGTGCGGCCGCAGCAGCAGATGAGGCAGCGCTGAGGCTTCGGGCGCATGAATTGCGGCATCGCGAACTGGGTCACGAACTGGAAGCGGACCGCCTCGGCGCGATGTTTGCGGGGCGTGCCGACCAGCCGAAGCCTTTTCCGCAACTGGTGGTGGAGTCGAACGACCCGTCGGAACTCGCCTTCGCCGTGGAGCCCTTCGCCCGCCGTGCGTTTCTGAGTCCTCGGTTTATGGAGGTGCTCCGCCGGGTGCGGACTGGGACGGTACAGACAGGCCACACTCGTCCAGGAGGAGCCCCGCCCGCCCGTCGTGCCGACCGGTTGGTCCGGCGCTATTCCTTCGACCGGGGACTTGGGGACCAACTGCGACGCGGGCCCGCGCTCCTGCCTCTCGGCGGGCAGATTTCGCACGGATACTATCTGTTCGGCCCGGGTCAGGGACTGCGGCTGGAGGATGCCGGCGTGGGTGCCCACTACGCCCTCCAGTTCGACTTCCGCTGCGGGGGTAGCGCCGGCTACCAGAAGCTGCTCGATTTCAAGAATGGGACCGAGGATCTCGGTTTGTACATGTATCAGGGCCAGTTGACCTTTTACACCCTGGCCACCGGCGGCGCCCCCCGGCCCGGCGGCGAGCATCGCATCCGGCTGGAGCGGAATCACAGCACGCGCCTGGTCCGGGTCTTTCTGGATCTCAAACCCGCTTTCGCATTTCTCGACCTGGACGACGCCGCCGTGTTCGAGTCCCGCCGCGCCCTCTTCTTTCTGGATGACCGCACCACATCCAGTGAGCAGGGCCCCGGAGCGCTCCGTTCTCTGCTCGTGTGGGGAAATGAAGGGGGGTGAAAGGTGCGAGGATAAGGCGAGGTTTGGAGCGTCGTCGTTGCAGTGACTTGCGGCGATGCCGCAGACTGGTGTAGGTTGCCCTTTCAGGGCGGGGCCTCATGCGCTTCCGACTGCACGTGGTGGAGAACGCAGGCAGCGAAACGGGGCGCGGTTTTCTGGATTGAGTTTTTCGCGCTCAGCGCTTTCGTAGTGGGGGAGCGATCCGGCCCGGCTGGGTGGTTCCCCCGTAGATCCGGGACGGCCCCCGCCTTGCGTCCCCTCTGCGTCCTCTGCGGTGGCGAACTGGCGAGCCACGTCGGGGCAGTGATCGCCCGCAGCGGGCCCCGCCCTGAAAGGGCAAATCCAGACCACCCTGCGGCATCGCCGTAGGTCACTATCCCACAGGCCTCTTGAGAGCGTCACACCCGGGAGACGCGGCGCGTACTTTCTGCAAGGGAGGATATGAGGATGCAGAATGCTTCCAGGTCGGGCCACGAGGGTCTCATGACACCAAACGGGACGGGCAACCGCGGCGGATCGCCTCTCCGCAAGGGCGGCCACGGGGCATCGCCCCGACGATCGTTGGGGTGGGTGGTGCGTCTGCTAATGCCGGCGGTGGGGGCCCTGGCAGTGGCCGGGTTGGCCGGCACGGGGGGCAGTGATCTGGTGGTTCACGAGTGGGGCACGTTCCTCGCCATGCAGGGAGCGGACGGCGTCACGCTCGATGGGATGTACCACGAGGAGCACGCGCTGCCTGCTTTCGTGCATGCCCGCAGCCGGGACCAACTGCAGGTCCGCCGGGCGTTGATGAAGGGCGAGACGCCCGTCATCTACTTCTACACGGCGCAACCCCAGAATTTGCAGGTCCAGGTGCGCTTCCCGCAGGGGATCTGGACCCAATGGTATCCGCAGGCCGCCGTGGTCAGTCCCGGCCTGACCGGCGGCGCCACACCGCCGCTGCTGGAGCGGGGCCTGCTGCACTGGCACGTCCGTCTGCTGCCTGCCCGGCCCGGAGTCAAGCCGCCGACGGTCCCGGCGACGTCCGGGGACGCGCTCTGGAACCACTCCCGACAGGTGGACGCGGCCTTCGTGCAGGTGCGGGAAAACGGTTTCACTTCGCGCTGGGGTGAAACGGAGCGCTTCCTGTTCTACCGGGGCCTCGGCGGCGCGGCGCTCCCCGTCGCCTGGAAGGGCGGTCGAGAGGAAACGCTGAGCTGCACCTCTGATTGTCCTGAAGGGGTACGGGATCTGTTCGCGATCCGCGTGGAGGGGGGCAGGGGCGCCTTCCGCTATTTCCCCGCCCTCCGGCGGGGACTCCCGCTGCGAGATCTGACTCCGGCGCCGCAGGCACTGGAGCCGCTCCCGCAGTTCAAAGCGCGAGTGGGCCGTGAACTCGAACAACGCCTCACGGCGGCCGGTCTCTATCCCAAAGAGGCGCGCGCGATGGTGAACACCTGGCGCTCCAGCTACTTCGAGACGGAAGGGACCCGGATCCTGTTCCTGCTGCCGCAGGCGTGGACCGACCGGTTCATCCCGCTCCGGGTGAAGCCGGTTCCGCAGAAGGTCGTGCGGGTGATGGTCGGCCGTCTGGAGGCGCTCACGCCGGAACGGGAAGACGAAATGCAGAAGGCTCTGCGGCAACTTTCCGCCGGGGACACGGCAACCCGGCAGCAGGCGTTTGCGCATCTCCGAGAGCAGGGACGTTATCTGGAGCCGATCGTGCGCGAGGTGGCCCGCACCACCACCGACGCGACCGTACGCGACCGCTGCCGGCTCCTCCTCGCCACGCCCTTGCTGGACGAACTGCGCGCCGCCACCCGCACCGCCGCCGGACGGCCGCTCACTGAGAGCCCACTCTATGTGCGGGCACAACTGGCGGCACTGCTGCGCGAAGTGGGCCTGGCGGAGGAGGCGCGGGCCGAAGGGACCGCCATCCTGCCCGTGATTGAGCGCCAACTCCCGAGCCGCGCCGCGCGCGAAGCAGACCGACACCCCCTGCGCGCCCACGCCCGCGCCCTGGAGGGTGTGGGAGACGACGCGACGGCGACCCGCGCGTACGAACGGTACATCCGGTTCGGCGCCCTGGCCCTGACCCGCCCGGGCGAGTGCGTGGGCTGCCACACGCTCTTCGCCGACAACGGCCCGTCCTCCGCCGCCTGGTTCACGCACTGGTGGGCCGGGCGCCGCTACGCGCTGGCCGCAAGCCGGAGCGGCCAGCGGGAGGCGCTGCTCGCGACCCATACCGAGACGCTGCGCCAACGTCCCACTGATCCCGCCCCCCGCCTGCTGGCGGAGTACCTTCGCAGCCTGAGGGAGTGAGGAAAAAGTGAGGAAAGAGGGCGACGGGCGATGAAACACGAAAGACAAGAGAGAGATGAGCCGTGCTTCTCTCCCCTCTTCGCTCTCCCTGCTCGAGGCGCCGCATGGGCAGCAGGTCGGGAAACGCGGTGTGGGGCCTCTCTCCTCTTTACTCGCCCCTCATTTCCTCGTCGCCGTCGTAGGAACTCCAGACGGGCGCCGCGAAGGGTGATGAACCATGTCCACTACTGCTTCGTCGCCGGAAGCCGCTGCCTTTTACTGTGTGGGGGGTACCGTCCCCCGCGATGCCCGCTCCTACGTCTCGCGGCGCGCCGATACCGAACTGCTGGACGCCCTCCGCCGGGGCGAGTTCTGCTACGTGCTCACCGCGCGGCAGATGGGCAAGTCCTCGTTGATGACTCGCGCCGCCGTCACCCTCCGGGCCGAGGGGGCGGCGGTGGCGGTGCTCGATCTCACCGCCTTCGGCACCACCCTCCGCCTCGACCAGTGGTATGACCTGCTGCTGAACCGCATCGGGCGCCAGTTGCACCTAGAAGACGACCTGGAGGACTTCTGGCTGGAGCAGGAGCGTCTCCCCCCGCTGGCCCGCTTCATTCGCGCGCTCGAAGAGGTGGTGCTGCCCAGCGTGCCGGGCCGCCTGGTGCTCTTCGTGGACGAGATTGACGTGGTGCGCAGTCTCGAGTTCAACACCGATGAGTTCTTCGCGGCGCTGCGGGAGCTGTACATCCGCCGGGCGGAGGAGCCGCAGTGGGAGCGGCTCTCCGTCTGCCTCCTCGGGGTGGCCAGCCCCACGGAGCTGATCCGCGACGCGCGGATCACCCCGTTCAACATCGGGCGGCGCATCGAGCTGCGGGACTTCACGGCGGAGGAAGCCGCGCCGCTGGCCGCCGGGCTGGGTCAGAACGGCCCCGCCCTGCTGGCGCGCGTCCTCCACTGGACCCACGGCCATCCGTTCCTGACCCAGAAGCTCTGCGCGGCACTGAGAGAAAAGAGGGGAGAGCAGAGAGAAAAGAGTGGACGGCAGCCGGATAGCGCCGCTGGCGCGGGAACCACTGCGGTAAAGCCCACCGCCGGCGTCCCCCCACTCACTCCTCACTCTTCTCCCCTCACTCCTCGCGAGGTGGATCGTCTATGCAAGATGCGCTTCCTGGACGTGCGGGCGCGCGAGGGGGAAGACAACCTGCGGTTTGTGGCGGACCGGCTGCTGCGGGGGACGGACGAGCCGGAGGCGGTGCTGGCGCTGTATGCGAAAGTGCGGCGGGGAGAGGCGGTGACGGAAGACCCGACGGACCCGGTGGAGGAGACGCTGCGGCTGGCGGGGATCGTGCGAGGGGACCGCGGGCGGCTGGCGGTGCGGAACCGGATCTACGCGCAGGTATTTGACGCGGGATGGATAGCGGCGCAGACGGAGCCGGCGGAAGCGCGGCGGCAGCGGGAGGCGGAACGCCGGGGCCGAAACCGGGTGCTGGCTCTGGCGGGGGCGGTGCTGACGGTGATGGCGGCGCTCGCGGGATTCGGGTTCCACCAGGCGGGCCGGGCAAGCGCCAACGCGCGGAGGGCAGGGTACAACGCGGCCAGGGAACGGAGCGCCCGGCAGGAAGCGGAGACGCAGCGGCAGGAAGCGGAGGCGCAGCGGGGGAGGGCGGACGCGCAGCGCACCCGGGCGGAGAAGCTGGCGGACGAGCGTAGCGCGGCTCTGGCAGCGGCCACCCGGGAGCGGAACCAGGCTGTGTCGGCGCGGGGGGCGGAGAGCCAGGCTCTGGCGGAGGCGCGGCGGCGACGGACGGACGCCGTAGTCGCGCAGGCGCTGGCGTTGCGGCGGGCGAAGGAAGCGGCGGCGGCGGCAGCGGCGGCACAGACCGCCCGGGGCGAGGCCGCTGCACGCGCCGCTGAGGCCGCCCGCGAGGCCAGCACCGCGCAGCGGGAGTCCTACAGCGCGACGCTGAACCTGATCCAGCGGGAGTGGGAGGCTGATCCACCGCAGGTAGC
>SYMT01000506.1 GCA_005805375.1 Actinomycetota bacterium
CTGAGACGCGCAACTCGGGGCAAACACCGCGCTGATGCGCGATCAGGAACTGCTCCTCCAGGGGCATCGCTGGCTGCAATGGCCCGAGGAACCACGACCTGAGCGCTTCCCACCTCTCCATTACGTCCATGCGGGTCTGAGCCTCGGCAAGCATCTACGTCTGCCCCCGGCACTAACAGCGGTCCGAGAGTGGACCCGGCAGACGCTGGCCTCGTGCGGGAGGAGGGCGGCTACTTCCCAAAAGGAGGATAAACTCTCAGTTTGATGGCCGGCTCACTGAGGCAGCATGCCACAGCCAATTTTGTGCACCGCCCTGGTCGGCGCACTGGTATGGGCGCACATCACCGATCGTGATAGGTCGCCAACACGCCCGGTTCCCAGGGCGATGCCCTGGGCTGGACTAGAATGCCCTTTCAGGGCGGAGGTGGGTGCGGGGCGCCACTCGCCAAGTCAGGGCGGGGGTTGGTGCGGGTCGCTCGTCAGGTTCCCAGGGCGATGCCCTGGGCTGGATTAGAATGCCCTTTCAGGGCGGAAGTTGGTGCAGCCCGCCACTGGCCAGGTTCCCAGCGCAGCCCCGTCCGGTGCGCAGGCAGGAACTTGCGCTGTGGGTGGAGTACTTTTGCGCGGCGCCGGCTCACGGGCGTCGGCCCGCCGTTTTCCTGGACATCGTCTGTGCATCCACTTCGCGCCGCGCTTGCCATCGGCACCGGACTCTTCTTCATCGTGCTCACCGCGTTCGCGGTGCGGCATGTGGAGCTGGTGAGCGGGCAGTATCTGAGCACGGGGGTGCCGCCGCTGCCGGCATTCGCCGGCCTGCTGTTTCTCAGCGTGCTTCGGCCGGTCGCGCTGCGGTATGCGCCCCGGCTGGCGCCGACGCGGGCGGAGATCCTGCTCGCCTACGTCACCATGTGCGTGGGCGTGGTGCTCTGCGGGCTGTACCATGTGCGGGCGTTGCTGCCGGAGCTCGTCGCACTGCAATTCTGGGGGCGGGCTGGCGGGCCGCTCGGCGGGCTGGCGGAGTATCTGCCGGCCTGGCTGGCGCCGCATGATGCGGATGCGGCACGGCGCTATTACGTCGGTTCTGCGTCGGGGAGTGTGCCGTGGGAGCTCTGGTTGGTGCCGCTGCTGGCGTGGACCGGGTTCATCGTCTGCCTGTTCCTGACCCTGCTCTGCGCGATGCTGTTGGTGCAGCGGCAGTGGGTGCGGGCGGAGAAGCTCTCGTTCCCGCTCCTCACGCTGCCGCTGGCGCTCACCGCGAACGACTGGTCGGGGTACGGGCCCACGCAGAGCCGTCGCAGTCTGTTCCTGCTCGGGTTCGGCATCGCGTTCCTGTTCAACGCGGTGAACATCCTGCACAGCCTCTTCCCGGCGTTTCCGGCGCCCGGATTCTCGCGCCCACTGCTCACCGGCCCAGTAGACGGGCCCTGGACCGCGCTCCGGCCGGTGCGGATGTATTGCACGCTGGAGACGATCGGGCTGGGCTACTTCGTCCCGCTGGAGGTGACCTTCTCGGCCTGGTTCTTCTATGTGCTGAATCGGCTGGTCGCGATGTGGGGGCTGGCGAACGGCTACGAATGGCCCGGCTTTCCGTTCACCCAGGAGCAGAGCGGTGGCGGCTATCTCGCCATCGGTCTCATTCTCCTCTGGGGCCTGCGCCCCTCCCTTACCGAGAGCTTTCGCCGCTCCTTCTTCGGCCCGGGAACGGGACGGCAGGTCGCGGAGGGAGCGCCGGCCCCCGAGCCCGGGGTCTGGATCGGGCTGCTGCTGGGTGCGGCGGGCGTGCTGGGGTTCTGCCACCTTGCGGGGTTCTCGCTGCGGCTGGCGGCGCCCTTCTTCGGGATCCTGGGGCTCTTTGTCCTTACCTACGCGCGAATTCGCGCCGAGACGGGCATGCCGTTTATGTATGTGTTTCCGGAGGGGCTGCCGAAGGAGCTGGTCCTCGACTTCGCCTCGGCGCCCAGAGCTCTGGAGTGGGGCGGCACCCGTGGGATGGTCCTCTTTTCCACCTTCAACTGGCTGTCCCGGTTTCACCATTCCCAGGAGATGGCCGCCTACCAGATCGACTCGCTGAAGTTGGGGGAGGAGGGGAAGATTCCACGCCGAACTCTCATCCTGGGACTCTTCCTCGGGCTGGTGGTCGGACTGGTGGCGGCTTACTGGGCGCACCTGGGTGCGTACTACACGCACGGTTCCAATCTGATCGCCTCCGCGGGTGGTTTCGGGGAGTATCGCGAGCGCATGGCACGGCAGGACTACCAGCAGACCGCGGCGATCCTGACGCACCCCCCGTTCCCCAGCGGCGCGAAACAGGCGGGAGTCATCGTCGGCTTCGTGGTGGCGGCGGCGCTGGCGGGCCTGCGGCGCGTCTGGATCGGCTGCCCGCTGCACCCCCTGGGCTACCTCATCGCCAATGCCACCGGCGACACCTCAACGAGCTGGTTTCCGATGCTGCTGGCGTGGCTGGCGAAGTTTCTCATCCTGAAGGCGGGGGGGTTGTCGCTCTACCGGCGCGCGATGCCCGTGTTCCTGGGTTTGACGATCGGTCACTTCTTCATCGGCGGCATTTTCTGGCCCTTCTTCGCTTTGCTGCTCTCGAAAGAGGCGGCCAACGCCTATCACCTCCTCTTCGGCGAATAGGATGAGCACGACCCGGCGGTTCCGTGAGGCGCGCGCAGCCTACCTTTTCCTGGCGCCGGCGATGCTGGCGTACGCAGTGTTCCAGCTCTACCCGCTCGCTCAGGGCCTCTGGCTCAGCCTCTTCCAGGCCGGTCTCACCCCCGAGCGCACGTTTGTCGGGCTGCGGAATTTCGAGCGCCTCGCGGTGGACGAACGCTTCCGCCGGGCGCTCATCAATACCGCCTTTCTGGTGGGCGGCCTGGTGCCGCTCGCGCTGACGCTCTCGCTGGGGATCGCGCTCCTGGTGCAGCCGCTGGCGAAGCGGGCGCAGGCGTTTTTCCGGCTCGCCTTCTACCTGCCCGGGGTGGCGGGGGGTGTCGTGCTGGCGATGGTCTGGCTCTGGATCCTGAACCCCACCTACGGACTGCTCAACTCGCTGCTCGGCGCGTTCGGCGTGCGGCCCGTGGCGTGGCTCGGGACGACGGAGTGGGCGCTGCCGTCGTTGGGGATGGTCGTGCTCACCTGGATCCTGGGCCAGCCGATCATCCTGTTCGTCGCCGGGCTGGACTCCATCCCGCCGGAACTCCCGGAAGCGGCCCGGCTGGACGGGGCGGGGCCCTGGGCACTTTTCCGCCGGGTGACGCTGCCGATGCTGCGTCCCACGCTGTTGTTCGTGCTGGTCACGCAGACCATCGGGGCGATGCAGGTCTTTGTGGTCGTGCATGTGATGACGCGCGGCGGCCCGGCCAACGCCACCCAGACCATCGTCTATCGGATCTATGAAACCGCGTTCGACTTCTACGAGTACGGGTACGCATCGGCGATGGCCGTGGTCCTGCTGGCGCTCATCGCCGTAGTGGCCGTCGTGCAGTTCCGCTTGCTGGGGCAGGAAATTGAACACTGAGCGTTTTCGCGCGCGCCTGACCGGGGCGTGCCGGGGGGCAGCCCTGCTGTTGCTGACTCTGGTCGCCCTGGCCTCACTGCTGCCGCTCTACTGGATGGCCACCGGGTCGCTGAAGCTCCAGCAGAACGCCATGTCTGTGCCGCCGGAGTGGTTTCCACAGCACCCCACGTTCCAGAACTACCAGAAGCTGCTGTTCGGCAGCAAACCGGTCTTGCGGTGGTTCCTGAACAGCGTCGTCACGGCCTCCGCGATCGCCGCTACCGCCGTGTTCACCAGCACGATGGCGGGCTATGCGTTCGGCAAGAAGCGCTTTCCCGGCCGCAGCGTCCTTTTCGGCCTGATCGTCGTCACCATGATCCTGCCGCGTGAGGTGACCCTCGTCCCGCTGCTGGTCCTCATGCGGCAACTCGGGTGGGTGGATAGCTATCTGGCGCTGGTTGCGCCCTTCATCTGCTACCCGTTCGGGATTTTTCTGGTGCGCCAGTTCATGCAGGCCGTGCCGAACGACCTGCTGGATGCCGCCTCGCTGGACGGCGCCGGGGAGTGGGCGACGTTTGCGCGCGTCGTGCTGCCGTTGGCGCGCCCGGCCATCGCCGCCGTGGGGATCTTCGCGTTCGTCTCCGGCTGGAATGAGTATCTCTGGCAGTTGATGTTGCTGAACCGCGAGGAGATGCTGACGCTGCCGGTGGGAGTATCGAAACTGGTCAGCAGCCTCACCAGTTTCGACATGGGCGTGGCGATGGCCGGCGCGACCTTCGCATTCCTGCCGATGCTCATCGTGTACCTGGCCTTCCAGGATTACTTCGTCCGCGGAATTACGATCGGCGCTGTGAAGGGGTAGGGTGTTCTTCCGCGTCCTTTCAGCGTCATCTTCACCCTTCCGCCGTCTCCCTTCCGCCATCACCCATCTCCCTTGTTGCAATGCAGGACATCTACGACCAGGCCTGTCGGTTCGCGGTGCGCCTGGATCCCCCCGGCTATGTCCGTTGGCTGCTGCCGGAAGCAGCGGACGACCTCGTGTTTGTGCGCTGGTTGGATACGCGCACGGTGCCGTTCCCCGGGCACGGCAATCGGACCTGCGACACGGTGATGGAGTTGCGCAGCCGCTCTGTGCCGTCGTGGCGCGGGGCTCTTCCCAATGAGTTCCAGGGTGAACCGGATCCCGAGATCCTGCAGCGTGGTTTCGTCTATGTAGGGCGCCTCCACGAATCGCTTCGGTGGGGTCCCCGCCTTCAGCGTCGCTACGATGTCGTCCTGGCAGTAGTGAACCTGACCGGCCGCCCACAGGTACCGGCGCTCCAGATGCGGGTGCCCGGTGTTTCGGGATTGGTTACCCGCTTCGAGGCATGCATCCGCACGATGTCCACCGAGGACGCCGCTCAGACACTCGCGCAGATCGGCAGCGGCGAAGTTGCCCGCTGTATGCTGGCCTGGATTCCCCTGATGCGGGGATCGCGGGATCGCGCTATCATTCAGGAGTGGAAGGCTGTCGCCAGCCAGGAACCGTCCCGCCAGCTTCGGGCAGAGTATGGTGGCCTGGCACTCATCTTCGCCGAACTGGTGGGCCGCCTCGCCCTGTGGGAGCAGGCCCTGGAGGACTGGAACGTGCGTGAATCACAAATCGCCGTCCGCTGGAAGGACGAGGGTAGGGACGAGGGTAGGGTCGAGGGTAGGGTCGAGGGCAGGGTCGAGGGCAGGGTCGAGGAACTGCGGGAGACGGTCCTCACCCTCGGACGGCAACGATTCGGCGAGCCGAAAGTGGCGACTGCGGAACGACTATGCCAGATCAGCGACCTGGAGCAACTCCGACGGCTCACCACACGCCTGCTCACCGCGAATGCCTGGGACGACTTGCTGGCGGCGCCATACGCTTCCGGAGGCGCGTCGCCCGCGGGAGAAGGCCCTGGAGGGCTGGAACGTGCGTGAATCACAAATCGCCGTCCGCTGGAAGGACGAGGGCAGGGTCGAGGGCAGGGTCGAGGCGCTTCGGGAGACGGTCCTCACCCTCGGACGGCAACGATTTGGCGAGCCGAAAGTGGGGACTGCGGAACGACTATGCCAGATCAGCGACCTGGAGCAACTCCGACGGCTCACCACAC
>SYMT01000507.1 GCA_005805375.1 Actinomycetota bacterium
GCCTCCCGCGCGCACCCCGCGCCTCACGCGTCCCTCACGCCCTGCGCGCCCTCGCCCCCCTCACGCCCCGCGCGCCTCCCGCGCCTCCCGCGCCCCGCGCCCGCCACCCGCACCCTCTCATACACGCGGTAGTACCCGCCCAACTCCGCATCCTCCCGGTCCCGCCCCTCCAGCAGCGCCGTCCAGGCCGGGCACGTGAGATCCAGCCCCGTCATCAGCTCGGCGTAGGCCGCGTGCGCCAGCACCAGGCAGCCGTGCGGCCCCGCCAGTCGCACCCCCGCCGCCGCCAGGGGCGCCATACGCTCCTCCCACGCCAGCGCCGCCGCGTACACGTTCACCGGGTGGCGGAGGAGCTCGCGCTCCCATTCCTCGTCCGGCACGTCCCCGGACGGATATCCCTGGTACAGCCGCCGACCGGCAGCGAGCAGGATCTCGACGCCCCCAAGTCCCCAGAGTTCCGCAAAGGCGAGCGAGAGCGCGAATGGGTTCGCAACCGTCACCTCCTCGATCGAACACGCCGACCCGGAATTCCCGGGGAGCTGGACATCAAGGTCGGGGGCCCGATACCAGTACCAATCGTACACGAAGTTCCAGAACGGCTCGCTCTCCAGCAGCCGAATGGCAGTCTCCGTGTGTTCCTCACGGGCGAGAGCAAGCTCCCACTGCTGCTGCCAGTCCGGGGCATCCGGGTCGACGCCGACGGCCCGGCCGAAGGCCCGGCCGAAGGCCCGGCCGAAGTCCCGGCCGGAGTCGCGGACGAAGTCCCGGCCGAAGTCCCGGACGAAGTCCCGGACGAAGTCCCGGACGAAGTCCCGGACGAAGTCCCGGACGAAGTCCCGGCCGAAGGCCCGGCCGAAGGCCCGGACGAAGGCCCGGACGAAGGCGTCCGACTTCTCCCGAATTTGCTCCTCCAATTCGGGGCTCGTTTCCAGATGGGGTGCGAGCGCGGCCCGCATCTGCCGGGCCGCCCAGTCCGCGAGCGGTGCATCCGCCGGGTTCTCGATCCCCAGGACCCCCAGAAGGAAGGTCTCCCCGGTCTGGAGCGCGCCGGGGCTCGCCGCCCCCACCGGCGTCGCACCGCCGGACTGCGACCCGACCCGAAACGCGGCGTGAGGCACGCGGACCCGATAGAGCGCGGGCCACGCAACCGCCAGTTCACCGCAACGGCGGAACGGAACCGCTCCGGCGCTCCCGGCCTGCGCGTGTGCGAACGCAGCCCGGCTCGCGGTCTCGTGGCTCACCTTGCCGCAGATCAGCCGGGCCGACGCGGTGAGAGCCGCCGGAGTCGCGTCCGCTCCGGCTTCCGAAATCTGCCCCATCCACGCCAGCGTCCGGTGGAACACGTCCGGGCCATCGAACGTCGCCAGGGCCGCGAGCCAGTCGTGCGGGGTCGCGTCCGCGTGCGGCAGCGGGCCGAGTTCAGGAACGGGAGGCAGCATGGACAGGTAGGCGCTGAGCGCCGGCAAGTCGCCTCGCGCCCTCAGCCGGGTGCAGGCGTCGTCCGGCAGGCCCCACGCGGGGGAAACAGGCGATCCGGGCGGACTCGCCAGACGCACGTGCAGGTGGAGCGCGGTGACGGCGCGGAGGAGAACCGGGTCGCCGGCCCAGACATTCGACAGGGTGAAGCGGAACGCCTCGGCGGCGAGCGGGGCAAAGAGCCGAATCTCCTCCAGCACGCCGTACCACGGGCCGGAGAGGACCGGCTCCCGCATCCAGAACTCCAGGACGCGGGCGAGAATGGCGGCGCGTGTCTCGCTGCCCAGCGCCAGGTTGTCCCGCACGGCCCGCGCCAGTGTGAGCCACTGCTCCGGCGCGCCCCCGTCCGGCGCGGCCTCCAGGCCGCGCACCAGGCTCGCGGTCACCGAGAAAAGGAGCTGCCGGCGATTTCCGGTTGCCGTACTCAACAGGTAGAGCCGGAGGAGCAGCACCTCCTCCCACGCCGTCTGCCCCAGGTGACTCCGGAAGAACTCCAGCAGTTCCTTCTCCGGCTCCCGCTCCTCTTCCAGGCGCCAGGCGGCGAGGTACTCCTGAAAGGAGAGGTGCAGGAAGGAAAGCGAGCCATCGGGCCGGACCCGGAGGAGGCCGGTGCGGTCCGCCAGGTAGTCCAGGAAATCCGCCATCTCCCCTTCGGCCTGACGGGGGGTCATCCCCGGCCGCTCCTGCTCCGAGCGCTTGCGGTGAAGCTCGGCGAGGCACTCCAGGGCTTCCGCGCGAGTGAAGAGGCCCCGTTCCTCTTCACTCGCGCCGGCCGCGGTCGGACGCGCCTGCACATGCAGCGCCAGGCCGGCGAGGTACTCCCGCTGGGTGGGCACGTCCACACCGCGCTTCTCCACCAGTTCATCAAACGGATGGGGGTCGGCCACCCGCCGGCGGGGCTCGTTCCAGGTCTTGAGAAGCATCTCCACGCACTGGTCCAGCAATTCGCCCCGGTTCTGGGGCAGCACATGCTGCCCGTAATGGAGAAACGCCATCAGCGTGAGGAGCAGCGGATTCCCGCTCAGGCGCTGCACGCTGGGGCTCCGGTTCACCGCCTCCAGCAGCGCCTTCCGTTGTTCTTCTCCCTCGCGCTCATTACTCGCGTAGTGGATCCGGTGCCACTTGCCGATGAAGTCCGCCACTTCGGCCTCATTGAGCGGGGCGAGGGTATAGGCCGGGAAGTCCGCCAGCTCCACATTGCGGGTGTAGCCGTGCACCCGGCAGGTGACCCAGACCGGGCAATCGGGGTATCTGCTCCGGAACTGCTTCACCAGACGCGCCAGCGCAGCCCGACCCTCGTCGCGCCCGGCTTCGTCCAGCCCATCGAAGAGGACCACCGCCTCCCCCATGCGCAGCGCCTGCTCGAAAAACGCAGGGTGGGCCCGCTGGATCTGCAGGTCCGACCGGGCGCGGTACGCGAGGTAGTCCACCACGGTGGCAATCGCCGGGTGCTCCCGCCGGACTTTCAGGAAGTCCCGCAGGGAGACGTGGAACGGCACGGGCCCCGTCGCCGGAGTGTCGCCCTCCAGGGCGGCCGCCCCCGTAAAGAGCAGCGCCAGGAACGCCAGCAGGGTGGTCTTCCCGGTGCCGGGATCTCCCAGGATCACGGGGGAGCTCCGCTGACGAAGAAGCTCCGCCAGCCTCAGCGGTTCGCCGCCCCCCTTCCAGGGTACAAACCGGAGCGGCACGAAGAGGTCCTTGAGCGGGAACTGCGTGCGCCCGCGGGTGGCGTCCGCGGGCAGCCCGAGGGTCCGGAGCACCTCCCACTGCCCGACCACACCCCGCCGGTACTCCTCCTCGAAGCGATCGAATGGGTGCCCGTCGTAGCCCGGCAGCATCGCCAGATGGGCGGCTTCGTGCGGGTAGTAGCGGGCGAAGAGCGAGGGGACTTTGCGCAGGGAAAGCTCGATCCACGCCTGGCCGAAGTGGTGGACCTGCGGGCCGCCGGGTTTCTCCAGGCCCTCCAGCCACGTCCGCTGCCCCGGCGTCAGGTCCTCGGGCGTGATCAGGATCCAGTGCTTCAGGCCGGACCACTCCGGGCCCTTCTTCAGCTCCTCCAACGACTGCTCCACCTGACGGCGCGAGCCGGAGGCGGAGAGGTCGGCCAGGAACTTGAACTGGAAAATCACCCGGCCGGGATACGTCGGCCCGGCGCCGTCCGGGGCGCGGCCGTCCACGCCGCCGTCGCCGCCGTCGCCGCGCACCGGTTCGAATTTGAAGTGCTCCTCCTGCCCCCAGGCCAGCAGGAGCTGGTCCAGCAGACGGGCGAACTCGCGGCCGGAGCCGGAGCCCAGCAGGCGGGTCAGGGAGGGCAGGCTCATCGCAGGCTCCGGAGGGGCATCCTCGGGCGGGACGGGGTCGAAGTGATAGTCGCCGGAGCGGATCGAGTAGACATCCGGCATCTCGTCCCCCAGCTCGAACGCCGCACGGCCCGCCTCCCGCGCGAGCCGCCGGAGCTGCTCGACCGGGGGCAGCACCACGATCCAGTAGTGCGGAGTCCGGGTTTTCCAGTGGTTCCGGTTCGAGTTCCACTGCCGGAGCGGCGGCGCCGTACCGTTCGCCGGGAGGGATACCGCGACCTTTCCGGGGAGGCGCAGCACGACGGGCGTTTCCGGGTCGGGGGGCTGTTCTTGCAGCAGCCAGGCCCAGAACGGGCGGTCGGGCGGCCACCGCTCTGCATCCAGAATCCGCGGCGCGCGCGGCAGGCGCTCTGCCAGCGCACCCACCACAGCCCGTTCCGTCGGCGCGTCGGGCGCCCACACGAAGGCGAGCGCGAACCCGTCCGCCGCGGCGACATCGTTCAGGACGAGCCGCAGGGTCGTGTCATTCTCGGCGGAGAGGATCTGGGAACGCGGGGCAGGAGACAATTACGCGCCCTGTCGTCCGTGCGGGAAGAGGCGCCGCTCGTACAGTTCGCGATCCAGCACCCGCAGCGCCAGTGGATGGGCGATGTCCAGGCTGCCGCCGTTCATATAGCGCAGGAGCAGCGCCTCCCGGTAGAGGTAGAAGAGCAACGGGCGCTCCTGCTCGCGCGGCGTCAGCTCCACCGGCCTGACGATGGCCCCGCGCAGCAGGTCCACGTGCTCCTGGTTCAGACTCCGGACGGTATTCGAGGCCATCCGATCAATGATCTTCTCCAACTGCCCGGTGGCGATCGGACGCGCGCTGGAAGGGTCCCGGGTGTTGATGAGGGCGCGCAGGATACGAATCAGGGCGCGAATGTGCCCCCCGGAGGCCCGCACGGCAGTGCGCGCGTCCTCGATCCCCCCGGCGAAGAGCTCCAATCCCACGCGGAGCCGCGTCAACTTCACCATCGCGGCGACCCCCGCTTCGTCCTCTTCTCCATCCGGGTTCACCAGGGAGACGGAGGGGACCATGACCAGATCGTTGTCATACTCGTCTCCCGCCGAGGCGGTGAACGGGAGGAGCACGGGCGGGACGGTGTACACCATGTGGACCGGGCAGCCGCGCAGCGTGGGATCCGCGATGAACGTGTTCCGCAGTCGCTCGACATCCTTGGCGGGCTCCGCAGAGAGCGTTGCCGCATGCTCCAGGCTGTCCACCACGAGGACCACGTTTCCCGCGCCATGTCTCTCAGACAGGCTCCGCAGCATCTGCTGTACCACAGCCCCAATGCTCACGTCCTGGCGCGTCTCCACCTCCTGCCGGATTTCGGCCAGCCGGTTGGGGTATGCCTCCACAGCCAGCTTGAGGCCAACGGTGGCCTCGGCAGGCACCCCGGCGGCCGCCCCCTCCACCTTACCGCCCAGGTTCACTTCGGCAACCCGCAACTTCGTGTACAGGAAGGCGCGCACACGCTGTGCAATCTCCTCAAAGATGCCTGCCCCGAGCTTCTCGTCGTAGAGCGCCGCGCCGATCGCCAGAAACACGTCCGCCGGTTCCGGCACGGTGGTGCGCGAGACGAAAGAGTCCAGGTCCAGGTAGACCGCCTTCTTCCCGCCCTGCTCCAGTTCCCGCACCAGCAGGAGAAGCTCGCTGGTCTTGCCGGCGCCGGGGAATCCCGTCAGCAACTGGTGGGTCGGGTACTCCGGCTCGGCGTTCAGAATGGTATTCGCCAGGGACCTGGCCGCGGAGCCGCCCCGGACCGCCGCCAGATCCACCCGGATCGGGTCATCCGGCCCGACCGGCTGATCCACCCGCAGGCGGCGCAGCAATCGCTGCGCCTCGGTCAGCGCCGGCTTTGATCCCGGATTCCCTGATGTCGTCATGTCGTCGTCACTCCTGCGCTCCGCATCCGCTGCCGGCGTCCCGGCGGGCCGCACCGCGCGGACCCGTCAGCGAGCACCTGCTCCGGACCACCGGGGAATTCTACCCCGGTCAGGGACGCGAGTTGTCCACCGCCGCCCCTCTGCCCCGATCGCCCGGCGCTCTCCGGCAATCAGGACCCAACCCAGCCTGCGCTTCGTTCGCCCTGCGGAGAACTGCATGCGAGACGGTGGGCACTCTCACCAGCCTGCGCATCGTTCGCCCGGCGGAGAACCGCGTGCGAGACGGTGCCCGCTCCCATCCGCGTCTCCACGATCTCGCCGGAGGCCCAGCGAGGGATTGAAATCCCTCGCTGGGGAGGGTCCTCCGGACCGGGGGCGACGACACCGGGTCCGCCGCAGCTTTCCTCGGCGGGTCGTGGAGCGGCGACACAAACCCGGGCCTGCCGATCCTCCTCGGGCGAAGGTCCGAAAGCGTACAACCTCATCCAGCAAAGTGACGCCCTTACTCCGTCGGCGGGGGCACGTGTCACCCGCCGGCCCCCGGGCGCTGAGTGGCGCAGCCACTTTCCCCCGGAAGTAGCACCGTGGTTTTGACCCGGTGCGGGCTGGCAGACGAACGCCGACTAGCAAACCATCGCACACCTGGTGTTGGGGGTTTTACCCAGTCGCATTTCGGTTATTCGCCTTTTCCACCCTGAGGGCACAGAAATGGGGCGGATGAGCTCTTCACCGACAGGCTGCAAGGCGATAGCCTCGTTCTCCCTGTGGATCTCTACAACCCTACCACAACTCTGCCGCCGTCGTAACCTTCGGATCGTGCGGCCCCCCACGCTCGGGCGACGTCGCTTCGGGAGCCCATGCGGGGGTAGAATGATGGCCCCCCACGCCCCAACACCCCCGGACCCGAGCCACGCCGAGTACGGGGGGTGTTGTTGGACGTGAGAGGGGTGGGGCGCCCCGTGGCCCATCGCTTTCCCAAAACGTGTCAGGGAGCCCCCGCCACACTGCACCCTCCGCCGTATCAGGGGAAACTGACGTGCGATAACAACTGGGGCCCTCAGGCAGGATCGGCGAGGCGAGGCGTTTGCACAGCAGGTGATGCCGTGGGTGCATGGAGAAGTGATCCCGCGAGGACGTGGGTCCGCGCGGGAAACGTCCACACAAGCCAGGTTGGGCGGGGTGCTTGCAATGGCTCCGGGGATTGCGGCGCCACGGTGGGAGTTGCGCGGGAGGCCCCGGCCGCGGCTCATCCATTCCGGGAGAAGGCGCCGCCCCAACGGCGCGGCGTGAGGAAGAATTGATGCTCCCATTGAGACTCATTGCGTGCGCAGGCGGATTGCTTGCGCTTGCCCGGGCAGCGGGGGGCACAATGCCGGCCGCGCCCGCACGGGCACAGGCGCCGTTCACTGCACAGGAGGCCCAGACGTTTCAGCGCGCCTGGGCCGCGCATCTCGCGGTTCCGGTCGAAGCGAAAAACTCACTGGGGATGCGGCTGGTAGTCATCCCACCGGGCGAATTCCTGATGGGAAGTTCGCCCGAGCAGGTCGCCACCGCCGCGCTGTGGGGCGATGCCGTCCGCCAGATCCCGGCGGGGGCCGAGCGACGGCGCATCACGCAGGAGGAGCAGCCGCAGCACCGCGTCCTCCTCACGCAACCCTTGCGAATGGGCGCCACCGAGGTGACCATCGGCCAGTATCGCCGCTTCGTGGAAGCCACGGCGTACGTGACGGAAACCGAGCGGTTCGGCGGCGGCAACTCGGCCAAGCCCGACGAAACGGACCCGCGCAAGAAGAACGCCGTGTGGCGCAGCCCCGGGTATGCGGTGAGCGACGAGACCCCGGTGTCCCAACTGACGTACAACGACACGCTCGCGTTCTGCGCCTGGCTCAGCGACCGTGAGCAACTGCCCCCGGCGTACCGGCAGGGGCCGGCAGGGGAGTGGGAGCCGGTACCCGGCGCCTCCGGCTACCGGCTGCCGACGGAGGCCGAGTGGGAGTACGCATGTCGTGCAGGGACTACCACGCACTACTGGTTCGGCGACGACCCCGCGGCATTGCCCGACCACGCCTGGTACGACCGCAACGCCGATCATCTGGGCGCACGCCCGGTCGGAACGCGCCGGGCCAACGCGTTCGGCCTGTTCGACATGACGGGCAACGTCTGGGAGCGCTGCAGCGACTGGTGGGCGCCTGACTGGTATGCCCGGAGCCCCGTCCAGGATCCGACCGGGCCGCCGACCGGCGCCCGGCGCATCGTGCGCGGCGCCGGCTGGCACTACTTCGCCCTCCACTGCCGCAGCGCCTACCGCAACAACTATGTCCCCACAGCGCGCACCGGCAATACCGGGTTTCGGGTTGTGCGCAACCTGCCGTTACCGGCTCCTGTGGGGAGTGAGTGACGGTCACGCCTCACGCCCGTTCACTCTGCCGTCGGCCGGCGCGGGCGGCACGCCCGCCCTCCAGGGAGCAGGAAGTAGGGCAGGGAGCAGGCAACAGAGAGTGAATTCCCAGGAGGTGGGGAGGCCGGCGGGTCGCCGGCGTTCGCGGGGTGGGGGGAGGCCGGCGGGTCGCCGGTGCTTCCGGGTTCTTGCGCCGGCGGGCGCGGAGGAAAGCAATGCACGTGGGAACGGATGTGGATGAGTGGGAGGAGACCCTGGAGGCGCGGTATCCCGCTCCGCCCGGTCAATTTCGCACGGTGAATCCGGAGAAGGTCAAAGAGGACTTTCGCGACTACCGCGCGGAGGCCCGCCCGTCGGTGCGCGAGTTCTATCGCCGGAATCATCAGCAGCAGACCCTGGAGTTCGTCCGGAGCAAGAAGGCGGAGTATGGAGCGCTCGGCCGGAAGCAGATGGGAATCTGGGAGGCGATGGAGTTCCTGAACACCCTGGTGGATGACAGTGACCCGGATACCGACCTCTCCCAAATCGAGCACCTGCTGCAGACGTCGGAGGCGATCCGCCGGGATGGACGCCCGCGCTGGTTCATCCTCACGGGGTTGGTGCATGATCTCGGAAAGATCCTCTGTCTCTTCGGGGAGCCGCAGTGGGCGGTCACCGGGGACACGTTCCCGGTGGGGTGCCGCTTCTCGGACCGCGTCGTCTTTGCCGAGTTCTTTGCGGACAATCCGGACACCCACGTGCCGGACTACCAGACCCCCTGCGGAATCTACACCGAGGGCTGCGGGCTGGACCAGGTGCATCTCTCGTGGGGCCACGACGAGTATATGTACCTGGTGACGCGGGACTACCTCCCGGAAGAGGGCCTGGCGATGATCCGTTACCATTCCTGCTATCCGATCCACAAGGAAGGCGCCTACAGCGAACTGCTGACGGACCGTGACCAGGAGTTGCTCGGTTGGGTGCGGGACTTCAACCAGTACGACCTCTACTCGAAGAGTCACAGCCGTCCCAACGTGGCGGAGCTTCGCCCGTACTACGAAGACCTGATCGCAGAATACTTCCCGCCCGTCGTTCGCTGGTAGACCTGGCAGGAGGACACACGTGCCCGGTCCGTTCCCCGGCATGGATCCCTATCTGGAGCACTCCGACCGCTGGCCGGGAGTGCAGCGGTGGTTCGTCACCTTCACCGGAGCGCTGTTGAACCGCCGTCTCCCGGAGCGGTACTATGCGGAAATCGAGGAGCGGGTATACGACGTGCAGCCTGGGCGCGAGATCGTCCCGGATGTCGCCGTTTCTCGCCGCCACCCGGGGCGCACGACCCAGGACGCGCCCGTAGTGGTCCTCGAGCGCGCCGAGCCGTGGCGGATCCACCTGGAGCAGCGCGAGGTTCGCGAGCCGTGCGTCGTCGTCCGCTCGCGAGAACACGGCGGCGAGTTGGTAGCGACCCTCGAGTTCCTGAGCCCCTCGAACAAGGCCCCGGGGAGCAAAGGCCGGGAACTGTACCAGCGCAAGCAGTGGGAACTGCTGCGCAGTCGTACCAGCCTGATCGAGATTGACCTGCTGCGCAGCGGAGCACACACGATCACCGTACCGCTCGACTACCTGGACTGGCGCGGAGACTGGGACTATCTGGTCTGCCGGCACCGCGGCGGGCGGCAGCCGGACTTCGAGGTGTGGCCGATCCTGCTCCCGACGCGGTTGCCCGTCATCCCGGTGCCGCTCTCCAACGGCCACCCGGATGTGGAACTGGACCTCCAGGCGGTGCTGGATCGTGTGTACGACGAGGGGGCGTTCTCGCGCAAGCTGGACTACACAAAGGAGCCGCAGCCGCCCCTCCCGGAATCATACCGGAACTGGGCTCACGAACTGCTGCTCGCGCAGGGACTTCGAGCGCCGCCCGCCGGAACCGGATAGCGATCATCGTGTGCCTTCGTGCGGCAAACCCGTCCCGGAGCGATCGGGCGCGTCCCGCGAGTGGGTATTGCGTCGGACAGATCGCAGGGAAACCGTTATACTCTGTCCAACACGTTCTCCACTGATCCCAACCACATTCCCTCCTCGGAGCCCGGCCTCGCCGGCGCCCGTGCGGCACAGGGGCGGACCCGTTCTTTCTCGACGGGACCGCAATCGTGGAGTGGGGCCAACCGGGGAGCGCGATGATCCGTACTACCGGTCTGGGCAACCTGCGGTTGGCGCACTCCGGACCAGGGAGAGACCCCATGTCGAAGTCCAAGAAGGAAGCGTTTGCGGCGAAACAGCAAACCGCCGCCAATCTCGCCACCTCCCGGCAACTGGTCCCACTGCCCGACAACGCGCAGATGTCCAAGACCGCGAAGCGCCCCGTAACGCGCAAGCAGTCGCGCGGGAAGTAAGCGCACCGGAGGCGCACCGCCGGCGTTGCTCACGACGATGGGCAAGTCCACCGTGTGATCGGCGAACCACGGGCGCACTACCGACGTGCTGGTGCGCCCGTGTGCTGTCCCGGCTCCCAGGTCGCGGCGCCGCGGGGGAGTCACGGGACAGGAGATTCCGGCGCCCAGGGTGTACCGGGTGAAAACATCGAAGCACCGCGTGCCCCATAGTTTGCGGTTTTTCCTCGCCGTGGTGGGCGTCCGCCAGGCCGCCCCGGGTTGAAACCACAGGGCTACTTCCCAGGAAAACCGGTTGAAAACCGGTTGCCGGCCCCGGGCCACAGTCGGGCCCGCACCCCCGTGTGGAGTCCTGCAACTCCGTTTGCAGGTCGAAACCTCCGGCGCGCACCAGGCATAGAGGGTGACCTTCGGTGATTGATTGGATAGAGTTTTTCGGGTCCAGCGCCGCCGTGGTCGGGGAGAGCGTGGCCTGGCTGGGTGGTTACCCACAGATCCGCGCCGTTCCCCGACTGGCGGCAGCTCTCTTCCGGTCCCTCGGGTGGCACTCCCACAACGCCCTCTCACCCCGGAAGTAGCGGGCCTGACGGAGCCCGGGACCGGCAACCGGTTTGAACCGGTTTTCCGCAGCAGTAGCCCCGTGGTTTTAACCCCAGGGCGGCCTTGCGGACGAGCAACACGGTGAGGAAGAACAGCAAGCTATCGCGTGCGACCCTGGTGTTTCGGTGTTTTCACCGGGAAGTGTCTTCCCAGTTTCACCTGGAACATCCAACACGCGCCTGCCTGCCTGGACCCCTGCGACGAGATCGCCACGCCCTTCAGCCCGCCGTACCGTCCAGGTAAATTGCTGGCCGGCCCCACTTCAGGAGTGGTGGATCCGAGAACCAGGCACGCCGGAGAGGTGACTCCGGCCGGGACAGCCGGCGGAAGGGTTGACGCTGCACAGAGGACACCCCTGCCTGCATCGCGAACGGTGACCCAACCCTCCCCGGCCCCGTCGGCGTGTGACTGCAACGCCGCGCCGGCGGGGAGTAGCCCTGGAGCGATCATCGCGATGCGAGTCAAAGTAGCCCCCATCTCAAACGTCCGCTGGCGGATGCTGGCCCTGGTGATGGGATTCGCCATGTTGGGCCACTTCAACCGGATCAGCATGTCCGTGGCGGGCACGGAGCGGATCATGGGCGACCTCCGGATTTCCGAGACCACCATGGGTTGGGTGTACACGACGTACCTGATCGTGTACACCTGTGCGATGACTCCGGGGGGATGGCTGATTGATCGGGCCGGACCGCGCTGGGCGCTCACCATCATGGGAGCCGGAGCGGCCCTCGGAGTGGCGCTGACCGGCGGGGTGGGTCTGCTCCTGCCCGCGGGAGCGCTGCTCGGGGGGCTGCTCCTGGCCCGCGCCGTCACGGGGATCGCGAACGCGCCGCTGCATCCGGGCTCGGCGCGAGTGGTGTCGCTCTGGATCCCCGGAGTGCTCCAATCGCGTGCCAACGGGATGGTAACGGCAGCAGCCCTGGTGGGGATTTCCGCTGCGTTTCCCCTGTTCGGAGCCATGATTGACCGGTTCGGGTGGCCGATGGCGTTCCTGATCTCCGGCTCCGCCACCGCGGTCCTCGCGCTCGTCTGGGCAGTCTACGCCCGGGATCGCCCCGCCCTGCACTCCGGGGTGAGCCCGACCGAACTGGCGCTGGTGACACAGGATGCCGGTGCTGCAACACCACCACCGGGCGACGCGGAGCCCTGGTGGAAGCTGCTGAAGAACAGAAACCTCGCGTTGCTGACCGGGAGTTACGCGGCGATCGGCTACGTCGAGTACCTGTTCTTCTACTGGATGGAGCACTACTTCAAGGATGTACTCCACCTGAGCACGCCCATGTCGCGGACGTACTCCATGATCGCGTCACTCGCGATGGCCGCCGGGATGGCCGCGGGCGGCTGGATCGCGGACTGGTGCCAGGCACGAATGGGCGTGCGGAGGGGCCGCCCGGTGGTACCGGTGGTCGGCATGCTGGTCGGGGCGGTGCTCGTCACCCTCGGCGCCAGCACCGGCGATCCGATTCTCGTGCTGGTGCTGTTCTCACTTGGTCTCGCGGCAGTGGGAGCCACTGAGGGTCCGTTCTGGACTACGGCGATCCAGTTGGGCGGCCGGCACGGCGGCACGTCGGGCGCCATCTTCAACACAGGCGGAAACATCGGCGGCCTGCTGGCGCCGGTCATTACACCGTTGTTCAGCAAGGTCGCGGGCTGGCAGGGGAGCATCTTCCTGGCAGCGGTCATCAGCGTGATCGGCGCCGCGCTGTGGCGCTGGCTCGACCCGGTGACGGACCCGGACGGCCACCCGGCGGATCAGCGGGCATAGAAAGCTGCGTTCCGGCCCGAAGATCCTCCTCGTGGGCCGCACCCATCCGCCATTGGAGCGGACAAGGGTACGACCCGGGCCTTCCTCGTACTCATGCCCTCGCGAGTGGCACACCCGAGTGCCGGAGACATTCCGGTGGCCCCGGGCGCAGCTACGGGGAACTTCCAACACCGCTCCACGCGTCAACAAATGAAGCCACCCATCCGCCCGCTGCGGATGAGCAAGGACCCGTCCCTCACCGCACGGTTGACCAGAAGCACGGAACGATATGGCAGGCATCCCTGGAAGGCGGATCTCCCGCCCGGAAGAAGTCCCCACCTCCACCTTCGGGTGGGGACAGATCAAGTTTCTCTGCGAGCCCGGGCTGAACCACGCAGAGCACCTCACTGTCGGGCACGTGAAACTCGGCGCTGGGCAGGGGCACCTGCGGCACAATCATCCGGGCTCCGAGGAGATCCTCTTCATCCTGGAGGGGGAGGGGGAGCAGATGGTGGAGACGGACCTGGAGGAAAACGGCGGTGTCCCGGAGTACTATCCGGTCCGCAAAGGAGACCTGGTCCACATCCCGGCATCGGTCTATCACCAGACCGTCAACACCGGCGCCGGGGTGATGGAACTGCTCGCCGTCTACAGTCCCTGCGGTCCGGAAGAGGTCATCCGCGGACTGCCCGACCACCGCGAGTTACCCGCGGGTCCGTGGGGACAAAGGGCTGAAGGTTGAATCCGGAGACACGCAACCGTGAACCGAGCAGCCGCCCCGGGAGCGCCGGCATCCTGCCGGCATCGCAGGCCCCGGGAGCGCCGGCATCCTGCCGACATCGTAGGCCCCGAGAGCGCCGGCATCCTGCCGGCAACCCAGGCTCGCTCCATGCCTCGCCCTCCCGGTTCCGCACGTTCACATCAGCCCGCGGTCCTTCAAGCTCACCCAGCGGCCGTCGCCGATAATGACGTGATCGAGAAGCTCGATTCCCATGATGTCCGCCGCCTGGCGCAGGCGGCGGGTAGTGGCGATGTCCTGCGACGAGGGTGTCGGGTCCCCGGACGGATGGTTGTGGGCGAGGATCAGACTCGCCGCGCTGAAACGGATCGCTTCCCGAAACACCTCGCGTGGATGTACCAGGCTTTCCGTCAGCGTGCCGGTAGAGATCGTGCGGATGTGCCGTACCTGATTGCGCGCATCCAGGAGCAGGGCCTTCAGGTGCTCGCGCGTCTCGTAGCGCATGTCCGCCAGCAGCAACCGGGCCACATCGTCGGCCGACCGGATCACCGGCTTCGCGTCCTCTGTCGTCGCCGACAGCCGTTTCCCCAGCTCTACCGCCGCCTTCACCTCGATCGCCTTCACGCGACCGATGCCCATGATCCCCTCCAACTGCGGCAATGTCGCTTCGGCAACCCCGGCGAGGCCACCCATTTCTCGAAACAATGCCTCCGCCACCTGCACCGCGTTCTGGCTGCGAGTCCCGGTCCGGAACAGGATCGCCAGCAGTTCGGGGGTCGTCAGGCTTTCTGGGCCGCGTTGTTCCAGACGTTCCCGCGGCCGGTCATCCGGCAGCATGTCGGCGATGCGAAACGAGTAGGTCGGGTCCATGGGTTTCCAGTTCCGAGGGGACAGGTTCACGGTTCGGGGAGCCGGCTTCGCGTGCGGTGGGGGCGGATCTGTGTTTCGATACCTACGCGTCGCGGGTCGGCGCCTCCACGTGGCGCATTGAGTGTCCCGCTGCGAGCCCCGCAGCCTCAGTTTCGCGACTCGATCGGCAAGAGCCTCCCGGCGCCGGTCGGATTCAACAACCCGGAGTGGGGTGCAGACCCGCCGAGCGCCCGAGGCTGTTCCCCCAGGATGCAGGGCGCACCACACACAGCGCGCACCGCTCTCCCCTGGGTGCGAAGTCTCTCACCGCGGTCCGCGACCTGCCTGTGGCCGGTCGTCGCGCTGTTCGTGGCGGGCTGCGGGGGCACATCGGCCCCCCGCAGTGCGTCCGGGCCAGCGGAGGCGCCCCCCCCAACCCTCACGAGCCCACTCATTCAGCTCCCCGGCACCCCTACCGCTGCGTTCCCACTCTCCGCCCCGCCGCCGCCGGAGCTCACGCCGGAGCAGAACGCCCAACTGGAACAGGACTACGCGCGCGCCATGAACCGGGCGCGGTCGTCCGCCGGGAAGGAGGCGGTCCCTGCGTTTGCCGAATTCGTGCGCAAGTACCCGTTTCACGCGCCGGCCCAGGCCTCGCTCGGGCTGAGCTACCAGTCGGCCGGAGATCTGGTGCGGGCAGCCGAGCACCTGGGGCAGGCGGCACGCCTCCAACCGGATGCAGCCGGCGGCTGGCTCCAATACGGCGCGGTGCTGTACCAGTGCGATCGCCTCGGGGACGCCGTGCAGGCACTGCAGCAGGCCGCGCAGCGAGACCTGCGCGACGACACCAGCCGTTTTCTGCTGGCTGACGTGCTGGGGCGGATGGGTTTCTTGCCGCAGAGCATCGAGTACCTCACGCAGTGCGTTGCCCTCCAGCCCACCGAGGCGGGGTATCCGATCATGCGTGCCTGGCAGCGGCTCCAGTCCGGGGGAAACGCTGAGAGTGTGGCCGCCGCCGAAGCGGACTTCCGCCGGGGCCTCGAAATCAACCCGGCGCGCGCCGAGGCGCCCTGGGGGATTGGTGTCTGTCGCCAACGGAGCAGCGATTGGGCCGGCGCCCGCGCCGCGCTGCAAACGGCTGTCGAGAGTGGCCCCGGACTCTCCGGCGCCTGGTATGCACTCTCCCAGACGACCCGTAAATTGGGAGACACGGCTGCCTCCCGTACCGCGCTGGCTCGGTTCCATCAACTGCATGCCCGCGAGGTGGAGGAACTCCAGCGCCGCTTCTTCGAGGGCCAGGCCAGGCGTCACCCCGGCAACGCCGACGCCCGCTATCTGCTGGGCGCGTGGTATGAGCGCCAGGGAAAGCGCGATCCGGCGGTGGGAGCGTACCGTGACGCGCTGCGCCTCGCCCCCGGGCACGGTCCTGCGAGTCTCCGGCTCGCCGCGCTGCGTGCAGGGAGAGACTGAAGCATGAGTCGGAAGGCAAGCACTAAGCGCCGCGCAACCACAAGCAGGTCCGCCACCCCTGCGTCTCTGCGCCGGCGGCGCTGGGGGACGGCCAGCCCCGCCGCAGGCTCGGCTCCCCGTCCTGCGCTTCACTCCGACGTGCGCCGCCTGTCGGCGGGCATCAGGGCGGCACGCGGCTCTGCCTGCTTCCTGCTGCTGCTCAGCGGGTGCAGTCCCCGGCCCGGGGCGAGGACTGTGTCTCCTTCCGTCGCGTTTCCCCCCTCGGCAGCACACCTCTCCTTCACGGATGTGACCGCAGCAGCCGGAGTCCAGTTTCGCCACACCAACGGGGCAGCGGGCCGCAGGCACCTGGTTGAGACCATGGGCTCCGGATGTGCCTTCACCGATTTGGACGGCGACGGCTGGCCCGACCTGTTCTTCGTCAACGGCCGTGCTCTTCCGGGAGCTCCCGCCGATCCGCGCGTCCACCCGGCTCTCTACCGCAACAACCGGGACGGCACCTTCACCGACATCACCCCCGGGTCCGGGCTCGAAACACCGCTCTACGGCATGGGGTGCGCCGTGGGCGACTACGATGGGGACGGCAAACCCGACCTTTACGTCACCTGCGCCCTGGACGAAAGCCGGCTGTTCCACAATGAGGGCGGCGGGCGGTTCCGCGATGTGACCCGCAGGGCCGGAGTGGGGAACGAACGCCGCTGGGGGGCGAGCTGTGCCTGGCTCGACTACGATCGCGACCAGCGCCTGGATCTGTTCGTAACCAACTACGTCGGGTTCTCGCTTGCGGAGGAGCGCCCCTGCCTGCGCGCGGGACAGCCGATTTACTGCGGACCAATGGCCTACGCCTCCGAGCGCTGCCGGCTCTATCGGAATCGCGGTGACGGCACGTTTGCCGACGTGAGCGGCCCGTCCGGGATTGGGCAGGTAACCGGAAAGTCTCTGGGGGTGGCGGTGTGGGATTTCGACGGCAAAGACGGGCCCGAGATCCTGGTAGCCAACGACGTGACCCCGAATTTTCTGTTTTGGAACCAGGGGAACGGAACGTTCACCGAGGAAGGCGCCGCACGCGGGGTGGCGTTCGCCGAAGATGGGCAGGCGCGTGCCGGGATGGGCATTGACGTGGCGCAGACCACGACCCCCGACCGTGCCTCCATCCTGATCGCCAACTTCTCGCGGGAGCCGAATACTTTTCTCACTGAACAGGCGGATAGTAGTTTTCTCGACGAGACGTATCCTTCCGGGATGGGCACCCCCAGCCTGCCGTATCTCGGTTTCGGCCTGCTCTTCGGGGACTTCGACCTGGACGGGCGGCGCGACGCCGTCGTGGCCAACGGCCACATCGAGCCGGACATCGCCCGCTTCGAAGCGCCCATCGCACATGCCCAGCCGATGCTCCTGCTCCGCAATTTGGGTGACCGGTTTCAGGATGTTACCGCAGCAGGGGGAACCGCGCTGGCCCAGCCGCGGGTAGGACGCGGCCTTGCCGCGGCTGATTTCGACCAAGACGGCGACACCGACCTGGTCGTCACCACCAACAATGGCGCCGCGCTCTTGCTGCGCAACGATGTCCCCGCCAGCCGGAACTGGGTGCGCTTCCGACCCTTGCTGCGCAAGGGCGGCCCGGTGGCCCTGGGCGCCAGGATCACCGTCACCGCGGGAGGGCGCTCCTGGTCCGACCAGTGCCGTTCCGGGTCCAGCTACCTTTCCGCGTCCGACCCGGCCGTCACCTTCGCCCTTCCGGACAGTTCCAAAGCGGAGCAGGTGCAGATCGTCTGGCCGAACGGGCGCACCGATGTGTGGCGCGGTCTTCAAGGCGGACAGGAGTACCACCTGGTCGTCGGATCCCCACCGACCGGCAAGTCCGGCCCGTAGCGCGTTCTTGCATGCAAGGCACTCCCGCGCTCTGCTGACCCGTGGCACAAGCCGGGAAAATCTACTGAAAATACGTGGGCAACAGCATCGTCACTTTGCTTCGATCGTTTTCTGCAAACTAGAGGAATTCGAGAGCAGGTAGTTCCAAATATCTGAAGGGATTCTCGCTCGGCACAGAAACCAGGTAACGCGCTGATCCCAACACCCAGTTCTCGTTTGAGCCGTGGTCCAGGCGGAGGAAGCGGCCTGACTGCCGGATTGGTAGCATGTCACAGGATCAGATTGCGTCTCTGGGCGCCCACTTCAACGAAATGTTACGCGGCGCGCTCCTACCAGTGCTCGTCGGCATTCTATTTGCTGGATGGTTGCTCTGGCGGTCCGGCCAGTCCAGACACCGGTCACGCAGGCACACCCCTCGAACGCGGAACCGGCGTCGATCGCGCCGGCGCAGTCCGCGATCCGCCCCGAAGGGGGACGAGGACGGGCCGGCCTGAACCTATCCTCCGGCGCGCAGATAGAGGTCCCGACCGGCCGGGAGCGCGCGCATCTTCGCGTCGGCCACACTGCGTTTTAACATCCAGAAGCCGCAGTCGGGATGGATGTACCGTACGCGACCCGGTCCCAGCACACGTTCGGCATGCTCCAGTCGCCGCGCGATCACCTCCGGCGTCTCGATCGCGTTACACTTCACATCCACCACCCCGAGCCCGATGCCGATTTCCGGCCGCAGGTCCCGGAACGAGGGAAGCTCGTCATACCCCCGATGGGCGAATTCCAGTACCAGGTGATCGGCCCGCAACCGGTTCATGAAGTCCAGCAGGTGCTCCCACGCGCCCTGCTGTACGGTCTGCCCGGCATAATTACCGAAGCAGAGATGCACTGCCCGTTCCCCCCGGCAGGCATCCAACACCAGGTTCACCGCCTCGGCAGCCCAGGGACCCTCGTGGGGAGAGCCCGGCAGGTTTGCTTCGTCTATCTGCACCACATCCGCCTCGACCTCAGCCACCTGGGCCGCCAGCACGCGCGCCAGATCCAGGGCGAGCGCCTCCCGGGAGCCGTAGTGATGGTCGAGGAGTACTTTGGACAGCATGTGCGGGCCGGTCAACGTGAACTTGAGCCGTGACCGGGTCAACGCCCGCGCCCGCCGAAAGTCGCGCGGGAGATTCAAGCTCCCTTCGCCCACGGGGCCTTCTACCACGGCTGCCGGCTCCGTGCGATACGCCATCCCGGCTTCGTCCCGGAAGCGACGCAGTTCCTCACGCGTGACTTCATTCCGAATACCGGATAGGGGACGCACGAAATAGTCAATCATCCCGTTCGTCTCCGGGTGATTGACGTCGAACCGGTACAGCTCGCCGTCGGCCACAAGGTCAATCCCGGCTAGTTCCTGGATCTTCAGCACGACGCTGGTTGCGTCTTCCAGCGCCTGGCGCGTGGGCAGTACCGGCAGCCAGTCTGGGATCGGATAGCTCCCGACCACCGTAGTCTGGATGGGGGGGGTAGACATGCAGCCCTTCCGATCAGGCGTTCTGGCGGGCGAAGCGGAGGAACGGGGCCTCGCCTTCGCCTGCACGCGGATCCAACAATGCCCCGATCATCCCGTCTGCCGCCGCCTGTCTTGCCCGGCGGCCGAACTCCCGCCGGTTACGCGAAAACACCACGGCGTGCAATTCCTCGGCATCCCGATCTGGACACCCATTCAGGTACTCATAGACCGAGTCCAGAGACGTGAAGAGGAGGAGGCACTCGCCCAGAGCGATTGCCCCCCGGCGCAGTTTCCCCCCACCACACCGCACCCCCCACACGACGTGGTCAAAAATTGTACAGGGAAGATGCCTAGGCTCTGACATCGGCGGAGTTGAGAAGAGAATCCGGCCTGTCCGGCTTCTCGGTTCGGTCGGCTCCCCGACCGACGGCGCAATTATATCCCCGAGCGGGGTTCCGGGTTTCGGCTTTTGAGTTTCGAGTTCCCGGCGCCGTCGGCGTCCAACGCAAGCCGCGGCGCAGAGTGTTTCACAGACATCGGAGGTCGGATCCTGGAAGTAAGCTGTTCCGGTGTGCCAAACCCAGCACGCCATGCGCCAAACCGCGCGGCTTCGGCGGAGCCCACCCGCCGCACTCCACCGTTTGGATGACACGCAGTCACCCACTAGTTGACATGGGCTGCCGCTGCCTCCGGGCGATTTCTTGTGTGACCCACTTCGGGGTCCCCGCTGAGATCGCCCAGCCATGTTCCCCTTCGGTTCTCTTCCCGCTGTCGGACGCCGGCGTTCCACGTTGTGCGGCGCAATCTTGGCTGCGGCGACCGCTGGAGCGCTGGCCGTCGCGGTCGGAGCTGGCCCGGCGCTCGCCGGCGGCGCGTGGGCCGGGTGTGGGGATCCCACCGGCGAGGAACAACAGTTCATGGAACTGCTGAACGCCGCGCGGGCGAATCCGACCGCGGCGCAGCGACAACTGGGAGTGGACCTGACCGCCGGAGGCAGATTTCAGCTTTCACCGCGCCCGCCGCTCGTAGGTAATGCCCGCCTGATTGAGGCCGCACGGGGTCACAGCCGGGACATGAACGATCTGGCATTCTTCGGGCACCGCAATCCTCGCGGGCAGATGGCCGGAGAGCGCATTCGCACCGCCGGCTACAACTGGCTGGGCTACAGTGAGAACCTGGCAGCATCCTTCTCCAACCCCCACGAGGCGCTGCGGGAACTGCTGATTGACGAGGGGGTGCCCGACCTGGGTCACCGGGTCAGCCTGTTGGGTCTGTCGGAACAAACGGCACACCTGGACGAAATCGGCATCGGCATTCATGCCGGCAACGGCCCCTATCGGAAGTACTACAGCCTTGAACTCGCCACCGACAGCGAGCCTGACCCGTTCGTCACCGGGGTGGTCTATCGGGACCAGAACGGGAACAGCGTCTATGATCCGGGAGAGGGGATTCCCGGCGTTCACGTGCAGGTCGGTACGGACGGCGAGGCGATCACCAACAAGGCCGGCGGATACGGCGCCCGCGCCCCGGAGGCTGGGTCCTACGTGGTCACCGCCGGCGGCACAACTCTCGGAAGCACGTTGCAGGCAGCGGTGCAAGTGGGGCGGCAAAACGTGAAGTTAGATTTCGTGGTGCGACCTGCTCCGCGCATGGCCCAGGCATCCCCGGGTCGCGGCGGCGTCGCCGGTGCGAACGCCGGAGCCAATATGCGGGTTGCGGCCACCCGGTCCCCCGCGCGGCCCGTCTCCCGGTAACGATCGCGCGCTCGCGGCATCCTCCACCCACGGGTCCGCACCCTCCCCGACCGGCGTAGGCTGCCGCTCGCAGCCTGCGTCAGAGGCCTGGGCCATCCACAAGCGCCCGGGCCAGCTCTTCCACTCCGAAATCGTAGGATCCCGTCTCAATGTCGGCGCGCAACTGCGCGATGCGCAGGTCCGCCGCCGCGTCCTGTTCCGGCGCCGCTAGCAATGCCGCGAGCGCCAGTTCGACTTCCCTGGCCCGGCGAACCGTAGGGGACATATCGCGGTGCGGCGCGCCGCACAGTGGCGATGTCCAGCACAACCCCGGACTCCTCGTCCCCACTTCAAGCGAACTCATCTCATCTTCCCCTGTATCTCTGCCGACACTATATTGATCGGTAGCCTGGTCCGGTCTCTCAAGACCAAAGATGACCAAAAGGACGACTCAGAATTGGCCATGTGGACAGTTTCCAGTCATCCCGGCATGCGGAACGGACCGACCAAGGGCACAACATCCCCCGCCCGGTGGACAGTGGGATGATACTGGGGCGCGGGTTTGTGCTCCTTCGATGGATGGGGCCGCCGCCGGGAGTGGTCAATACTCTGGACGACGACACTTCGTTCGAGAGATTGCACTCCACACCCGATGCATCCTACCACCGATCTACAACCGCTCTGGGCAAAGTACGCCCGTACCGGGTGCCCGCACACCCGCGAGACCCTGATCTGCCGGTACGCTCCTCTGGCCCGGCGCGCCGTGGATCGTCTGCACATCGCGCCGTGGGGCTGTGTCAGCCGCGAGGACCTGCTCAGCCACGCGGTGGTCGGGTTGATTGACGCCATAGACCGATACGATCCGCAGCTTGGAGTCCCATTCGAGGGCTACGCGCTGCCGCGGATTCGCGGTGCTGTGCTGGATGCACTGCGGCGCCTCGATTGGGCGCCGCGCTCACTCCGTGCAGGCGAAAGTCGGCTGAAGCGCGCCTATGAGCATCTGGAGGGTGCGCTGGGTCGGGCGCCGACTGATGACGAGGTCGCGGCCGAGCTGAACGTCTCGCTGAGCGAACTGGACCGCCTCGAGGCACAGGTGGCGCGCGGACTGGTGGTGTCGCTGGACGATCTGGTCAGCCGCCCCCGCGCACCCGGCGAGGCGGAACCGGATGTGCCGGACACGGCTGATACCGACCCGTACTGCAATCAGGAACGCGCAGAGGCGATGCAGCATCTGGTGCAGGCAATCCAGGCGCTGCCCGAGCGTGAGAAACTGGTGGTGTCGCTCTACTATTTTCGCGGCCTCACGCTCAAAGAGCTGGGCCAGGTCCTCTCCGTGAGCGAACAGCGGGTTTCGCAACTCCACGCCCGCGCGATGCTTCGTCTCAGTCACAAGCTGATTCGACACACCGATCTGCTCCACTCCCTGGCGGCCTGACTGCCGGCCGCGACGAGGAGGAAGTTTCCGCTCCGTGCCGAACTGCGGCGTGTGTCGCCAGGAGCTGTGGGTGCCGATGAACAAGCCGACTGGGCACCCGGCTCGGCACACACGCGGGCAGGAAAGCGGAATGAGCAAGGCGCGGGATGGCAGGTGGGGGGCACAGATCGCGGCTGCGGCTCTGGCGTTGCTGGCGGTAGCCGCGCATTCAGAAGCGCGCCTCAACATTCGACCCGTAGACGCCGGTACACTGCGGAAACTGATTCGGGCGCACCGTGGGAAGGTCGTGCTGGTCAATCTCTGGGCGACCGACTGCCCCCCGTGCCTTGCCGAGTTTCGGGACCTCGCGCGGCTGGACCGGGAACGCCGCGCGCAGGGGCTTCGTGTCTTCGCCCTCGCGATGGATCCGCCTGCGGAACGCGCTCGGGTGGACGCGTTTGTGCGCGATCAGGCTGTGGAATTCCCAATCCTGGTTCGGCGACCGGGCGACCCCCAGGCCCTGATCGCCCCGCTCGATCGCAAGTGGCGGGGCGTCGTGCCGGTTACTTACATCTTCGACCGGGGCGGAAGACGGCTCGGAAAGCCGCTGGAGGGCCTCACCACATACGAGCAGTTCGCCGCCGCCGTGAAGGCCCCGCTTAGCTCCCGCCGGTGAGCTTGGCGGACCTACCCTCCTCCCGCCGTCCGAAGACCGTCACGTACTGAGCCTCCTCAGCGCGGACCGGCTCCATATGCGTGCGGCCCCAATCGGCAATTGCGCCGATCACCTGGTTCAACGCCCGCCCCCGATCGGTCAACTCGTACTCTACCCACGGCGGGATCGTATGCTTGATCTCGCGCGTGACCAACCCTTCCGCTTCGAGCACCCGCAACCGCGCCGACAAAGTGCGTGAACTCACGCTGCCCAGTGCGCGACCTAGCTCATTGAAGCGCCGCCGGCCCTCCATCAGTTCCCCAAGGATGTGAAGCGTCCACTTCCCATTCAGGAGGTGCATGGTGGCCGCGATCGGGCACCCTTCGTTGGACTCCGTTTCCAGCGCCTCTGCTGACATGCGTGTCTGTCTCCCGTAGGGTGTTTTATCCATACCTACCAGTAATCGGCAAGTGCTGGCAGTCTGCATTTACACGGGTATTCGTGGTACACGCAGAGAGGAGGCACTTTACGAATGATACCACTTCTGGTAGGATAGGGCGTCGCCCGCCAAGGGAAGAACACAGAATCTTCACCGGAACCGGACGGCACCTGATTGGGTTAGCTAAGGGGTGGAACGGTCTCGGATCTCCCAGCAGCCTATCCCCGGAAGGGAGCGACTCAAATGGCGACAACACTGCGCAGCGAAACGGAAGTCATCCGCCTGGTCAATGACAACCGCAAGCTCGTCGAATATATGGTGAACCGCTATCTGAAGCGGTTCTATGTGGGCACCATGGAGCGAGAGGATCTCGTTTCGTGGGGCATGGTGGGACTGGTGAACGCGGCCCGGGCCTGGGATCCCGCCCGCAGCCGCTCGTTCTCCACGCTCGCCTGCCGCGCCATCGAGCGGATGATCATTCGCGGCGTCAATCGCGAGTGGCACCCCGAGCGCGAGCAGGTCACCGTCAGCCTGGACCAGCTCATCTGCGGCGGCCAGTCGGAGGGCAGCGAAGATCGTTTTGTGGACCAGTTGCCCGCCGATGAGAATGTTGAACGCACGCTGCTTGACACCGAGCGGAAGGTAGCGCTCCGGGCTGCGCTCAAGCGGCTGTCGCCTGAGCAGCAGACTCTGATCCAGCGACACTACTTCGACCATGAGAGTGTCCAGCAGATCGCCCAGGAGCTGGGTCTGAGCCGCCAGGGCGTCTACTCGCGCGAGAAGGCGATCTTCAAGCAACTGCGCGAGGATCTCGGGGCCGACGGCCTCGCCATGGCCGCCTGACGGCGGCCTCCCCCGTTCCCTCGCAACTGCCGACAGGCGATTGCGAGGGAACACTCCATGCGTCCGGCAGCCCGTTCCCAGGGCGCTGCCCGTTCCCAGGGCGTTGCAGTGCCCCGGCCGGCGGCTGCACAGATGTGGATCAGGCCCTGGCGGACCCCTGGATTCTCCGCACCCCGGCCCGTCGCCGCACTGGGGCGCATCGGACAGTCACCGATCCGCCGGCACCCCTCGCTTCCCGCTGCAAAGACGGTATACTTCCCCCATGCGAGATAGCGCAAACGTCAATAACTCGAACGGCAAGTCGGCGGAATCCGATGCCGACCTGATTCGCCGGGCGCGGGCGGGGGACCGCCTGGCCGAGGAAGCGCTCGTCACCCGTCACTATCGTAACGTTTACAATCTCGCCTATCGCCTCACCCGCAACCCGGACGAAGCACACGACATCACCCAGGAGGCTTTCATCCGGGTCCACAACGCGCTGCCGAACTTTCGAGGAGATGCCAACTTCACTACGTGGATCTTCCGCATTGTCCGGAATGTGTTCCTGGATGAACGAAAGAAGCAGCGGGTGCGGCAGCACAGTTCGCTGGAGGACATGGTCGAACTGGAAGACAGTCAGGTCTCCCGGCAGATCGAAGACCCGCGGCCGGGCCCGGACTGGACGGTGGAACGGCAGGAAGTATCGGCGATAGTGCACGAGGCAGTGCTTGAGTTGCCGGAACTACCCCGCCTGATGATCGCGCTGTACCACTTTCAGCACCGATCGTATGAAGAAATTGCGGAAATCCTGGAGCTCCCGATCGGAACCGTCAAGTCCCGGCTCAACCGCGCGCGACTGGCACTCAAGAACAAGCTGGCGTGCGACCGGGAACTTTTGGAGAGTTAGAACAGTCTGCATGGTGATCCTGCGGTGCGGGTAGTGCGGCAGGGGAGGAGTGTCAGATGATGCAGTGTGAGCGAGCGAGGGAGTTCTTCTCCGACTATGTGGAGCAGGCTCTGGATCGGCCGATGCGGGTTGCAGTGGAAGCCCACGTCGGCGCCTGCGGGGACTGCCGGGAGGATCTCGTGCGCCTGGCGGCGCTCTACCGCGCTTTTGACGCCATCGCTCCGGTGGAGCCGCCGGCGGACGGTGCGAGCCGCGTGATTCGCCATCTCCAACAGGTGCGCTGGGAAGAGCAGCAAGCTGCCCGGTCCCGCGGGGGGATGCTGGGGTGGCTGCGCTCCCTACGTCCCGCCTCGGTCGCGTTCGGCGCGGCCCTTGCCACCCTGGTTGTGGGGGGCACGGTCCTGCTGAACCGGGGAGGGGACCATACACAGTTGACGGCGAGCCCGCTCCCGATCAACCCACAGACCGTGAGCGTGGCTCCGGCCGCCGGAGTACGGATCAGTGTGCGACCGGAAGCGCCGAGTGCGGCGGGACGCCGCGCCCAGGTACAGGTGGTCGCGTCTACCGATCTTGCCCGGGCGCACGTACGGGTGGTCGGGGCTGACGTGAACTCCTCCCCGAGCGTCATCGGAGACCTCGTCGCCAACCGGCCGGCAACACTGGCCGTGCAGTTGCCCGGCACGCAGCCGGCGTCGAGTTTCTGGGTGCGTGTGGAAGCGCCCACACTGGCGACACCGATCACCACGCTCGTGGTGCTGGCCGCACAGCCGGCTCGCCCGCAGCCGATCACCCTCGCGGCAGCCTATCAAGAGCCGAGCGCAGTGCTTCTGAAATTGGCGCCGCAGGTAGCGAAACCGATCCTCGTGGACGGAACTCTGACCGCGAAAGTCACACTGCAGGTCGCGGATCAATCGGCCCGGCGCTGCCTGGAATTGATGGCGGAGCAACTGGGAGCTCATCTCCAGGAAGATGAGGACGCCATCCGAATCCTGCCCCGGTAGGATAATTGCCGCCTCGTTGGGCCAAGCAGCGGTGCGAGACAGAAGTCTCGCACCGCTGTTTTGTCGTTTTCAGAGGGGAAACAGGAGCCGACTGCGAACCCTATGCGGGCGGAGGCCCCAACCCTATGCAATCCGACACATCCCTTTCCCCCCTTGACAAGACCCGCCGCGAGGCACTCGGCGTCGTCGCGCTCTGGATCCTGAGCTGCGCTTGGACGGTTGGCTATTCCTTGAGTGCCGCTTACCGCCAGGACCCGGACCCCCCTCTCCTTTTCGGCATCCCGACCTGGGTTGTGTGGGGAGTCCTTCTTCCCTGGGGAGTCATCCTCATCATCACCTGCTGGGCCGCGTTTTTCGGGATCAAAGACGAAAACCTGGACGAAGACGCGCTCGCACACCTGGATACCGCAGAAGACCTTTCCGCGGTGGAGGCCCCCCATGGATAGTCTCGCGCCCCTGCTTTCCCTCGTCATCCTGATGGTGGCCTCAATGGTCATCGGAATGATGGCGAACAAGGCCTCGGAGAAGGGCGGCTTCTTAAAAGGGTACTTCCTCGGAAACCGCGGCCTCGGGTCCTGGTCTATGGCGCTCACCGCCACCGTAATGAGCGGCGGCACCTTCATGGGGTTTCCCGCGCTGGTCTACCAGTACGGGTGGGTGCTGGCGCTCTGGATCGCTTCGTACATGATCGTGCCGCTCTGTACCTTTGCCATCCTGGGCAAGCGCATGGGGCGGCTCTCACGCCAGACAGGCGCCATCACGCTGCCGGAATTGTTACGCGAGCGGTTTGACAGCCCATCCGTCGGCATGGTCGCGTCACTCCTGATGATCCTGGTCCTCGCTTTCGGCCTGATTTCGCAGTTCAAGGCCGGTGCGATCATCCTGCAGAAGGTGCTGCCGACCCTTCCGGGCGTAGACCCGACCAGTGAGATCCTGGGGCAATCGCCGCAGTTCCTGTATGGGCTCGCCATCTTCACGGTCGTGGTGCTCTCCTACACGCTCTATGGCGGCTTCCTGGCCGCGGTGTGGACCGACCTGTTCCAGAGCGTGCTGATGGCCATTGGAATCCTGATCCTGTTTCCCCTGGCGATGCAGCAGTCCGGAGGCCTGGCGGCGGCCACCCGTGCCGGGGTGGACGCGGTTGGCCCCGGGTTCGCCTATGCCCCGGGGGCAGGGCGGGAGTTCCTCCCCCCTGGTCTGGCGCTCTCGTTCTTCGCCATGTGGTCCATCGCCGGGATGGGCCAACCGGCGAGTCTGGTGCGCCTGATGGCATTCCGGGACACTCCGACGCTCCGCCACGCGACCTTCCTGCTCGCCGTCTACAACACGCTGATCTACCTGCCGCTCGTCCTGATCTTCATCTGTGCACGGGCTATTCTCCCCGGGCTGGAGCGACCGGATGAGGTCATGCCCAGCCTGGCGCTCAAGGTCGCCTCGCCCTGGATGGCGGGGCTGATTCTTGCCGCGCCGTTCGGCGCCGTCATGGCCACGGTGTCCGGATTCCTGGTGCAGATCTCTTCTGGTCTGGTCCAGGACATCTACCACCGGTTCCTGAATCGCTCCGCCACCGAGAAGCAATTGCGCGTCCTGTCCTACACCGGAATGATCGTGATCGCCATCGCCGCGAGTGCGGCCGCGATGAAGTCCCCGAAATTCCTGCAGGCGCTGATCGTATTCACCGGCGGCGCCGCTGCCTGCACCTACCTGGTGCCCGCGGTGATGGCTGCCTTCTGGCCCCGCGCCACCGCGAAGGGAGCCCTGTCCGCGATGCTCGCCGGAGCCGGAACGATCCTGGCACTGTACATCCCCGGTTGGATTTCGGGAGTCGATCCGGGCATCGGCGAGAAGAGCAACTTCTTCCCGTTCTACCTGTTCGGCATTGCCCCGTTCGTCTGGGGCCTTCTCGCCTCCGCCATTGCCGGCGTCGCGGTCAGCCTCACCGACCGGCCACCGGATGAGACACGCGTCAATGTGCTCTTCTCCTGAGGCATTTGGGGAGGCGCGCCCCGCAAACGGGTGCGTCTCCCGGTACGCGCCGACCGGCGCGCGCTTCCGTGCAAATCCGGCGGAACCAGATCCAGTTCCGCCGGGTCTTCCCCGCATAAGCCCCGGAGAGGGGTCCGGGGATGAGCCGGGCCGGAGCGGCCGGGAAATGGGGAGAAGATGATGAAGACACAGCGAATCCTGGGGGCAGCCGTCTTGCCGGCGATGCTGGCCGTCAGTGTGGTTCCCACCACCGCCACCGCTCAGGGGAGCCGTATCCGGATCCCCGAAGACACCGTAGTGCGCGTGCGCATGGACGACTCCCTGAACGGCCGGAGTGCCCGTGAAGGGGAGCGCGTGATGGCAAGCGTGGATCGAGACGACCGCAGCGGCTTCCCGATCGGCACCCGGTTCGAAGGCGTCGTCACCGAGGCCCGGCGGGCAGCAGATCGGCGACCAGGCCTCATAGATATGGAGTTCCGGCGCGCCATGCTGCCGGATCGCGAGTGGATCCCGGTGAACGGGCGCCTCTCCCGCCTCGCCGGCGATGAAGTCCGCCGTGGTGACTTTGGGCGCCTGGAAGCCCGCCGGGGTAGCGGCGGCAACCAGTTCAACGCCAAGTGGATCGGCTACGGCGCTGCCGGCGGCGCGGTCCTCGGTGTGCTCCTCGGAGGCGACGGGAAGGACTGGCTGAAGGGAGCGTTGCTCGGAGCCCTCGGCGGCGCCGCCTACGGCTACATCAACCGCGACCGGGACCGCGGGCGGGACTACGGTGACTTCGGCGACGTAAACGTGGGCCGCGGCACCGAGTTCGGCGTCCGGCTGGATCGTTCGGTGAGCTTCGCCGATCGCAACAACTACCGGTACGCCGGCGATGTGGGCCGCTACCGGGAGCGCTACGACGACCGCTACGACGGCCGCTCGCGGGACCGCTACGATGAGCGCTACGACGACCGCTCGCGAGACCGTTACGATGACCGCTATGACGATCGGTACGGCAGCCGCTCGCGAGATCGCTACGACAGCCGCGCCACGAACGACGGTTACAAGGCAGACGTCACCGAACAGTATCGGGAGCGACAGGAGCGTCTGGAACGGCGCTGGGACGATCCGAGCGATGTGGCAGGCCGCAAGTCCGACGACATCCCCGGACGCGGCGTTGGCCACGAGCACAAGGCGGACAACATCCCCGGACGCGGCGTGGGCTACGAGCGAAAGGCGGACAACATCCCCGGACGCGGCGTGGGCTACGAGCGGAAGGCCGATATCTCCCGGGGCAGTGTCTTCGGGAACAGCAGGAGCGTGCCGTCCGGACGCGCCCCTTGGCTCCCCGGCCGCCGCAAGACGGCCGAGGAACTGAAGCAGGAGCGACTCGAGCAGATCGGCCGCAACCAGATCCCCGCCGGGTACCGCGACGCCCGCCGCGCAGCAGAGCGCGACATCGCCCAGAAGTAGGTGCGGACGGTCACCGAAACCGCAAGAAAGACCGGTCGGCGGAGTCATTCGCCGACCGGTCTTTCTTGTTTGGGCTGCGGCGGAACCGGGTTGGCCTCAGGCACCGTGCCGTACTCTTGCCGACCCCGTTGTCTACCCAGGAAGCCCCGCCGAATCCGGGGGATACAGCCCAGCACCGACCTCCTCACTGGTAGCGCGTGCGAAAGAGTGTCCCAATTTGGTCTTGAAGTAGATTCGGTCTATCTCTGCCATCTGCAGCACCCGTGCGCTGAGTGCCCGGTCATAATCCTGTCCGCTCACCGTACCGATGAAACCGAAGTCAACCCAACAATCGGAAGGCAGCGGAACTGTTTGCGAGACGAAATACCTACCGACTTGCTCTTGTCAGTGCCGATTCTTCCGGAGCCGGTCGTCATCCCCAGGCTCGTTCTGGCCGGTTTGCGCCTGGGGACCTACAAATCGGAGCGACGTGACCAGGAATGTAGGATTGGTGAATCTCCCATTCCGCAGCGCGAGATCACAGCACTGCGACACCACCATGCAAAAGCCGCAGGCCACGGCGACGCTCCCCTGCACGCACGACCGACCCCGGCGGAACTCGGACGTGACGTGGACGCCTTCGACCGACTGGAAGGCGCCCAAAGGCACGGTCGTTAGGAGACGAAGCGTCCCGGCAGATACGAGAGGCGCCAAGAAGCCCTGGATGATGTCGCCCTGGCGTAGTTCGTCTGGATTAGTTGGGTGCTGAAACACTGAGGCCCCAAAGTTACGGTATCGATCCCTCATCGTCCGCATCCAGTTTGACTGCGGACGGCGCCGGGTACTGCCGAACCATCGCCAGGTACGCCCGGGTCGCATCCTCACCCGGGCGCTCGCCCAGGTCCCAATCGGCGTCCCAGATCGGCGCCGCCACCCCAGGGACGAGATCTACTTCTGACCGCTGTGTGAGCCGCGCGAACAGCGAGCGCAGAAACTCCTGCCGCTCCCCATGTCCCACGGGGACTGCATTCTGGATGCTCTCCCAAAGCACATCTGCAAGACGGTCCGGAGGGACCGGAGCGCCCTCCCCACTAGGGAGAGTCAATCGCAGATACTGCTCCCCGCTCACACTGCGGACGGTCGCTTCACACTGTCTCCGATTCCCGAAACCGACGAACGTGCTATGTCCCATTGAATGGCTCCCTGGCCTTGTCCGTAATCAGCGCCTCAAAGAGCTCCCCTTCGTCCTGATGAAGGTTGTTGACGAGTTCGATCGCCCGTGTCAATGGGAGCGCTGCGTCCCTTCCCTCGTGGAACACGTCCAGATCCAGTACGAACGACTGCTGATCGCCGATGTGCGTAAGTGAGGCAAAAGTGATCGATGCTGCATTTCCTTTGTCGGTTAACTCCACGACAAGGCGCTCGAAAACCTGTCTCATCACCAGATTGATCCGATCAGGGATTGCGGGGGGCGTCGCGAAATAGTCATGCAGGCGGACCGTGCCTGCCGGAAGGTGGATGTGATTGACGTATCGGATGCCGGCACGCACAATTCCATCGGGGCCGGCGACGCTGCGATACTGCTCCAGAGCCTGTTCGATGCGAGGCTGGAAATGATCCCAGCCCGGATAGGGCGCCAGCAAGTGGATCCCCAGGACGCCCGGTGCGACCGTGAGGAGCGCCTTGCCATCGCTCGTGGGCAGCTCGATTCGCCTGACCCCGTTCGGACCTGAAGCAACAGTGCGCTGGAGTCCTGCCTCATGTCGAGCTGTGCTTCCATTGCGCGGGCGATCGCACGGACGCCCATCGTACATCCCCTTCAACCGCTGAGGAGATGCCCCGGAAATGTGGGGTCCCAGCGATCCCGTGCATCGTCCGTGAACTGAAAGTCGCAGATCGCTTCGACGATCGGGGTATGGCGGTACTGGTGGCCGCTCATAGCTATTCCGAACTGTATTCTACGAAAACCCGTGTGCTTGACACTTAGGGAACCGCGCAGAATTAATCCTCCCGTCAGGCGGGGACCACTCCCGGGATGGTCACGAACCACTTCCCCAGTGCCGGGAGACGCTCGATCTGCGTTTCCAGGGCGGCCATCTCGGGTGCGAGGAGCCGCACGC
>SYMT01000508.1 GCA_005805375.1 Actinomycetota bacterium
CCTGAGTGAACGGGCCTGTTCCCGTCTGCCGCTCAATGGCGAACATGGCGCCCATCGGAGGGGGGGCGGAAGTAGTCAGATCGAACTCCACCGCAGGGTTGGCCCCGGCGCTCACCGCGAGATTGGCCAGGGTCAGCATGAGCCCCCCGGGGACCGCCGCCGTCAAGGTGTTCGAGACCACGGCCGACCCGTTCAAACTCGCCCGGTACTGGTAGGTGATGCCGGTGGTGACCGTGGTGTCCTCAATCATCTGGGTCGCCAGGAGCGGCCCGAATTGGATCGGGATAAAGGCGCCCCCGCTTTCCGCGCGTTCAATGGTATACATCGCGCCGGCAGGCGGAGCACCGGTGGTGGTGAGTTGGAACGACACCCTCGGCGCCGGCGGGCCCCCCACGGACAGTGAGCCAAGCGTGAGCTGGATGGGCGGGACGGTCGCATCCAACACGTTCGACAGGGTGGACGTCGCAGGAGTCTGGACCCGATAGGAATAGGTGGTCCCGGCGACCACCGTGGCGTCCGTAATGCGCTGCGTAATGGCCAGTGTGCCGGTCGAGATGGTGGTGAAGGCTCCCATGCCCTCGCGGCGCTGCACCTCGAAGGTCGTTCCCGGGGCAGGCATCCGGCTGGCGGTGAGGTCGAACTCCACCCGGGGATTGGCCGGCCCGGTAATGCTGAGATTGCTGAGTGTCAGGGTGGGGGGCGGCACGCCGGCCAGGTCAATGGTAAGAGCGAACAGACCGCCGTCATTCGGGTTGCCCGCGAAGTTCATCTGGGCCGCGCCGGCAGTAATCGGGAGGCGAGTGAACCCGCCCCCAAAGTAGGCCGTGGCCGTGGTGCCGGAACTCATCGTCGGCCGGAACGTCGTGTCATGTACCGCCCCGTCGCCCACCGGACTGACCTGCTCCACCCGGACGGGCGCGGCCGCCGTGAGTTGCGTCACGAACAGCGCCTCCCATCCACCGTTGGAAGACGGGACGATCGGGTCAATCGGCCCCATGGAGGGAAAGCTCCTCGGAAACTGGGTGAAGCCGCCGACTGCAATGATCTCAGCCGGAGTGGTGTTGTCCATGATGGTGTGTCGGTCCACGCCGAGAGCCGTGCCGACGGAGAGGAATGTTGAGTAGAACAGACCCGTGCCGGTGTCGTTCAGGGCCGTAATGAAGGAAGCTCCCACGACGCCGCCCGCATAGGTGCCCTGAAAGGCGTTCGCCGTGACCGGGAAGTCCGCAGAAGTGGTTTGACCCACCACCCAGGCCCTTCCCAGCGAGTCCACCACCACGTCGTTAGCCGTTTGCCCGATTGTGGAGGTCCCACCGAGATAGGTGGAATAGGAAAGACCGGTTCCGCTTGCGTTCAGGCGAGTGACGAAGGCGTTCTCGGAGCTCGACTGTCGGGTGGTCTGAAACGTCCCCGGGGTGGTGGGGAAGTTTGCGTCACTGGTTTCGCCCACCACGACCGCCCGGCCGGTCGCGTCCACATCAATTCCGCGTGCCGTGGCAAAGGCGCTTCCACCGAGGTAGGTCAGGTACGTGAGAGGCGGCCCGGCGGCCGGGAACTTCGCGACGAATGCGCCCGTCGTCCCCATCCCGTTGGGCTGGCGCTGGAAGACTCCGATTTGCGTCGGCAGCCCTGCATTCGCGGACCCGACGACGTAAACGTCACCGGCAAGGTCGGTATCCACGTTCAAACATTGGGCGAACCCCGCCGTGGCTTTCAGATACGAAGACCAGACGAGACCGGTACCCAGGGGGTTGAGACGGGTTACAAAGCCGGCCTGCCGGTTGTTGGTGCGCGGCATGGAGGACGCGGTGACGGGGAAATTGGTCGAAAACGTGTCCCCGGCCACCACCACGCTCCCGTCGGCGAGCACCCGAATGCCGTTGCCGAAATCCGTCGTACTCCCACCCAGGTAGGTGACGTAGTCGAACCGGGTTCCGGTCGGGTTTACCCTGGCCACGAAGGCATCCCCATCCCCCGCGTTCGTCCCGCCGCCACGAAAGGTGGGCTGGAAGGCCCCGGCCGTCACGGGGAGGTTCGTGGAGACCGAGAACCCGGTGACGTACAGATTTCCTGCCATGTCTGCGCTCACGCCCCCCACGCTGTCGTTGAAGCCGCCCCCCAGAAATGTCGCGTACGACAGCACCACAGGATCAATGACCAGGGGTTGGGTCGTGTCATACGCGCCGACCGTCAGGCGCACGTCCTGTGCCACCCGATAGCGGGCCTGCACCGCCACCCGCCGGCCGCTGATCTGCTGGTAGGCCACCGGGCGTGTCTGGCGGATCTCGCCCGTCGGCGTAGTGAGAAGGAGGTCTCCCTGGGCGGTGAGGCGCGGCGGGGCGCCCCCGCGAAAACCGAGGCGAATCCGTCCCGGGTCCGCCCCGGGAGCCACGAGGAAGTCGTACTCCAGGTCCCGCGGATTCCCGTAGTACTCCACATCCACGCCGGGGTAAGCCGAAAAGACCCGAACTCGTCCGAAAGTATTCAACCCGGTGCGCCACCGAGTGGGGTCGGCGCCGCGCAGGTAGTTCACGGTGCCGGACTGCGGGGCCTTCCCGACCACCCGGGCCCGGGGGTCGGCGCCCACGAGGTGCATGGCCAGCCACGACTGTTTCACCGGTGGAGGGGTTCGCTGGAGCCCGGGTCGGGCGACCTGCACTGTCTGGATCAGCACCCGATCGGCGGCAACATGCACGGAGCCTCCCGGCACGCGGGCGAGAAAGCGCGCCCCGGAATTCGTCTGGCCCCGGTTCTCCTCGAACGAGAGCGGGAGTTTGGCCAGGGCACCATGTTTCCGGACCGCCCGGGAGGGCAGCGGTTCCTGAGGAGGCGGCGGCAGACCGGCGGTGGCTAACGCTGTGCCGGCGAATGCGGCCATCAGCCAGAGTGCGGCACAGGCCGCCCATCCAGACCTGCCCTGTGAATTCGGTACTCCGATGGTCATCCTGGTGCCCCTCCTGTGCCCGAAACGACAGAGTCCTGCTCCCGATCGAGAAGCATCCTGCGTTCCGTAGTTGTTGGTTTCCGGGGATCAAGGGGGGGGCGATCCACCAGACTATCTCAATTTCTCATTCGATGCGCTGTCCGCTCCCTCCTCCCCCAACGCTCACAGATTCAAGAAGAACTCACACCGCTGGGGAGGGAGACACGGACGCAAGGGCGGCAGGCAGCACTTTCGGCACGCTCTTTCGGCTCACGACGTGGGGGGAGACGGGGCCGAACGACGGCAGCGAGCGCCGGGCGCTGGAACTCCCGGAGTCACGCCGGACGGCGGCGCCCCAGCCGGTTTCCCAAGTGGCCGTCCCTGCCGGCGGCATAGGTGGTCCGTGCGAAACCGGATACGATGGAACGGGAGAGGCGGGGCGCAGAAGAGCGGTGGGCGGAGGTGTAGCCGGTTGAGAGCAGTGAGTGAACAGGGGTGATGACCCGGCAGCGGATGCGGACACCACCTGGACCGCGGACGAAGTAGCTTGGTACACCCGCTTTATGGCCCAGGTCCGGGCCGAGAATCTGCCCGACCTGCGGGGCTACAACCGTCCCGCCGCGCCACCACTCTATCCCCCGCGCACA
>SYMT01000509.1 GCA_005805375.1 Actinomycetota bacterium
GACTAGCATCGGTCAAACTGCGCGTCTCTGTAGGCTGTAGAGGATTAGAGGGCTCGAGGGCTCGAGGGCTCGAGGGCTCGAGGGCTCGAGGGCTCGAGGGTTCTACGGTGCTGGGAGTGCACGAGTGCAGGGAGCCTGGGGAGGCAGCGTGTTGCTGCCTCCCCAGGGAACGCCGGCGTCCCACCGGTCTCGCCGTCCAGCGCAGCGAATCCAGGAAACCCTGGAACCCTACAACCCTGGATCCCCGGCTCAGATCCCCAGCCGGTAGAGAAGCCATTCGAGCGCGTGGAACAGATACGCCACCACCAGGATACCGATGATGATTGCGGCCAACCAGACCAGAGCGGGCTGCGTCGCCAGTTCGTTGGCCCAGGCCGGGGCCTGGCCGCGGGCGGTGCCGAAGCTGAAGCCGGCGGTGGCCTTACCCAGCGCGATGATGGCCTTGGGATAGGCTGAGAAGATGGTCCCCCACAGGGCGAACACAGCGAATCCCACCCCGGCCAGGGCCAGCGGCGCTACCACCTTGTATTTCTGTCCCTGGTGATGCAGGTAGATGGGGCATTCCAGGCATTGGGCTCGCTTTTCGCTCCAGGTCTTCGGTCGGACCACTGTTGCCTGGGACATCGCCCCGGTAGCGCGAGCCATGTACGCGCTACCGCCGCTCAACTGGAGCACGATGTTCTGATCGCAATAGCAGCCGCGGCCGGTGCGCCAGCACGGTTTCTTCGTCTTGCGCACCGGGCAGAGCTGCTTGTCGGTGTCCCGGCAGAACGGAAGTTGCCAGCAAAGTCCGAGGAAGCGATCCTCTAGCTTGCGTACCTGCTCCGCAGTCTGGGCTGATTCTCCCCGGGGCTGCGGCCGGCGCGTTCCGGCGCGCGACAACCAGAGTATCAGATGCACCAGTAGCTGCCCGATGCCCCCGAACGTAAGCACGGCGCCCGATGTGATGAACTCGCCCCGGAGGGTGGCGCGGGGATTGCCGAACTTCAGGAGCGAGGGCGGAAGCCCCGCGGCGGGTCCGCCTGCCACGTCAATCACCAACGGCATGCCCAGCAGCAGCGCCAGCCCCAACACCGCCAGGACGATCCCGCCCTCAACGTTGGCGTAGAAGCGGCCCACGGTGGCGAGCATCCCCACCACGCTGCACACCAGCAGGATCTGCGTGAGGAACTGCATGTTGTTCAACTGCGCCCGGAACACGGCCGCGGACACTGGACCGCTCTGAGCCGCGCCGCGGAACAGTTCACCACTGTGAGCGATGGTACCGTAGAGGTAATACCCGGTGATCAGGACGATCCCGGCGCCCGCCAGTCGAATGATCCAGTCCAGTAACGTGTACAGGGCTTCATACGCTGAGATCGCTCCCCCGTGCCGTGACATGCAATTCCTCCGGTGTCGCTCGTGTGGAGTATGAAGTTTCGGGTGCCGGGCGCCCGACTCGTCAGCAAGCTCAATAAGCCGAGGCTCCGAATCTCGAAGTCTCGGTCTCAAGTCTTGAGTGGGAAATGCGGATGTCGAGTTCGGGGGCCTTCCCCGAACTCGACCTCCGCATCCAGGCGTGGAGTGCGTGAAGAAGAGTGGGACGCCGGCCACTCTTCCTCACTCCTCTCTACTCTCTCCTCAAGGTACCGGTTTGTGTGCGAATGCGTCCGAGCCGGATCTCCGACACTCCCGTCACAACTTCCAGGGGTCGCGGTACGGGCGTCCCAGCATCCGGTTGGCCTCTTCATCGCCACGGAACAGCTCGGTGACCGGATCCCACTCAAGGTGGCGGCCCCCGAGACGCAGCGAGATGTTGCCGATGTGGCATACCGTCGCCGAGCGGTGCCCCACTTCCGCGGTGCAGATCGGCTGCTTGCGCTGCCTCACACACTCCAGGAAGTTGGCGATGTGGTTGTTTGACGCATAAAGACGAACTGCGCTCCCGGAGAGCGGCTCCTCCAGCAGTTTCGGGTCGCTGGCCTCAATGCGCCCACGGCTCACGAAGATCCAGCCGGCCTCGCCATCGAAGCGCACGCCGTTCTCGCCTTCGCAGACCGCGGTGAGGGTGACCCCTTCCGGGTAGGTATAGCGCACCTGGAAGTCGCAGGCGGTGTTGTAGCCGTTCGCCATCGCCGGGAGCATCCCCCGCGACTCCACGGAGAGCGGTCCGGCCTCATCAGCGCCCAGGGCCCACTGCGAGATATCGAGATGATGGGCGCCCCAATCGGTCATCATCCCCCCGGAATACTCGAACCAGTGGCGGAAGCTCCCGTGGGTGCGCTGCGGCACATACTCGGCCCAGGGGGCGGGTCCAAGCCACATGTTCCAGTCGAAGTCTTCCGGCACGGGCTGCACGGCGAACGGGCCTTCCTTCGTGCCGTTCGGCAGCCGGGCTTCCACGGTTTTTACCTTCCCGAGGCGTCCGTTCCGTACCAGTTCACACGCCAGCCGAAAACGGCCGTCGGAGCGCTGCTGGCTCCCTACCTGAAAGACGCGCCGGTACTTCTTTTGCACCTTCCGCAGCGCCTTCCCTTCGTCCACCGTCAGTGTGAGCGGCTTCTCACAGTAGACGTCCTTGCCCGCTTTGAGTGCCTGGATGGCGATGAGCACATGCCAGTGATCCGGCGTGCCGATGACGACCGCATCCACATCGTCGCGCTCAAGCACCTCGCGGAAATCGGCGTACGGCTTGCAGTCGGCCCCGAACGCGCGGGCTCCCTCCTCGCGGTGGATCCGCTCCACGTCGCACACGCCGACGACCTTCACGCCGGGCTGCCGTGACATAGCCCGGGTGTCACCCAGTCCCTGCCGAAACCCGCCCTTGCGCCCGCCGGCGCCGATACAGGCGATTTGCAGCGTGTCGTTCGGCCCGAGGCGACGAGGCATATCCGCCAGCCGCACCTGTTCGGCGGCGGTGACCTCCTGAGCATACCAGGCGGGAAGCGCCGCGAGCGTCAGCCCTGCAAGGGAACGGGCTGTGAATTCTCGACGAGAATAGGGAGAGGAAGACATGCGTGGCTCCTGACCGCCCAAGCGGCCCTGTGTTGAGATAGTGGTATCATGGTTTGGCGTCACACACCTTTGAACGCCGGCGTTTCTCCGGGCACCGGGGAGTTGTCGAAGGTTCCTCGCCGGAGGACCTGCGCCTCGCCGCCGTGCGCTTCGATTTTTGCATGCTGGTCGGATCGGGCCTGCGCATCAACCGACTCGGGATCGAGGCGCGCCCGCAGCCGTGTTTCCATTGCCTGTCGCACGGCCTCGTGTGCCGGATCGGAGGCCAGATCCCGCAGTTCGTGCGGATCGGTCTCCAGATCGAAGAGTTGCGGCGACGCTCCGGCGTAGTGGACGTACTTGTAGCGAAGGCCCCGCAGCATGAATATCGCGCGGCGAGAGTTGACTGCGTGGTACTCGGAAACCACCTCCCGGTCGCGATCCGGTTCCGCGGCGAGGCCCCAGAGTGAGCGTCCGGGCAACGAGAGATCCCCCGGCGCCGGCTCGGCTCCGACAGCTTCCAGAACGGTCGGGAAGCAGTCCACGAGTGATGCGGGTGTGCCGACGATACGGCCCGCCGGCACGTCCGGCCCGGCGAGGAGCAATGGGACGGTGACCGACTCTTCGTACATGGTGAACTTGCCGAATAGCCCCCGGGCGCCCAGGTTTTCGCCGTGGTCGGAACTGTACATGACCCGGGTCCGGTCCGTGAGCCCGAGCCGCTCCAGAGCTCCCAGGACCTCCCCGATGCGCTCGTCCAGGTAGGTGACGGCGCCCGAGTAGGCGGCGATCGCCTTGCGCAGGAGTGGCTCGTCGAATTCGCCGTATCCGAACTTCTCGCGCATCCAGCGCAGTTCGGAATGCTCCGGGTGTTCTCCCGCGCGCCACTGCGGCGGCAGCGGGAGCCGATCCGGCGGGTAGAGATCGAACAGGCGGGGCGGGGCGATGTACGGGGGATGGGGGCAGACGAACGAGACGAAGAGCACCCACGGTCGCTCGTCGTGAGCGTGGGCCTCGATCCATTGCACGGCGTGGCGGGCAATACGGGCGTCGTACTCCAGGTACGTAGAGCTACCCGGGCCGGCCTCGGCGATGCCTTCGCGCTTGTCGCGCGCGGGCGAACGCTCGCGCAGGCAGCCGAGGAGATCCCCCACCTCGCCCACTACATGGAGCGGTTCGATCTCCTGCGTGAATCCGTTGTTGTCGCGGGGCCCCCGAAAATGGAGTTTGCCGATCGAGACCACCTGGAAGCCCTGGTCCTGCAGGCGATGGCCCCAGGAGGGCACTGCGCCGGAGTAGGGAAACGCGTTGTCCCAGGCGCCGATCTGATGGACCCAGCGTCCGGTGGCAAGACTTGCGCGTGCCGGCACGCAGATCGGGCACGGCGTGCAGGCACGCGTGAAGCGGGCGCCGCGCGCCGCCAGCCCGTCGAGGTGCGGGGTTTGGATGCAGGGATGGCCGTAGCAGCCGGTCATGTCGCGGCTGTGTTCATCGGAAAGCAGAAAGAGGAGGTGGGCAGGTTGCATGTCAGTTTCCCGGCAAGTTGGCGTCGAGATAGGCTCGGACCGCCAGTACAAGACCCATCACGGTGAGCCCGAATCCCGTCAGCCGCCGGAACACCACTTCCGGCGCGCGGCGGTGGAGGCGCTCTCCCAGCCACGACCCGGCGAGCGCGACCGGGAGCAGCGCCAGCCCGAGCGCTGCGGTGTGCGGTCCCAGCGACTTGCCGACGGCGAACCCCGTCGCCAGCACCAGATCGAGTGCGGTGATGTACAGCAGCAAAGTCGCCCGGAACACCGCCGGTGTCAGCGTCCGACCGCTCAAGTAGAGTACCGGCGCCGGTCCCGACAGCCCGTAGAGCCCCCCGAGCACCCCACCCGCGACCCCCGCGCCATAGCCCCATCCCGGCAGCCACTCCCGCTCCGGCCCCTCGGAGCGCCGCGCCACCCAGACGCCTGCCAGCGCCACGAGCAGTCCCAGCAATCCGCGCAGCACGTGATCCGGCGCGTTCCGGGCCAGCAGTAGCCCCGCCAGCGCGCCCGGGACTCCTCCCAGCAGTAGCCGCCGGCACTCCGTCACGCTCGCATCCCGCCGGCCCCGCCAGCTCAGCCAGAGGCCGTTCACCAGCCCCACCGACACCAGCAGGGGCACCGCCTCGCGCACCGGGAGGACCAGTGCCAGCAGGGGAAGTGCAAACAACACCGCCCCGAATCCCGTAAACGCCCGTGCCAGCGCCCCCCAGAAGATGGCAGCCAGCACAAGAGCAAGGTGGGGAGCAGGCATGGAGTGGTTTGTCGCGGACGATGACGGGGTCTGGACGCCCGGCCTCCCGGGCGAGTGGTCGGGCGCCAGGGGTTCGAAACCGCCCGGCCGGCGCCGCCGGGCATGAGACGACCGCGGCGCCTGATTCACTCCTCCGGCGGCGCTCCCGGGTGCGGGAGTGAGAAGTCGCCGGAAGATCCCGCTCCGCGGGGGCGCTCCCTGAAGGGTTCGCGAGGAACCAATGAGTTCCCTGCTTCCGCGGGGGCCCCGTGGGTGTTTTGGGCTCCATCAGGACCTGCGGCCTCGCCGTAGGTCCGCGGCGGGCCGCCCTCGAATCACTCACAGCCCCGCCCTGAGAGAGCAGCCTACACCAGCCTGCGGCCTCGACATAGGTCTGCTGCGGCCTCGCCGCAGGTGTGCTGCGGCCTCGCCGTAGGTCTGCCGGCTCGGGTAACGGCTATTCGCGGTACCCGGCGCCCGTGCACCTCAAACCAGCGCGCTGAGTGCGTCCGCGGCACTGCGGAGGACACCGAGGCCTTCCTTGGTCTGGGCGACGCCGAGGGCGGTTTCGTGTGCCCCGGCGCGGAGCGCCTCCATCGCCTGCACCACCTGGGTTACCGCCAGGGTCTGTTCCTGCACGCCGAGGGCGGATTCACGGGCGCTTTCGTGCATCGTCAACAGGGCGGCGGCCAGATCCTCCACCGCGCGGGAACTCTGTTCCATGGACATCACCGTGGCATTGGCGGAGTGCTGGATGTCGGCGATCAGCGTGTGGATGCGATTGGCGGCCTGGCGGCTCTGATCGGCGAGCTTGCGGATTTCGCCCGCGACGACGCCGAAGCCGC
>SYMT01000510.1 GCA_005805375.1 Actinomycetota bacterium
CGTCGGCAAACCGGCGTTCGAAGTTGATGCGCGCGCGAGTGCCCGAACCGTCGTAGTTGTCAATGCGCCCGGAAATGCTGGAGCGCACAAGGCGGTTCTTGAGCGTCAGGTTGCGGCAGGTCAGCGGTTGGAAGATCAACTCCCGATTCGGCGCTCGCGGCGGCTCCGCGGCTGCGGCTTGCCCTGCATCAGGGTGCATCTCGTGCCCACCGTCGGCATGCGACATCGTCGTTCTCCTCCCGTGCGGCCCGGGCCGGGTTTTTCGGGCGAGGTTCCGCTTCTCCGTTCCGCCTCGCTGCCGGCCGATCCTTCCCCTGTCCGGGAGCAGGATCTTCCCGGCCTTACGATTGCAGGTCCGCCAGCGTGTACATCGGGCACTCGCGGTCGGCCACCATGCGCTCGACGGAAGGCGCATCTTTGAAACCGGATCCGGTGACGAGACAGACGATGACTGCGTCGGGGCGGATCTCGCCGCGGGCGGCGGCCTGAAGGGCGCCGGCCAGGGCAACCGCTCCGGCGGGTTCGCTGAAGATCCCCTCCTCTGCGGCCATCCGCGCCTGCAACTCCCAGGTGAACGCGTCCGCCGCCGTGTGCCCGGTGCCCCCGGACGCGCGGCAGGCGGCAAGCGTCTCGTGCCCGTCAATCACATCCGGCACCTGGAGGCCGCTCACGCGGGTGGCGCCGACGACGGCCCGGGCGGAGGGATCTCCCGCTCGGAGGGGGCCGGCGATGGTGTCGTTCCCCTCGGGCTGCACGCACTCAATCCGGGGACGCCGGGCCAGGCGGGCCACCGCAGCCAGGTGTTCGAAGCCGCGGGCAACCGCCAGCGTCAGTCCCCCGCCACCGGCCGGGCAGAAGACGTGGTCGAGCCCCTCCGGCAACTGCTCGGCAAGTTCGTAGGCGAGGCTCTGCACTCCGCGCATGCCGGGCGCGCTGTACCGGTAGGCGCTGATCTGCAGCGAAATCCCGGGGCGGGCCGTCCGGGTGCGGAGGTGCTCCATCACCGCAGTGGTGGTAGCCGCATCGGTTCCGAACCCGCGCACCCGGTAGATCTGCGCCCCGTAGGCAAGCATCTGGGTGAGCTTGGCTGCGGGGGCAGTCTCGACGATCGCGATCTCACACGGGAGCCCGGCAATCGCACAGTAAGCGGCGAGCGCCGCGCCGGTGTTGCCGCTGGAGGTGGCCAGACACCGGGACGCTCCGGCGGTGACCATGCTCGCGACGGCCCGCGCCCCGAACCGGTCCTTGTAGGATCCGGTCGGGTTCGCCGACTCTACCTTGAAGTAGAGCCGTTCCAGCCCGACCCCCGGCCCGATGCGCCGGGAGCGCACGAGGGGCGTTTCTCCCTCACCCAGGGAAAACCGGTGCGCCCCGGCAATGCCTTCCACCAGGTCCGGCCATCTCCATACGCTCATAATCGGCCCCCGGTGCTACCCACCCTGGACTGCCGTCAGCACAGCACTCGCGTGGCTGGGGACTTTCACCTTTCCCCAGACCTGAGCCACCGTGCCTTCCGCGTCAATGAGAAAGGTCGTCCGCTCGACGCCCATGTAGGTGCGGCCGTACATGGATTTCTGTTTCCAGACTCCATAGAGTTCGCAGACCACACTGCCGGGGTCCGACAGCAGTGGGAACGGGAGTTCGTGCTTCGCGGTGAACTTCAGGTGGCTCTTCTCGCTATCCGGGCTGATGCCGTAGACCAACGCACCTGCCTCCGCAAAGGCGGCATGCCGGTCCCGGAAGTCGCAGGCCTCCTGGGTGCAGCCGGAGGTCAGGTCCTTGGGGTAGAAGAAGAGCACCACCCGCCTTCCGCGCAGATCGGCGAGGGAGACGGTGTTTCCCTCGCCGTCGCGGAGAGTGAAGAGCGGAGCCGGCTGTCCGGGTTCAGGCATCATGGTTCGGCCTACGAATCGCGGAGCTGCTTGGCGTAGGCGACGGCATCCGCTTCAACGTCGTGCCCGGGCCTCCCGGGGCCAAGGTGTTCCGGGCAGAGGAGCCCCTGGTAGCCCGAGTCGCGCAGTTTGCGCACGACCTCCGGGATGCCCACATCCCCCGTGCCGGGGAATACCTCATCAAACTTGCGCCAGTCACCGATCTGATCGCGAAGGTGGGCGAAGTGGATGCGGCCCCGAAACTGCTCCCGCACCTGATGCATATCATCGCCCGCCAGCGCGCCCCCCGGGCAGTAGGTGATGCCGACGGTGGAGTGCGGCACCTGCTGCGTCATCTGGTGCAGCCGCCGAAAACCGTGCAACAACTCCGGTCGGGACACCCACGGATGGCAGGCGATGCCGATGCCGAGATCGTCGGTGATCGTTCCCAGTTTGTTGCAAAACGACACGAACCGGCCGAAAGCCTGTTCCTCCGCGGCGGCGTCTGCGGGGCGTGCCGGGGTGGTGTAGAACAGGACGCCGCGCATTCCGGCTCCGGCCATTACCGTCAGCGTCTTTCGCAGCCGCTCGAACTCCTCGGTGTGCGCCGGGTCGTCGAGCATGAGCTCATTGGTCCAGCGACCGGCATAGCCTGCGGGCACCGGAATGCCGGCCTCTTCATAACGCCCGACCGCAGCCTTGAGCGCCTCCGCATCGGGGACGCCGCGCTCCGCGGCGCCCTCGACATGGTCCACCGTCAGGCAGACAGCTTCGGCGTGCGCGGCCCGGGCGCGCTCCACCCCGGCCGCCGTGTGCGAGTTCGCGTCGAATGCGTGGATCCCTACCTTCATGTGTGTGCCCTTTCCCGCGAGCGCTGTTACAGCGCTTCCATGAATGCGGTCAGCGCTTCCTGCTCCCCGGGGGAGAGGTTGATGCTGAATCGCCGGTTGTAAAAGTCCACGACATCGCGCAGTGTGGCGGCCGAGCCGTCGTGGAAGTACGGCCGCCGCGCCGCCAGCCCTCGGAGAGACGGCACCTTGAAGCGCCCCATGTCGCGCCACCGCCCTGAGATCAGGGCCCGCCCCGGGTCCGTGATCTGCACTCGCTCGCCCGTAGTGTTGTGCTCGAAGGTGTAGAGCGGGACATCCGGGGTACGGCGATCGGCATCGGACACCCCGATGTTCTGGAATGCTCCGACCGAACTGCTGCCGACACCCGGCGCATTGTGGCAGGTGCCGCAGGTCGCAGTGACCACCGGCTGTCCACGATCGTCGTTGAGCCCGGGGACGTCGCGCACGAAGAAGCGTTTCGCGTTGAAGATCGCTTCTCCCTGCGCGATTTGCCGGCGCCGTTCAGCCACATTCGCGGGAGTGCCCCGCCGCGGGCGCGCGAAGCCCGCGAAGATCTGAAACACGTTCGGATCGAAACCGGCGGCGAAGGGATCGTTGATCCCGGGCGCGAATCGCTGTCGTGAGAGAGTGGTGGGGCCCCCCTTGACGCCGCCGCTGTCCAGTGCTCCGGCGACACGGTCGGTCTTCTGCGCGTGGAACAGCGCCGTCTCGAACCCGACGATTTGCGTGAGCGCTGCATCCGCGGGACGGGCGGGCGCCTGAGCATGCCCGGTCGTGGCGCCGGCTGCCTGGTTTGCGAGGACCTGACCGGCGCTCAGGCCCGGACGGGTTTCGCGGCCGTCCCACATGATTACTGGGTGGAACTTGAGATTTGCGGCGGGCAAAGGACGGCGGAACAGCGAGAGTTCCGCCGCTGTGGCGAAACCGTACGGATCGTCCGCCTCGACAAGTCGGAACTCCGCCCCCGCCGGCACCGGGAGCCCGATCCGAATTACGGCCCGGTTCAAGAGGAGCGAGAACGCCGAGCGGCGAGCGTCCGGAGTCGAGACGTCCAGACCGGGAGCGTTGGATCCGTCATTGGTGCGAAAAATCGGATCGGCGCCGCCGGTCGCCGCAAACTTCGCCTGGGCGGTCTCCGGGGTCAGGCTCCAGCCGTCGCTCTCCAGGTGGCAACTGCCGCAGGTGCGTCCGTTGGCGCCGAGGCTGGCGAAGAACGCGCTGCGCGGGTCAATCCGGCGCTGGGTGGTGACGGTCAAAGCAGTGCCCGCAGCATTCGGCTGCGGGCGCGGCGCAGCCGGCGTTTGGGCGTGTACCGCTGCGACCGTCGTCACCGCTCCGGCAGTCAGAACGACCACTGCTGACCGGCGCCACACACCGTCAGGACGTTTCATCGGGGTGTCTCCTGCGCGTTCCGGTGAAGGACGCGCGGGTCGGTTGGGCTCGCAAGAACCGAGGGGCGCCGACCCTCGCCCGCCGTTTGCCGTTCGTCATTGCCGGTCTGCTGGGCTCCGTGCAAGCCACCGGTCCATCCAGGCGTAGGCGGCGCCGCGGGTGTCGAGGGGCCAGTCGTGGGCGCAGTCGGGATACAGGCTCTGGAGTCTCTCCGGCCGGCCCAGGAGTTCATACACCGGAGTGACGGCTGCAACCACTTCGCGCACGCCGCTCACCTCGAAGTTGGCGTCCCGGACGGGAGCGCAGATCATCAGTGCCCGGGGCGCAATCGCCGCCAACACGTCGTGGAAATCGAAGGGCATCTGTGCCGGGGTCGGGTAGTGGGTGCGAATACGGGGCATGTAGCGCTCCCCCATCCAGCCGGTCAGGTTGCCGCCATAGTACTTGCTGAAGGCTGTGAAGCCGCAACTCGTGATCGCCACCTGAATGCGGGCGTCGAACGCAGCCGTAAACAGTGTGTTGTGCCCGCCGAGTGAGTGTCCGAGGGCCCCGATCCGGGCACCATCCACCTGCGGCAGCGACTGCAGGAGGTCGAGTGCCCGCATGTTGTCCCAGATGGCCTTCATCGTGCAACTCACCCATCCGCGCTCGTAGACATTGAGTTCGTGGCGACCCAGGGTGGGGTAGTCCGGGGCGAGCACCACGTAGCCGCGCTCGGCCAGTTCCTTCGCATAGTGCAGGTTGGCGGAGCCCCCCAGTCCTGCGGGCTCGTCTTTGCCGATCTTCACCGTCTGGTGCAGTGCGAGGATTGCCGGCGCCCTCCCGGTCAATCCGTGCGGGACGAGCAGAAGCGCCGGTACTCGTTCGCCGGGCGCAGACGCATAGGACAGGCTGGTACGGGTATACTTCTCCTCGCGCTGCTCGGACTCGATGCGCACGTCGAGGGGCACCCGCTTCTCGGGCCCCGGCACCGGACCCATCACCCGCTGCATGTTGGCCAGAATGTGCTCCCGGCGGCGGCGCCAATCGCTCTCGGAGCGCACTACTTTCTCGGTGCCGTCCGGGGCACGCACTGTGAGGAGAGCCTCGCGCCGGGAGTAAAGGGGGGCGTCCGGCGCGCCCGGCGCGGGCAGGGCGACGCTGAGAAGCAGCACGGCGAGGACGAGGAGCAGTGGAACCATACGAAGTCCGGTGGGCGAAGGGTGACGGGTGACGGGTGACGGGTGACGGGCGCGCGGCGTGCTCCGCGCAGAACGAGGTACGACGGCGGGCAGGAAGCTTCCGGCGGATGGTACGCAGTTCCCTTCTCTGTTTCCCCCGCCGTGCCGTTCATCCTTCGTCTTTCACCGGCCCGTACCGAGAGGCACAACAGCATGGAGTTTTTCGAGACCCATTGTCACCTGAACCACCCCCGATTTGACGACGACCGCGAGGCGGTCGTGGAACGCGCCCGGACCGCGGGCGTGCGGGAGTTTCTGATCATCGGCTACAACCGGGTATCGAGCCGCCGTGCCGTGGCGCTGGCTAACCCCGGGTGTGGGGGCTACGCGGCAGCCGGAATCCATCCGCACGACGCCCTCGAATGGGACGCAGCCGCCGAGCGCGAGCTCCGTGTCCTGCTCACGCAGCCCGGAGTGGTCGCCCTGGGAGAAATTGGTCTGGACTTTTACCGCGACCTCTCCCCTCGCGACGCTCAGTACGCTGCGTTCCAGGCGCAACTCGAGTTGGCGCTGGAACTGTCCCTACCGATCGTGGTCCACACCCGCGAGTCAGTCACGCCATCGCTCGATGTGCTGGAGCCATTCGCCTCCCGCGGTGGACGGGGGATCATGCACTGCTGGAGCGGGAGTGTGGAAGAGGCCCGGCGAGCCCTCTCCCTCGGCTTTCTCCTGGGAGTCGGAGGTGTGATCACCTACCCGAAGGCGGGAGAACTGCCGGATGTGGTGCGCGAAAGTCCCCTGGACCGGCTCGTGCTTGAAACGGACTGCCCCTACCTCACGCCCCTCCCGCATCTCCGCAGGGAGCGGAATGAACCTGCCTGGCTGGTGCCCGTGGCGGAAAAGGTGGCGGAGCTCCGCGGGATCCCAGTAGCGGACGTGGTCGAGAGCACCACCGGAAACGCGCGCAGGCTGTTGCAGCCCGCGCGCGTTTGAGGTTCGGAGCCGGGTCTCCCTACTTGGGTGCGGCAGGCGCCCCGCCGCCGCCCGTCCCCATCGCCCCGCCGGGTCCGGGGGGAGTCGTGGGGGCGGGAGCACCGCTGCCGCCGGGGGCATTGCCTGCCTGCAGCATTGCAGACGTGCTGTCCTTGCCCTCGGGCACGGTCGACGACTCACCGCCGCACCCCACCAGCAGCAATCCCATCAGCGCGGGAACCACCAGCAGAAATCGTCTTGCACTCCTGGCCATGTTTTGTGTTTTCCTTATTGAGACGGGTCGCGTCCGGGCAGTACCGCCGGGCAGGAACGACCCAACCGCGGTGACAGGCACTGCGGCAACTTTCGAGGTCTGTGTAGTCTGCCTGAAGCTCACAGTCAGGTTGCGGATGCACTTTCCTCACTGTGAGACCACGACATTACTATCGTATCATTGCGACGCATATCCGAAGTGCAACTCATCCGCGCGGCTTACGCACGTCCAGCACGCCCGCGTCCCAGCCGAGTTTGCTCGCCACGGCGCGGGGGTAGTCCCAACCCCCGTCATCCGTCTGGTAGAGCTTGAGCTTCGTGCGCTCGGCTGCCATCGCGACGGCCTGCGGCACGTCGAGAAAGCGGAGAACGTTCAGATAGTCCGGACCGCTCCGGTGCGATTTGGACAGGTCGTGCAGGTCGAGCCGCGCCACAGGGGGCTCGAACAGCGACGCATAGAGGGCATTAACCCCCATCTCGCCGGAGCCCTGAAGCCAGAGCGGAACCGTGGTCCATTCCGACCGGGAACGGATTGCCTGCATTGCCCGGCGGATGTCCCACACCCGCATCCCGTCCAGCGTTTGCCCGAGGAGCATGAAACGCCGCCGGTGCTGGACCTGCTTGCGGTCGCTCGCATCCCAGGCCGTGAGACCAACCCCGCGCGGCGCGACGTAGGCCATCGCCCACTTGAAGGAGCGGAACATCCCCCGGGTCTGTTCAAACCCCTTCACGTCCGGTTCGGGGAGCCCGGCGCTCGCCGCCTCGGTTCGCAATTCATCCGCAAACCCAGGCAGCATCTCCGCGATCCAGTCACGCCACCCCTCGGGAGAGACCGCGTTGAGCACGACGAGATCCGGGCGCTCCAGCCCTGCCCGGTGCGCCACATACAGGCGCAGCGGAACGTGCTCCTGGCTGGTGAAGTCCCACGCCGACAGTTGCACCTCGTCTTTCTTCGCCTGAAAGGCCGGGCGGAGGTCCAGTCGCGCGCCTTCCGCGGTCCAGCCGGGAAAGCACTTTTCCCGCAATGCCAGCATCCATCCGTCCCGCTGCCGCTTCCACTCGTCCTGCGAGTTCGGGATCGGCGGACGGGCGGCCGGGACAAAGGTCTCGTGGATGCGTGTGTTCCGTTCATCGGAAGGGAGGGTGGTGAACACCTTCAGGTCCTTGGGTGGGAAGTACTTCACGGCTGCCGTCTCCAGCAGCGGATCTTCGCCCTTCAGGAAGCGATTGAACCAGTGCATGGCCGGCACCTGGAGGTCCTGCGTGTCCTTGTGCGGCCCCTCGGTGATGAGGAGGCCGAGGTGATCGCCGGCTCCCAGCAGGTTGTAGATTTTCCGCGCACCTGCATGGACGCGCACGATCCCTTCGAGCGGAAAAATACGGTCCTTGTCCGTGTTGGACAGCAGCAGCGCCCGCGGGGCTACCAGGGCCGCCACCTGCGCGTAGTCCCAGCGGTACGTGTTCACCATGAACATGCAGTCGCAGTGTCCCTCGACCGTTCCGTCCACGACGTGATTGGTCAGATCCGTTATGCCCGCGACGGGCACCGCGGCCTGGATGCGCTCATCAATCGCCGCGATCCACCAACTATAGGCGCCGCCGCCGGACCGGCCCGTCACACCGAATTTCGTGGCATCCACCTCGGGGCGCGTCTCGAGGTAGTCGAGAGCCCGCACACAGTTCCAGGCTTCGACGCCTGCGGGCGTATAGCCACGGGAGTTCCACCACCACATGCCCTCCCGGTAGGTGCCGTGGTGGAGCCCCTCAATCTCCCCCAATTGCAATGTGTCCAGGATCAGGCAGACGTAGCCGTTCCGGGCGAACCAGCCGCCGTGATGCTGGTAGGCAGCCTTCGACCCATAGCTGACCCCGTTCTCTTTCACGTTGCCGTGACCGCACACATAGAGCACCGCCGGCGCCCGACCCTTCAGGCCCTTCGGCACGTACAGGTTCCCCGTCACATACAGGCCCGGTCGCGACTGGAAATGGAGCCTCTCGACCCGAAACTGCGCGTGCTCGGCAATCCCTGTCACCTGAGCATTGAGCGGCGTTTTCTCGGGCCAGGGATCGAGGCCGAGCATCTCCTTCAGGCGGTCGCGGTCCCGCTCCCGGCGGGCGTTCCAGTCGTCCGCGGTGCGGACGTCCGCCAGCGATGCATGGGCGAGACGCTCTGTCTCGGACCGGAAATAGTCCGCCACGAGGCGGTCGCCGCGCCCGGTATCCACCGGAGCGGCAGGGGCAGCGAGCGTGGTCATGGTGAGCAGCAGGGCGCAGAGCGCGGGAAGGAAGATTTGCGTGCGCATGGCGGTAGGGTGGGGGCTCGAACCTGTCCGGCGGAACGGATGGTTCCGATTCAGGGGCGAAGCCGGGACTCACCCGGAGGTTCCACACTCGACCGCCCAAACTCCTGCCAGATCTCTTGTCCGGTATCCGTATCAAGCAAGAGCAGCCGCTTCCAGGCATAGTCGCCCCCGACATTTCGGCCCGATGCACGCCCCAGATCCGCTGAGCAGGCAGCGTGCACATGGCCGCAGACCACCCAGGAGACTCGGGGATCGGTGCGGACCAGTGCATCCATCCGGCGATTCCCCGTGTAGGCATACCAGAATCGCTGATCGGCGGTTTGCGCGGGCGTCGGGTAGAAGAGTTCGCGAATGGGCGGATGATGCTGGATCAGGATCACGCGCGAGATCCGGTCGGGCAGTTCCGCGAGTTGCCCGGCAAGCCGCTCCACCACCCGGCCGGTAAAGTCCTGGTCGGACATCCCCAGCCGCACGAAGCGCCCGTCACTGTGCCAGCCGCCCGGGAATTGCTTGCGGCGATACATGGCCTCGGCATCCGGAAACTCGGCCAGGAGGGCGGGATCCGCGAAGCTGTAGTCGTACCAATTGATGCTGCCGAGGATACTGAGATCTCCCGGAGGCGCGACCCACGGCGACAGGTCCAGGTAGTGAAATCCGTTTTGTGCGGCGATTGCCGGCAGCGTCTGTTCGTAGTAATCCAGGGATGACGTGTCCGGACCGCGCAGCCAGAGATCATGGTTGCCGGGTACTACCAGGCGAGCACCTTCCACACCGGAAAACAACCTCAGGCAAGCCCCAAACTGCTCTCCCTCCCCGACATCACCCGCCAACGCCAGTGCATCGGGCGACCAGTCCCTCACAGCCTGGACGAGGGCGCGGGTAGCCCGATCGCCTCCCGGATGAACCCCCCAGTGCAAATCCGCAGTCACGGCGAGACGCATGGTCCGGTATTCCTAAGTCTGCTGCCGCCGGGTAGGCTACTCTCCGCTGTAGGGCCGTCGAGAACTCGCCCCACCCGAGATCGCCGCCGATACCTCGTCCCCCCGGCAACCTCCCACTGTGCGTGGACCTGGGAGGAACACCCGCACTCCGGCACTCGCGGGGTGGTTCGGAATCCGGCTGGTTTCGGATCCGTGTGTTCAGAGTAACTCAGTTGCTCGGGCAAGACAATCGGGCACAGCCTCGGCTAGCTCTCGGGGCTGCCCGGCGATGAGGATAGGCGCTCGCCCCGATCGGAACACCGTGCGAGGTCCATCGGCCCGTGAGCAAGACGAACTGCACACGCCAAGTACAACAAGTGGGTACTCGGCATTCGCCGGGTAGCCGAGGAGAGCGTATTTCTCGACCGGCGAGGCAGGCCCGAGCCGCCGCGACAGCCGGTCCGAGCCGCTCCTCGTTGTTCCCCTGTCACAGAGCGTATCACCAGAGGTCAAAGGGGCCGATTCCGGCGCATTTTCCCGGAACTCAGGCCACTTCTGGCTGCCAATTTTCATGGCATCTAACTTAGTTGGGATTGCAGCTAACCTGAGTCGACTCGGTTATTTCTAGACGGGCCCTATGCACCACGAGCGCCCAGAGCAAGCCCAGCGTGTCTACCAGGAGATGCCGCTTGCGTCCTTTGACTTTCCTCCCCGCATCGTACCCTACCGAGGCGGAGACCCCCCTTTTCCGTGGTCTTCACCGACTGGCTGTCGATGATTGCCGCCGTGGGCGCGGGGTTCTTGCCGGCTTGCAGCCGGACCTCGCGGCGGAGGGCGTCGTTGAGGCGTTCCCACGTGCCGTCCGCTTGCCACTTGCGCCAGTAGCCGTAGACCGTATCCGCAGGGGGAAAATCGTGCGGGAGGTAGTCCCAAGCACAGCCGTCCGCAGGACATACAGGAGGGCGTTCACGATTTCCCGCAGCGAGATTTCCCGCAGCGAGACCTCACGGGGCCGGCCGCGCAGTGCTTCGCCAGGCAACCGGGGTTCCAGGAGGGCCTAATGGGCGTCGGAAAGGTCCGAGGGATAGGGGCGACGGTCGTGCATCCCTGGTTCCTGCGTTGGCTCACGAAGGGCACGGACCTTCATGATGCCACAAGCTGCCACCTACGGTCCGGGCTGTGCCAACTGTAACCTACATTTATAAAATACCCTCTAGGGCCGTACGGACGAGCCAGTCGAGCAAAGCTCCCTTATCCAAGCCCCGGTCCGCTACGAGCACGGGCGGGGGTGCTCCTGGCGGCCAGCAGGCGGCGAGGGTCTGGAGGAAGGCCACCTCCGCCTCGGTTTGGTGGGTCGTGGCGGGGTTGGCTCTAGTAGCGGCATAAATGGCACCGCACAGCGGAAAGGAGCGGCCGCGGCAGCGGATTGGGGCCCAGAGAATGGCATGCCGCTGGACAAAGGTCCAGTCCAGGGCCACGGGGTCCACGGCACGACCCCGAAAGCGGGGGGAGCGAAAAGCCAGGTACGCCGCGAGGATCGGCGGCAGTCGGAGTGGATCGCTGCCCAAGAAGCGGCGGAGGCGCCGATCCCCACACCGACAGCCCGCGTTGGGCCCGGTGATGCTGCGGGTGAACCGGCGGCTGGGCAAACTACGGCGTTTCCAGAAGGCCCCGGCGAGGTGCAGGAAGGTGCCGCACTGGGGTTTGCTCCAGGGCAGGGCGAGCCCAAGGATGAAGTGGCGGAGTGCGGCCGAACAAGAACGCAGCACTGGCTCTTTTCTGGCATCCCAGGGAATGATCCCTCCAGGGGGCCACCCGTGTTGCACGATCGGATCACTGCCTGACGACCGTGTGTTTGTGCACCTTTCTGACGAGCCAACGTCGCCCTACTCGGCGGGCGCCCAGAAAAATGGGGATTGCTGAGCGCGTGCGGGTAGCGCTGTGGCCTTGTGGGGGCAGGGATCTGACGGCGTGTTACGAAACAAGATGTGGGCTCGGTTTCGTGGCACGGCGAGGATGAGTTTACGGGCGAGAGCGCAGGTGAGTCCGAGCACAATGACGAGCTTGAACACGGCACACAGCACGCCGGATCGCCCCCCACCCCTACAAGGAGCACTGGATGTCGAAGGTACGAGTGGCCATCATGGGCTGCGGCGGGATGGCCGGCGCCCACGCGCGACGCTTGCGCGGCAATCCCGATGTGGAAATAGTCGGACTCGCCGATGTGGATCTCGGGCGCCTGGAGGCGTTCATCCAGCGGAATCTGGCCGATTACGAGCCAAGGCCGGCACTGTTCACGGACGCAGCCACCATGTATGCCGAGACGAAGGCGGATGCGGTGGTCATCGTGACGCCGCACACCCTGCATTTCGAGCACGGGATGCAGGCGCTGGATCATGGGCTGCACGTCCTGATGGAAAAGCCGATGGTCACCGACTCGGGTCAGGCGCACAAGCTGGCGGCGAGGGTGCAGGAGACAGGGAAGATCCTCGTGGTGGGCTACAACACGCCATGCACCCCGGAATTCCGCTACCTGCGCAATCTGGTGCGCACTCAGGAACTGGGCCGGCTGGAACTGGTCAGCGGCTGGCTGGTGCAAAACTGGAAGCAGGGCACCCGCGGCTCCTGGCGTCAGGACCCCGCGCTCTCCGGCGGCGGGCAGATGTACGACAGCGGAGCGCACCTGTTCAACAGCCTGGTCTGGACCGTGGAGCAGCCGGTCAGTGAGGTATTCGCCTTCGTGGACAATCAGGACACCCCGGTGGACATCAACGGCACGGTGAACATTCGCTTCGCCAACGGCACGCTGGCGACCATCACCATCGGCGGCAACTGCCCGTCGGATGGCGCCGGGTTGACCCTCGTTTTCGAGGAAGGCCGGGTGGAAGTGGACGGCTGGGGCGGTTCCTGGATTCGGGTGTTCCGCCGCGGACAGGGACAGATCAAGTACCCGCCGATCCCCGGCAAGTCGGAAACGCCTGACGACAACTTCATTGATGCGATCCTGGGCCGCGCAGAGCCGCAGACCAGTCCGACCAACGGCATCCAGCAGAGTGAACTGATGGACTGCATCTATGAATCCGCGCGTACGGGACAGGCGGCGCGTCCGCAGGTGCGCGGGTAAGGATCGAGATCTCCGCAGACAGGACCTCGTAGCCGGATCAGTGACGAGCGGGCATTGATCCGGCCACGAAAGTGTCCGCGGGGATCCAGGGTCCGACGGTGGGCGCACCCGTCCTCGGTCAGTGGCAGTGCGTTGAGTGGTGCGGGTGAGTGGCGCCCCTGCCCACTCCGGAAGCGCCCGACCGTAGGGTCGAGTCCACTCACCCACGCTGGGTTTGGAAGGATGCCGCGCAGCAGGTATCCCCACAACGTGGTCCGTTCCGCTTCGCCCTGTACGCCATGCACAACGGGAACGTCGCCGAATGTCTGGCACATCGGCAGGGGCGAAACGGATGTCCGATCCTGACAACACCCGCGGAACAGATCCGGCAGCGGCCGTGCTGACGGCATCTGGGAGCGCGGGTGTCTCGCCTGCTGTTTCGAACCCAGCCAGGGATCAGATGACAAAACGCCGCGAGACACTGCTGGAACAGTTGCTCGCGGCGTTTCCGGCGGTGAAGTCCGGCGCCGGCGTGTTGGTCCCGGCCCGGCTGTTCAGAACAACTCGTGGACCGGCTCGCCGCCGTCGGCGATACGAATCGGGCGGCCGTCGGGGCTCTGGAACATACGGTCAGGGTCTATGCCCAGCGCCTTCCAGACGGTGAAGGCCACGTCTTCCACCTTGATCGGCCGATCCGCCGGGTATTCCGCAATCCGGTCCGTCTCGCCGACCGTCATCCCGCACTTGATCGGGCCGCCGCCCATCGTGACGAACATGGCCTGGGACCAGTGGTCGCGCCCGGAGGAGCTATTCACCTTCGGGGTCCGGCCGAATTCGCCCATGCAAATCACCAGCGTATTCGCCAGTAGCCCGCGCTCCTTCAGGTCCGCCAACAACGCGGCGTAGCCCTGGTCTACCGGAGGCAGACGGCTGTCTTTCAGCGAAGTGAAGTTGCTCGTGTGCGTGTCCCATCCGCCGTTCTGGATGTGAACAAAGCGTGTGCCGGCCTCAATGAGGCGGCGGGCCAGCAGGCAGCCCTGGCCGAACGGGTTGCGCCCGTACTGATCGCGCAGTTTCGCGTCTTCCTGTTTCAGGTCGAACGCCTTCTTGGCGCCGGGTGAGGTCACCAGGTCAAATGCGCGTTGATAGAACTGGTCCATTGCCTGCACTCCGCGCTGGGACCGCTCCGCATCACGCTGGAACAGATCAATGGTATCGAGCGCACTCTTCCGTCGGGTCACACGGTCCGCGTTCACCCCGCCGGGAGGGGTGACGTCCTTCACGCTGAACGTGTCGGAATTCGGATCGCCGCCGACGTTGAAGGGGTTGAAGATGGCGCTCATGTACCCGGCCGTGGTGTACTGGCCCATCCCGCCCACGATGGCGTACGGGGGCATTCCGTTCCGGAAGCCCTTCTCGCGGGAGTAGATGGACCCAAAGGACGGATAGGTGACGGAAGGGGTGAAGCGCCACCCGGTCAGCATGTAGTGGTTGCCGGTGCCGTGGCTGGCGTCCGGTGAGGTCACACGCAGGATGGAGTACTTGTCCATCTGCTTCGCCAGGCGAGGGAGCCGATCGCTGATGCGGATGCCCTTGACGTTGGTCTCGATGGCTCCGAACTCGCCGCGAATCTCCGCCGGCGCGTCCGGCTTCGGGTCGAACATATCCACGTGGCTCGGCCCGCCGTCCAGCCACAGAAGGATGACGTTCACATCCTGGGCCTTTGTCGCGCTCTCACCCGCGTGTGCGGCGCGCACTGCGAGTACCTGCGGCAGGGAGACCCCCGCCAGTCCGAGCGTGCCGACTTTCAACACGTCCCGGCGAGACATTCCCTCGCAGTTTCGCCCGCGCCGGGCCCCCAATCCGATTTCCAGCATGGCTGTCTCCGGCTATTGCTGCGCCCCGGTGCAGCGGGGCACAAATTCACTTGCCCAGTGGGACACGGGGAGAACCAGTGAGTTTCACCTCTTCGCACTCCCCGCGTGCTGCTGTTTCTCTGCCGTTGATCCTATCCGGTCAGCGGCCGATACCAGATATTGCGGAAGCGCATCGGATTGCCGTGGTCTTGCAGGCGCAGTGGCCCCACCGGAGGGTGCGGGCGATACTCTCCCACGTTGCGGTGGCCGGTGATCCCGATGGGGTGGGCCCCATGCTGCACCACCACACCGTTGAAGAGCACGGTCACTTTTGCCGGCTGGACCAGTTGGTCACCGTTGAACTCCGGGCCTTCCCAGATGATGTCGTAGCTCTGCCACTCGCCGGGACCGCGCGAGGGGTTGACCAGCGGGGGCACCTGCCCGTAGATTGCTCCGGCCGTGCCGTCTGCATAGGTCGGGTTGTTGAAGCAGTCGAGCACCTGGATTTCGTAGAGCCCGAGCAAGAACACCCCGCTGTTGCCCCGCCCCTGGCTGTCGCCGACCACCTCGGACGGAGTGGCCCACTCGAGGTGTAACTGGCAGTTGCCGAATTCCACCTTCGTGCGGATGTCTCCCGTACGCGGCGCCACCTCCATGTACCCATTCTCTACCTTCCAGGGGGCAGGACCGCCGTCCTTCCCGACCCAGCCGGAAAGATCGGTGCCGTCGAAGAGCGCGATGCCGTCGGACGGCGCCGGAAGGAAGCATGCGGCTCCCGGCACGCCGCCCGGAGTAATGATCCGGGGTTGGGGCCGCGCCGCGTCGTGGACACGGTAGGGGGAATTGGGGAGAAACGGGGTGTCAGTGTAGCCGACGTTCGCCATTGAGGAGATCCTTCCGCGGCCCGGCCGCAGCGTCTTCAGCCTGTACGGGAGACGTTCTCCCCGCGGCGGCTCCGGTCCTGCCGACAATGCCGCGATCCGGGGAGTTGACACCTACGAAGAGCTTCGTATATAGTTTCACCAACTACGAAAGAGTTCGTAGTTGGTCCGGCCCACGGGGTCGGAGGAGACGGCGATGGCGCGAGAGACCCCGGTGCCCCGCCCCACAGATGCGGAATTGCAGATTCTCCGCGTGCTTTGGCGTGCCGGCCCCAGTACCGTCCGCGAAGTCCAGGCCTCGCTGGCGCAGGCACGTGCGACCGGCTACACGACCGTGCTCAAGCTCCTGCAGATCATGACGGAGAAGGGCCTGGTGGAGCGTGAGGACGCCGGCCGAGCCCACATTTACCGGCCGCGCCAGACGGAGGAGCAGGCTCAGGGCCGCCTGGTCACCGACCTCCTCGACCGGGTGTTCGGGGGCTCCGCGCAGCAGCTCGTTCTCCGGGCGCTGGCGGCGCGTCCCGCTTCCTCTTCGGAGCTGGCGGAGATCCGCCGCCTGCTGGATGACCTGGAAGGAGAGCAAACGGAATGACCCCGTACCTCTGGATGCCGGACCGGGTGGTCCAGGTGCTCGGCTGGACCCTGGTGCACTTCGTCTGGCAGGCTGCGCTGGTGGCGCTGCTCCTCGCAATGGCCCTGCTCACCGACCGGTCCCGCGCCGCTGAAATCCGCCACCGCTGGGCCTGCCTCGCCTTGCTGGCACTCGTGCTCTGGCCGGTGGCGACTGCACTTCTGGGGGCGTTCCAGCCCACGTTTTGGCCGGGCGCCGAGCCTCCGCTGATACCGCCCCAGGCTGAGCTCGCGGCACGAATGGCGCCGGAGTCGTCGGTGGCCCACTCCCCGGAGTTCGTCGCTCAGGTCAGCTCGGCGGCACGTTTCCCACGAGTGACGCTGACAGACCAGGTGGAGCGGGCACTTCCGCTGTTGGTAGCCGGCTGGCTGGTCGGGACGCTCCTCCTGTCGGTACGGGTGGTGGGGGCCTTCGCGGCGCTCGGGTGGGTATCCCAGCACCGCGCACGCCCGGCGCCGGCAGAGGTACTCGAGCGCGTGGCGGAGCTCGCACGCCGTCTGGGGCTGACCCGATCGGTGAAGGTGCTTGAATCTTCGGCGGTGACGGTGCCATGCGTCGTGGGCTGCCTGCGGGCAGCGATCCTGCTTCCCCCGAGCGCGCTCATCGGGCTCTCCCCTCGCCACCTGGACGCGCTCCTGACTCACGAACTCGCGCATGTGCTGCGGCACGATGCGCTCATCAACAGCCTCCAACTGGCAGTCGAAACGCTGCTGTTCTATCACCCCGCCGTCTGGTGGATCTCGCACGTCATCCGGACCGAACGAGAGCACTGCTGTGACGATCTCGCAATTCAGGTACTGGGCGATCCGGTCGCCTATGCTCGGGCCCTAACAACTATGGAAGAACTTCGCACGCCCACCTCCCTTCTCGCGCCGGCCGCTACCGGGGGTAGCCTCTCGGCACGCATCCGGCGGGTGCTCGGCCGCCCCCCGACAGCCCGCCAGTCTGACCTGGCCGGATGGGCCGGCGCTTTCGGGCTCGCCGCCGCGCTGGGGATCCTCCTCGCAGTCCGCCTCCCGGCGGCACGCGCCAACTCTCACGCGACGCCTGCCCCGCCGGCCGGGAAAGCCCGAGCCGACGCTGCGGCAAGACCGTTTGAACCCATTACAGCACCGGCCCCGCCTCGGCGGCCGGTCCCCCTACGCGCGAACACACCGGGAGTCACGATCCGGCCCGCAGCGGGACTGAACCCGAACACTGTCGCCCGGCCGCCGATGCCTCTGCCTGCCTCACGGCAGGTAGGTCCGCCATCCGCTGCGGCCCTGGCGCCTCGACCCACCGATCCCACGCAGCTTGTTGAAGGCGCCGGCGTGCCGGAACTGCCGACGCCCGACCTCCCACCGATGCCCGCCGCGGCGCGCCGGGAGGGAGC
>SYMT01000007.1 GCA_005805375.1 Actinomycetota bacterium
CCCTCCTGGCCAATGCCGACGAGTGGGTCCGGGGGAGCGCCGCCGAAGCCGTGGGTAGCCTGGGCAGCGCCGCCGCCACCCCCGCATTGCTCGCCGCCCTCGCCTCCCTCCTGGCCGATGAGGACGCCCGGGTCCGGGGGAGCGCCGCTTTCGCCGTGGGACGCCTGGGCAGCGCCGCCGCCACCCCCGCGATCCTCGCCGCCCTCGCCGCGCTTCTGGGCGATGAGGACGCCAGGACGCGACGGAGCGCCGCCTTCGCCGTGGGAGACCTCGGCAACTCCGCTGCCACCCCCGCAATCCTGACCGCGCTCGCCGCTCTCCTGACCGATGAGGACGACCGGGTTCGGGAGAGCGCCGTCTCCGCTGTAGGAGGCCTGGGCAGCGCCGCTGCCACCCCCCACTTCCTCGCCGCGCTCGCCGCTCTCCTGGCCGAGGGGGACCACCGGGTTCGGGGGAGCGCCGCCGAAGCCGTGGGTAGCTTGGGCAGCGCCGCCGCCACCCCCGAGATGCTGGCCGCGCTCGCCGCTCTCCTGGCCGATGAGGACGCCGGGGTCCGGGAGAGCGCCGCCGAAGCCGTGGGTAGTTTCGGCGGCGCCACGGCCACGCCCGAGGTGCTGGGCGCCCTCAACCGCCTGCTTGTAGATGACAACGATTGGGTTCGGGACCGCGCCGCTGAGGCGGTAGGCGCATGCCGGCAAGATGCCGGCGTTCCCGGGGCTCGCCTGCCGAACGGCGCCGGGCCCATCCCGGCGGGTAGGCCTGCCGCCCGGGGGAACAGAACGCACGCGTCCCGGCTACTCTCCCACCTCGCAAATAAGCCCGTCGGTCTCGCCCCCGCCAGGGTCGCCGCGGCGAGCGGGAGGACCGAGTGGCAGGAACTGGAACCCGGGAGCGACGTGTACGTGGAAGAGACCGAGAACGACGCCGGAGACCTCTCGCTCTGGGTGACCACCACGCGGCGGGACCTGCTGGAATGCCGCGCGCGGATCACGCTCGGCGAGTGGTTGGGCGAATTGCGCCTCACCCGCGCCACGCCGGAGGCGGCGGATCTCTGCGGCGGGGTCACCATCCCGGCGGCCGTGCGGCGGTCTGTGCCCGAGGGGACGAGGCTGGAGGTCGAGGCAATGGAGGCGCCGGGCGGAGGGTGACGCCGGCGTGGGTACGGGACGACGGGGAGATCCGGGGGTCTCGTACCTGCCGACGCATTGGCCGCAAGGAGCGGTGTCTGCCGGCCCTGTCGCGCGCGGGCCGGCAAGATGCCGGCGTTCCCGGGACGGGGCGCGGTTCGCCCGCGTGGCGCGAACTGTGCGGGCAGATGCTCGACTTAACGGCTGCCGACCCGATAGTGCCGGAGTTTCTCCGGATCGCCCTCTATGCCCAGGCCGGGACGGTCCGGCACGCGGATGCGTCCCCGTACGATGGGGAGGGGTTCCGTGCAGATGTCGTTCTCCAGCCCGTAGTACGTGCTGTCGTTCGCCAGCGAATAGGCAGGGCAGGCGGCGGCGACATGCACCATGGCGGCGGTCTTCGGGCCCATGTCGTGCCCGCAGTGCATGATGCACGGGATGCCCGCCGCCTCGCACAGAGTCCCGATCTTCACGCAGGGGAGGATGCCGCCGGCCTGCGGGGTGTCCGGTAGGATGAACGCGGCGGCATTTCGCACCAGAATCTCCCAGACGCTGCGGAGATCGGTCACACTCTCATTCAGAGCGATCGGCGTGCGCGTCTGCTGTCGCAGCCAGGCAGCGTCCCAGAGCGGCTCGGCCGGGATCGGTTGCTCCAGGTACTCCAGGTCGTACTCTTCCAGGGCTTGCGCGAGGCGCACGGCCTCGGCAGGCGAATACGCCCGGTTGGGATCAATCCGCAGCTTGAGCCGGCTCCCCACCGCATCCCGGACGCCGCGCACCATCTCCAGGTCCTCGCGCATGTCGGACCCGGCCTTTGTTTTCAGGGTCGTGTAGCCCTGTTCCACATAGTGACTCGCGATCTCGCCCGCCTTCTCATACGTCTGGATCCCCATGCAGGCCGCCAGTTCGATCTCCTCGCGGATGATGCCCCCCAACAGCACCGCCACCGGGAGGCCGGCCGCCTTCCCCTTCAGGTCCCACAGGGCCATCTCTACCCCGGACTTCAAGCGGGTTTCCAGCGGACACTCGCGGTGGAACGCCTCCAGGTTCAGGGGATCCCGCCCGATCAGCCAGTCGCCGGCCGTCTTCTCCATCCCCGCTTCGCTCACCCCGGGCAGGAAATTCACGTTGTGCTCTCCCCAGCCGACGAGGCCCTCGTCCGTCACCACGCGCACGATGGCGCTGGTGGAGGTCGAAGTGGAGCGGACGTGTGACCGGTAGGGTGCGATCGGCCGGATCTGGGGGATTTCGACGACGGTGATGGAGACGGAGGTGACGCGCACGGAGCTGAGTCCTGGAACAGACGGGGCGCAAGGGCGCGACCCCTTGTCCGTTCGTGCTCGCCGCCGGTTCCCCCTTCTGGAGGAGTGAGGGAACCCGGCGGAATCAATCATCCCAACCGGACGAGATTACCCCGGGATCATCCCCCATCACACCCCCCCGCCCGGTACCCGAGCCACGCCGGATGCCCCCTGGGCGTAGCAAGTGGACCCCCTCCCGCCCACGCACCCCGTACCCGAGCCACGCCGGGGACTTGCCGCGACAGACGCGCGCAAACGGAGTTGCGCGACTCCACA
>SYMT01000511.1 GCA_005805375.1 Actinomycetota bacterium
CGACACGGAGTACAGTCGCCTGATGCCGGAGCTCGCGGAGTGGAGCCGCGGCTCGAAGTTTCACTTGCGACAGGGGGTACAGGCGATGCTGCGGACAATGGCACAGGTCCATCGCGAGGAAGGGGTGCAGATCGGGCGCACTGAAGGGGTGCAGATCGGGCGCACCGAAGGGGTGCAGATCGGGCGCACCGAAGGGGTACAGGTCGGACGCACCGAAGGGGTGCAGATCGGACGCACCGAAGGGGTGCAGATCGGACGCACCGAAGGGGTGCAGATCGGGCTGCACCAGGGAACAGCGGCGATGCGAGAGGCACTGTCGGGACTGCTGCTCCAGAAGTTTGGTGGCGTGAGCGGTGGCATCCAGGGAGCGCTGGAAACAGCCGATTTGAGCAAGTTGCTGGCGTGGCACCGGCAAGCACTGAACGCCACCACGCTGGACGAGGTGGGTATCAGCGCCAACGGAGTGGCGCAGCCACGCGACCCGTAGGTCTGCGTCCCGGCGGCAGGAATTCACCGCCTCGTGTCCAACAGTGCAGGGAATGTCGTAGGAGCATCAGAAGCAAGATCTGCACACGCACATGCAACCAGGGGTCATCGGGATTGGGGTAGCGGCCGCAGCGGTAGCCGGTGCGCTCTCATTTGCGGTGGCGCGGGCCGTGAAGCCGCCCGTGCCACGTGAGTCCTACATTCGCGGGGCGATGGGCCTGCCCGAACCGCCCCAGCGTACTCCTGCGTTGCCGCCCCCGGCGCCGGACCCACATCTCACCTACTCCCCGCAGTCGCCCCCGTCCTCTCACACTCCAGCGACACCGCGTGTGCGCCCTGCTACCCCGTTTCGAGTGGCGCCCGGCGCCGCACCATCAGGTGGCGATGCTCATTCGGAAGTTGCTCAGGACGATGGGCGCGAAGAGATTCGTGCAGGCGTCCCGGATACAACGCCGCAATCGGCGGAGTCAACGGACGTGCAGGCAGGGGATTCACGTCCGCCGGTGGCGGATGCGCCGTGCCTCGTGTGTGGGAGTCCTTCGGTCTCCTGGATCGAGCGCGACGGGGAGCGGAAGGGGTTCTGTCGTATGCACATCGGAACGCCGGAGAGGCCGATCCCCGTTACCGCCGCAGCGCCACCCACCCCGCCGATACTGCTGCCCCCGCCGCAGTCGCCGTCCGACGACGCACGCGAAGACCGGGCAGTGGCCTCGGGCCAACCTGCGGCCCCCACACCACCGGCGCGATCGGGCGGTGCGTCGCAGCAGTGCCGGGGTGTGACGAAGAGCGGCACGCAATGCCGCCGCAAGACCCGCGATCCCTCGGGCTTCTGCTACCAACACCAGCGCCCCGGGTGATCGCGCCCCGCGAATGGGGCGTCGAAATGGCGGGCCGAACATTTGTGTGTCAAGACGCGCGCCGCGGGCAGGTCTTGCTCCCTTCGCGGGAGGGAGTGCTCGTGCTCCGCGGCCCCGATGCGGTCGGGATCGTGCCGGGCCGGTGAATGACGCGGGTGGTCGCGGCGTCCCGCCTTTGGATTGCGACCACGTTCCCTCCCTGCCCGGTCTCGCTGCGTTGCTTTCCCCTTGTGTGCTCCTCGCTTCCCCCTTCACAGTTGTGGTATCCTGACGGGACATTGGAACCTCACGGAACCCCGCTTATGGTGACGAGCAACGAACTTCGCGATCTCTTCCTCAGCTTCATGGAGAGCAAAGGGCACAAAATCCTGCCCGGTATCTCCCTTGTTCCCACCGATCCGTCCATCTTCCTCACCACAGCCGGGGTGGTCCCATTCCAGGCGATGCTGGAGGGGCGTGAACCGGCGCCGTATCCTCGCATCGCTACCTGCCAGCGCGTGTGCCGCACGGTGGATCTGGATCGGGTCGGCAAGTTTGCTCGGTACCACACGCTCTTCGAGATGCTCGGCAACTGGTCCTTCGGCGACTACTTCAAGAAGGAAGCGCTCGTGTGGGGCTGGGAGTTTGTGACCGAAGTTCTCAAACTGGACCCGAACCGGATCTGGGGCACGATCTTTCCCGACGACGACGAGGCCTACGACATCTGGACGAAGGATGTCGGACTGCCGGCGGAACGCCTGCTGCGGCTGGACGACAACTGGTGGGGGCCGGTGCTCGAGACCGGCGCGTGCGGTCCCGATTCCGAGTTCTACTACGATTTGGGTCCGGAGTTCGGCTGCGGTTCGCCGGACTGCAAGCCGGGATGTGAGTGTGACCGCTATCTGGAGTTCTGGAACCACGTCTTCACCGAGCGCTATCAGCATGCAGACGGCACGCGCGGGTGGCTTCAGGCTAAGAATATTGATACCGGGATGGGTTTGGAGCGCCTGACCTGTGTGGTGCAAAACCGCCGCTCCGTCTACGATACCGACCTCTTCGCCCCTGTGATGGATCGCGTGGACGAACTCCTGGTTCGGGCGACCGGGAGTGCCGGCAGCCGGGAGGATTGGCGCAAGCGGGTGATCGCAGACCATAGCCGCGCCGCCGCGTTCCTGGTCATGGACGGGATCTATCCGGAGAATGTAGGGCGCGGATACGTCCTGCGCCGGATTCTGCGGCGTGCCGCCACGTTCGGCTATCTGCTCGGGCTGCGGGGGTCCTTCATCCACGACATCGTCCCCGTGATCGTTGACAAGATGGAGCCGGGGTACCCTGAGCTGCGCCAGAAGCAGGACATCATCGTCCGGCAGATCCGGATTGAGGAGGAACGCTTTGAAACCATGCTGGAGCGGGGCGTGCCCCTCTTCCTGGAGGCCGCCACCGCTGGGGCATCCGTAGACGGGCGCTTCGCCTGGAATCTGCGCTCGACATACGGAATGCCGCTGGAAGTGATGCTGGAACTGGCGGAAGAACGGGGCGCCCGCCTGGATGAGGAAGGCTACGACCGCGCCCGCCGCGATTTTCGCGATGTTTCCGGGAAAGGCACTGCCGAGAAGCAGAGTGCGCCGACCCTCGGGGTCGCGCACACGGAGTTCGTCGGCTATGAGCACCTGCGGGCGGACGCCCGCGTGCTCGCTTTACTCCACGACAACCGTGAAGTGGCGTCGCTGGAAGCGGGAGAGGAAGGCGTAGTGGTCCTGGACCGGACCCCGTTTTACGGCGAGAGCGGCGGACAGGTCGGTGATACCGGCCGGCTGTTGAGCGGAGTAGGAGGCGTGTCGCTGCTTGCAACCGTGCTGGACACCCAGAAGCGGGATCTGTTCCTGCTGCACGGGGTGCGCATTGAGCAGGGACGTTTGCATAAGGGGATGCATGTCGTCGGTGAGGTGGACGCAGGGCGCCGGGAGGCGATCCGCCGGGCGCACACCGCCACCCACCTGCTCCACGCTTCGCTGCGTACGGTGCTGGGCGCCCATGTGGTGCAGCGAGGCTCGGTGGTGGAACCCGACCGGCTGCGTTTCGATTTCGCTCACGGATCATCGCTCTCCCTCGACGAGTTGCGCCGTGTAGAAGAACTGATGAACGCCGAGGTGCTGCGCGATGTGGCGGTGGAGATCGAGAACCACACGCAGGCGGAAGCCCGGGCGATGGGCGCCATGATGCTCTTCGGCGAAAAATACGGCGAGATCGTGCGCGTGGTGCAGGTTCCCGGCTTCAGCACGGAGTTGTGCGGTGGCACTCACGCCGCGCGCACGGGCACGATCGGTCTCATCAAGATCGCGAGTGAGGGGAGCGCCGCTGCCGGAATTCGGCGCATCGAGTGCACCACCGGCATGAATTCTCTCGCGGCAGTGCAGCAGCAGAGCGCGCGACTTCGCGAAATCGCCGAGGCGCTGGGGGGTGGGTTGGAACAGATTCCTGAACGTCTCCAGGCGCAGAAGGATCAGATTGCCGCCCTGCGACGGCAACTGGCGGAGGCGCGCCGTTCGGCTGCCGGGGGAGTGCTGGATCGCATACTGGCCGAGAAGCGCGATGTCGGCGGCGTGGCCGTCGTGGCCTGCGAGGTGGAGTCCGCGGACGCAGAGGCGATCAAGGCGCTCGTGGACCAAGCGGCCGAGCGGCTCGGGACGGCCGTGGTGCTGGTAGCGGGGGTCGCCGATGGCCGGGGCACGTTGATCGCCAAGGCAACACCCGACGCCGTTCGACTGGGCGCCCACGCCGGGAACCTGGTCCGGGAAGTAGCAAAGCTGGCTGGTGGCGGAGGCGGGGGCCGACCCGAGTTTGCGCAGGCCGGGGCCCGGGACGCAGCGAAACTCCCGGAGGCGCTGGCTGCGGTCGTCGCTCTCATTGAGGCCCAATTGAAGATAGGTTCGGCATGAACCTGATTCTCATCGTCAGCGATACGCTGCGCAGAGATCATCTGGGCTGCTACGGCAAGCTGGGTGCGCACACCCCTGCCCTGGACCGGTTTGCACGGGACGCGGTGGTGTTCGACGAGGCATACTCGGGCAGCTTTCCCACCCTCCCGTGCCGGGCGGAGATTTTCACCGGCAAGTTTGTCTTTACCTATCTGAACTGGGGTCCTCTGCCGCGCAGCGAGGTGCTGCTCTCGGAAACTCTCGCCGCGGCGGGCTACACCTGCGCGATGGTGACCGACAACCTGCCGTTGTGTCGCTCGGGTTATGACTACGCCCGGGGGTTCCATTCTCTCCTTCGAGTCCGGGGGCAGCTCTACGACAACTACGCGCCGCTGGAGGGACCGGTCGCGTGGCCGTGCGACCCTGCGAAGCTCGGGCACGGACCGGACAACCGCATCCTTCAGTACCTGCGCAATGTCGCCGGCCGCGAACGTGAGGAAGACTATTTCGCACCCCGCGTGATCCAGGAGGCGATCCACTGGCTCGAGCAAAACCACCGGCGGAGCCGGTTCTATCTGCACGTGGACATTTTCGATCCGCACGAACCCTGGGATCCCCCCGCTGAGTATGTTGCGCTCCATGACACAGTGGGGGATGGCGACGATGTGATCCGTCCCAACATGGGTCCCGCGGATGCCTACAGCGACGCAGATATCAGGCGCATGCGGGCGCTGTATGCCGGCGAGGTAACGATGGTTGACCGCTGGTTGGGGCGATTGTTCGACACACTGGACGCGCTGGGGCGTCGGGAAGACACTGTGGTGGCCTTCCTCTCCGATCACGGGCTGTTCCTGGGCGAGCGGGGTCGCCTGGGAAAACTCGGCAAGAGCGAGCACAACGTGAAGGGGTGGGCGCCCTACTGGGAACTGTCGCAGATTCCGTTGCTGATCCGGGCTCCCGGCATTGCTCCGGCGCGCACTCGCGCCTTCGCGCACCCTGGCGATGTGTCTCCCACATTGCTGCAACTGGCGGGCGTTCCGATTCCGCCCACGATGCGCACGGGCTCGCTGGTACCCGTGTTGCGCGGCGAGCAGGACCGGATCAGGGACATCGCCGTGTCCTCCTGGTCACTCCGGGGTTGGAGCGTCCACCGCCCGAGCGTGGCCCGTACCGACGAGTGGAGTCTGGTGTACTGGCGGGGTGGGGTGCCCCCAGAACTGTATCATCGGCCCACCGATCCGCACGAAGAGCACAACGTGTACTCCACTCACCGCACGGAGGCCCGCGACGTGCATCGGCGCTATCTCAGTTTCATTCGAGCCCACGGCGCCGGCCTCGGACATTCACTTCCCCGCAGCTTCGGGGTTTGAGGGTTCCAGGGTCTTGGGGTTCCAGGGTTTCCGGGGGGTGAAACCCCTCAACGCTGGAACCCTCAAACACTCCGTGGTCGCCATTGCATCGCCCCCGTTCATCTGATACCCGGCAAGAGCCACTGCAGGATCGTAACCAGGGGCAATCCAACCAGGAACCCGAACACGATCCGGCCCGGCGGAAGCAGGATCAACGCCATCAGGATCAGACTGCCCCAACGCTGCTGGAAGGCCCAGAAGTCTCCCGCCTGGCGGTAACTGAGAAAGGCGCTGACTACCTTTGCCCCATCCAGCGGGCCAAGGGGGATCAGGTTGAACAGCATCAGGCTGAGGTTCACCAGGATGAAGGTGAACAGCACCTGTCCCATCCCACTCGTTGGGTCGGTCACCACGCGCGCGTGGAACGGCACGGAGAATGCCAGCGCGAGGAGCAGGTTGGCGAACGGGCCGCATGCGGCGATGAGGCACATGTGCCAGCGCGGGTTGCGAAGCCGTCCGGGGTCCACCATCACCGGTTTCCCCCACCCCAGGCCGAACCCTGTATAGGCGCTGATGACACAGAAGATCGCGCCCAGGGCATCGAAGTGATCCCACGGGTAGATGGTGAGGCGGCCCTCCCGACGCGGACCATCGTCCCCACACTTCACGGCCGACAGGGCGTGGGCGAACTCGTGCACCGGGATCGCGATGAGCAACGCGAGCAGATGCACGGCCAGTCGAGTCAGCTCCGGATCCATGGGTGAGTCTCAGTGGTCTGCGCCGGCAGAACGAGCCGTTGAACTCGTTACCCGTGCGAGAGAGGCGAAGGGCGCCGGGAAGACTTCCGGTCGCCCTTCACTATTCGCTGTCGCCGTCCCGATTCCCTCTTGTCAGCTCGTCACCGTCCAGGGGCGCCGAGCCCTGCCCAGTGTCCAGCAGGTGGCGCGCATACGCGAGTTCCGCTTCCCTGCCCCGCACGTGGCCGTCTAGGTGGGCAGCGAGTGTTTCGCGGAGGGCCTGACCGAGTGCGCGACCCGGCCGATAGCCGAGGCGGATCAGGTCGTCTCCGGTGAACGCAAGCGATCGGGTACGCCAATCCTGCACATAACGGTCGAGCACGCCCCGGGCCTCCTTGCCCGCGGCGCCCGCTGCAGTAGTGGCGGCGCGGGCAAGGACAAGCGCCACCGGCGGGAGCCCCTTCGCCCGCGCCGTCACCACCGATGGGGGACCGCTCAGCAGCGGGAAGACCCCGTCGGCGGCCACTTCGTGCAGGACGCGCAGTGTGACCACAATCTGTTCCGCAATGGCCGGCGCCAGCCGCAGGCGCTCTTGCGCCACCTGTCCGGCGCGCTCCGGCGTAGATCGGCTGAGCAGGGCGGCGACCCAGGCGGTCTCCGGTGGATCCAGCGCGCTGCCTGTCCGCTTCTCCCACCATTCCAGGGCTCCCGGTACCCCCTGGAGAAGCTCCGGATCCGGATTGAGCTGCAGTTCCAGGACGTTCAGCGCGCCGAGTGCGTGGAGGCGCAGCAGCGGACCCACGGGGCGTGCTTCCCGGACTGTGCGGAAGAGTTCCGCCCGGTACCGCTCCGGCGTGAGTTCCTGCAGGCGCCCTTCGGAAACGGCGGCAGAGGCCAACTGCTCCGTCCCCGGATCCAATGCGAAGCGATATCGCTCCGCCAGCCGCACTGCCCTGAACACGCGCGTGGGATCCTCGACGAAACTCAGAGGATGGAGGACCCGGACCAGGTGCTGCGTGAGATCGTCGAACCCCCCGGCAGGGTCCAGGAGCACCCCGAACGTTTCGGGACGGAGCGACACGGCCATCGCATTGATCGAAAAGTCGCGCCGCCGCAGGTCATCCGCCACAGAGGAGGACTCCACCTCCGGCAGCGCCGCCGGACGCTGGTAGCTCTCCGAACGCGCCGTGGCGAAATCCAGAGCAAAGCCATCCGGCAGCACCAGATGCGCGGTGCCGAATTGCGGATCGGTCTTCACTGTGCCGCCCAGTTCCCGTGCTACCCGCCGGGCAAACCGCGTCGCATCCGGCTCCACCACCAGGTCCACATCCAGGCTGGGGGCGCCCAGCAGCAGATCGCGCACGAAACCACCGACGACGTAGAGTTGCTGGTCGTCATCGGCGGCAAGTTGACCTAACTGCTCCAGTCGTTCCTGGATGGGAGCGGGCAGCCACTCGCGAAACGCGCGCAGCACCGGGGTTGTGGATGGCTGCACCCGCTGTAAGAATCGCGCTCCGTGGAGTGCCTCCAGCACATCGGAGCGGGTCACGATGCCCACGACGGCGCCACCCTCAACCACCGGCAGGCGACCGATGCGGCGGGCCACCATCTGCTCTTGCAACCGGGATAGGGGAGCGTCCGGAGTGGTGGTTTCGACGTTCCGGGACATGAAATTCCGTACCGGCTGATGGGCGAGGCCATGCTGCTCGGCGCGGTCGGCATCACGTCGTGTAAAGATACCGACAAGCTTTCCCTGATCGAGAATGATGAGGCCGCTGTGCCCAAACCGCATCATCTGGCTCCGCGCTTCCGCGATGCGGGCTTCCGGGGGCAGGCTGCGCACCGGATAGGACATGAGATCGCGCGCGGTGCGCTCGGGGGTCACCTGCTCTGCGAGGAGCGCGCGCAGCCGGGTGAGGAGCGCCTCCGGTGACTGGCTCCGCACCCGAGCCGAAGCAGCGCGCGCGTGCCCACCTCCACCCAGGTACTGCAGCACCCGATCCACCGGGACCGCATCCGACTGACTGCGCCCGATCACAAACAGCGCGTTTTCCATCGGGGCAATCAGGAAGCCCGCGGCGGCCCCCTCCGACTCCAACAGGCGCTCAAGCAGCGGTGCGGCATCGGCCATCATTTCGTCGGGGGGCGCGACGGCCAGCACGATCGGGACGCCGCCTATCCGACACACCTCCGCGCACTGTGTGAGACTCGCGAGTACACGGCGTTCGTCGGGCGAGAGCGTCGCATGCGCAAAACGGGCCACGGTCTCCAGGTCGCCGCCCGCGCGCACCAGCCAGGCTGCGGCTTCCAGATCCTCGGGGCAGGTGGCGGAGAAGAGCAGCGATCCAGTGTCCTCATAGATGCCGAGGAGCAGAGCCGTCGCCTCGAATGGGGTAACTGTGATCCCGGTATCGCGGAGCCGCAGCGTGATCACGGAACTCGCCGCCCCCCAGGGCTCGCACCACTCCTGGGTCGCGCCCAGGTCACATTCGACGCGCGTGTGGTGATCGAAGACGTGTACCTCCACCGAGGGAAGGTCCACCCAGGCCGCAGCCGGACCCAGACGTCGCTTCTGGCAGGCATCTACCACGATCAGGCGGCGGATCGCCTCCGGGCGGACGTCGGTAGCCCCCCGGAGATCGAGAAAGTCTGCGTGGAGGGCGAGGAAGTCCCGCACGTTCGCCGCTGCACCGCCGGTAAGCACAGGGACGGCGCCGGGATACAGCCGAGTCGCGCCGACCAGGCCACCCAGGCTGTCGAAGTCGGCATTCGCGTGGGAAACTATGACATCCATCGTGGAGAAAACAGCCTGCAGGGAGCGGGAAGTGTCTCGCTTCCCGGTGCGCTCAAGCCAGGCGGGCAGGCATCACATCGCTGCGCACTAGGTCGTCGTAGGTCTCGCGGCGCACCAGAAGATCCGCCCGCCCGTCGTTCACGAGAACCACCGCGGGCCGGCGGAAGCGATTGTAGTTGCTGGCCATCGCGTAGTTGTAGGCGCCGGTGGAGAGCACTGCGAGCAGGTCGCCGGGACGCGGATCGGTGATCATGGCGTCCGGGAACAGCACGTCGGTTTCGCAGTGCTTGCCCGAGATCGTCACCACCCGATCGTGGGGCTCGTCCATGCGGTTTGCCACCACCACCTCGTAGCGGGCCTCGTACAGCGCCGGGCGGGGGTTATCGGATAGCCCGCCATCTACCGAAACGTAGGTTCGCAGGCCCGGAATCTCCTTGATGCTGCCGATCGAATAGAGGGTCGTTCCTGCTTCGCCGACCAGCGAACGGCCCGGCTCCTGCAGGAGGGTTGGGTACCGCAGCCCGTGGTCGTCCAATCTGGACTTGAGCACTCCGGTGACGGTCTCGGCGAACTCATCAATCGTCGGTGGCTCATGGTGCCGGAGATAGCGAATTCCCAGGCCGCCGCCTACGTTCAGCTCGGAAAACTCCATTCCCAGTTCCTGCTTCGCCTGTGCGAGCAGATCCGCCATGATACCCACAGACGCCTCGTGGCACTCCGTGTCGAGGAGTTGGGATCCGACGTGGCAATGCAGTCCTTTGACGGCGATCCCGGGAATCTCGGCAGCCTTGCGAATGGCGGCCCAGGCGGCCCCACTGCCTACGTCGAAGCCGAACTTGGTGTCCACCTGTCCGGTACTGATTCGCCGGTGAGTGTGCGGGTCAATCCCCGGCGCGACGCGCAGGAGCACGGGCTGCGGCTGCACGCGCCCGCGGGTGATCTCCAGCAGCAGGTCGAGCTCGTAGAAGTTGTCAACGACGATGTGTCCGACCCGTGCTTCAAGCGCCATCTCCAGCTCTGCGACGGACTTATTGTTGCCGTGCAGCGATATCCGCTCCGCTGGGAAGCCGGCAAGAAGCGCGGTGTGGAGTTCGCCGCCGGAGGCCACATCCAGACAGAGTCCCTCTTGCTCCACTAATTTGCAGAACCCCGTGCATAAAAACGCTTTCCCAGCGAAGGAAATCTGCACATCCGGATAGCGAGATCGAAACGCGCGCAGGTACTCGCGGGCTTTCCGGCGAAACGCCTCCTCGTCCATCACATAGAGAGGAGTGCCGAACTCACGCGCCAGAGCGACGGTGTCCACGCCGCCGATTTCGAGATGCCCGGCGTCGTTGATGTGTTGGGTTCCGAGAAGATGCATGGGTAGTCGGTGATTCCAGGTCAACGGTGTATCGCGGTGGAGACGGACGGCATGACGGGCAATCCGCAGCGTCTTCCTTTCGCTGCTCCCCGCTCCCCGCACTGCGCCCCTCGGAGTATAATCGGTCCCGCGGGCATTGACCACCCATCTGGCCCGGCGGCCCCGTCTTCCACGGTGGGCCGTCCGGCCGTCCGCGCCTCGACGCGGGAAGCGCATCTGCTGAAACCGTGAGGAAGTACTTCTGGGGCTCCGGTCGGGGTTCCTGCGAGTCCCTACCGCCGGAAAAGGAACTCCTTCGAGTTCAGCAGCGCCCACGCGATATCTTCCAGCGCGGCCCGCCGGTCTGTTGCCCGCGTCAGGTGGTCGAGGAGGCCCTGTCGTTCCCGGGTGGAGGGCTTGCGCGCGAGCGCGGAGAGGTATAGTTCCTCCAATACGACTTCGCCTGCCCGTCCGGAGGCTGCGAGTGCCGCAACCCGACCGTCGTCCGCGCGCAGTTTCGACTGGAGTTGGCGACCGGTGAGCAGCGTGAGTGCCTGAAACAGAGTCGGCTCCTTCTCTCGCTCACATTCACAGTTCAGGTTACGGTCCGGGCGCCCAAAGGTCTTGAGGAACGGCGTCCGGGCTCGGGTGCCGGCGAGCTGTGCCGCCCGAGTTCCCTTTGGGTACCCCGCGAAGGTGTCGGGCACGCCGGCAAACTGGCTCAGGCTGTCGGCGAGTTGTTCAGCGCTCATGGCCCGCACGAGGGCGTGGGAGAAATACGTTTCGTCGTCCCGGTTGAGGGGCATCGCGCGTGAGGAGAGTTGATAGGTGCGGGAAGCCATGATGGTGCGGATCAGATGCCGTTGGTCGAAACCGTGGTCTGCGAGATCCCGAGCCAGTGCCGCCAGGAGTGGCCCGTTTACCGGCGGATTCGACTCCCGGAAATCATCCACTGGCTCGACGATGCCCCTGCCGAGCAGGTGGGACCAGATCCGGTTGGCCATCGCGCGGGCAAAGAAAGGATTGGCTGGTTGCACCAGCCAATCCGCCAGCGCCACTCGGCGGTCATCCCCGGAACGGATCGCAGGAAAACCGGCGCCCGGGAGGCGCGGCTGCATGATCTTCCCGGTGCGCAGGTGGGTCACCTCGGCGCCCTCATTCAGGCCGATGGTCTCTTCGCCGGCGTCGCGCCGGCGCCCGGCCCCGCGCCGCTGCACCTGGGAGAAGAACGCGGCGAACTGGTAATACTCATCCTGCGTCCACCGCTCGAAGGGGTGATTGTGGCACCGCGCGCACGTCATCCGCACTCCCATGAAGAGCTGCGCGGTGGCTTCGGCGAATTCCTGCGGTTCCTGAAGCGTGCGGAAGTAGTTGACGGGTGGGTTCGAACTCGAACCGCCGGAGGCGGTCAGGAGTTCCCGCGCAAACTGATCGAGCGGCTTGTTGGTGGCCAGGCTGTCCCGAACCCAGCCGTGGTACGCCTTCGCATTCGGGTCGCGCAGCGTCTCATCCTGAATACGGAGCACATCCGCCCACTTGAGCGCCCAGAAGTCGGGGAACTCGGGGCGGCTGAGGAGGGTTTCCACGAGCCGGGCGCGGGCGCCCGGCCCGGCGGCCCCGGCGAAAAAGGCCCGCACTTCATCGGCCGATGGGATGCGCCCGAGCAGATCCAGATAGGCGCGGCGGACGAATTCGGTGTCCGTGCAGAGGGCCGATGCGGGAATCTGGAACAGCCGCAGCCGCGCATACACGTGGCGATCCACGTAGTTCTCCGCGCGCGGACTGTCCCAGCGGAACCCCGGCACGTCGCGCAGCAGCGTTACGGGATACGCCTCAAGCAAATGCTGATAGCGTACCAGAATGGCAGCGTCTCCCCGCTGCCGGCCCTCCACCCGCCCCTCGCGTGTCACGGTGACGAGGTCATCGTCACTGGAAGTGAGCTTCGCAACCCGTGTGATGTCCTGCCGTGTGCCGTCCGAAAAGTGGGCGATCGCGGCAATCTGGCGCCGCGCCCCGGGCAGCGACAGCGTCTCCCGGCCCGGCAGCACCTCCAGCTTCACCAGCGTCGGCGTATCTGCGGGATCTTCGGCGGCTCCCTCGGCAATCCACTGCGACAGCACCCTGTACTCCGGCATATCGGGAGCGAGGCGCCTTCCCCCGGCATGCGGCACCGCCACGAGAGGCTTCAGCAGGAGCAGGCTCCGCCCGGGGTCGGCACGATTCACTCGCCGCCCACTTCCCTCGCGCACCAGGGCCGCGTAGTCGGCATCGGGCGCATACCCCTGCAGGCTCAGCCGGAACCCCCCCTTTCCGGTGGGCGTCCCGTGGCAGGTCCCCTGATTGCAGCCCGCTTTGGTCAATGCCGGCACGACTTCGCCGCGAAACGAGATCGGCGCGGGCTCACCGGATCCGCGCACCACCAGCCGGACACGAATCGCAGGCATCGGCGGCACGGAAACCTCCAGATGGGTGTCTCCATTCCGCCGGGGCCGCACCAGCCAGCGAACCCCCTCCCGCGCGATGCTCGCCCGGGTGGGATCCACCACCCGGTATCGGGCCGCGCTGGACACATCTCGGCGGGTTCCGTCTGGGTACACCGCCGTCACGATGAGCCCCTGCTCAGCGCGGGCGCCTTCGAGGCGGAGTACCTTGGGCGCCATCTCAACGGTAAACGCGGAAGCAGGGCGTACACCAGTGGCAGGACGCAGCTCCTGTCGGGTCGTGCGCCGATGGCTCGGTCGGGGCATCGCCGCGCCCTCGCTGCCTCCCGCCGACACGAGCAGCGCGAGCAGCGCCCCACCGACATACTGCCGAGTTCTCGGTCTTGCGTTTCGCATCCGGACGCTGTTGCGCTTGGGACTCGCAGACGAACCGCCGGAATCGGCTCCGGATGGAAGGGTGTTCTGGGGAATCCGAACCCCGGCCCTCCGTTCCGGGAGCCCGCCGGAACTCGCCTCGCTGGCGGTTTTCAACCACGAAATCCCCAGCGTGGAACACCGCACCATCAGGCCGGGCTCCCCCATAGTTCCAGCACCGGCTCTCCGCCCCGCACCACCGGCAGGGGCCGGTTCAACTGATCGCGCACCTCGGCATGGTGGGAGATCCCGAGGGCGTGGTACAACGTCGCGGTGAGGTCCTCCGGGGACACCGGACGCTCGGTCACGGTCGCCGTAGTCTCGTCGCTCTTCCCAATGACCTGCCCGCCGCGAATGCCGCCCCCTGCCAGAGTGATGCTGTAGCAGAACGGCCAGTGATCGCGACCGGTGCTGTCGGTTCCCCCGTTTGCGGTAATCTGCCCGACACGCGGAGTGCGTCCGAACTCACCCATGGCGATCACGAGCGTATCGTCCAGCAGCCCCCGGTCTTCGAGATCATCCAGTAGCGCGCTGTAGCAGCGATCGAATGTGGGAATGAGCTTGTCCCGCTGCTTGGGGAAATTCCCCTGGTGCGTGTCCCAGTAATCATCCGGGGCGTTGATCGGCCCGCCCCAGACCAGCGTCACCAGCCGCACACCGGCTTCTACCAGGCGGCGGGCGAGCAGCAGTTGCTGGGCGTAAACGTTGCGGCCGTAGCGTTCTCGGAGCTTCAGGGGTTCTTTCTGGAGATCGAAGGCGCGCCGCGCGTCCGGCGAAGTCACCAGGTTGAAGGCCCGCTGGTAGAACTGGTCCATGCGCGCCACCCGCTTCGACTCCGCCAAGAGCGGAAACTCATCTTCCACCAGCTTGAGCAGCGACCGGCGCGCAGAGAGCCGTCCGTGTGCAACCCCCTCCGGGAGAGACAGCTCCTCGACCTGGAAGTCGTCCTGGTTCGGGTCGTTCATCACCTTGAGTGGGTCGTAGCGCGCACCCAGGAAGCCGCCATGAAGGCCGGGCATCTGCAGGCCGCCGTCACCGACCAGCGAAGGAGACAGTTGTACGTAGGAAGGGACCGGCCGGGTGCTCGGCTTCAGCAGCGAGGCCACCGACCCGAATGCCGGGTAATCATCCGCGTTCAGTCCGAACGCAACGATGTCCCTCTTCGGCGCCATCCCGGACAGGGCGTAGTATCCCGCCGGCCCGTGATTCTTGACCCAATGCGCCATCGAGCGAATGATGGCGAACTTGTGGGTCCGCTGCGCCAGCAGCGGCATGTGCTCGCAGATCTGGATGCCGGGAACGCGGGTGGAGATCGGCTTGAACTCGCCGCGAATCATTTCGGGCGCGTCCGGCTTCATGTCCCACATATCGAGCTGCGACTGCCCGCCCATCAGGAACAACAGGATACAACTCTTCTCCCGGGCCGATCCCTTGCCGGTGCTCCGCGCAGTCTGCGCCGCGATGGCCTCGGCCTGCAGCAATTGCGGTAGCCCGAGCCCCATCGTTCCCACCGCGCCCACGCGGAGGAAGTCCCGCCGCGAGACGCCGTCGCACAATCTGGCCGATCTACCGCGGATGCTGATCATGGTGATTAAAGTCGATTCGCGTACGCCTGATGGATGATTTCGACCGCTCGCATTCCATCGTGACCGGTGACCCGCGGCGTCGCTTCGCCGCGCACAACGGCCGCCACGTGGCGCAGTTCCAGCACAAACCGGTTCTCATCCGGGAGTTCCGTCTGCTGCCAGGTGGACTCCCCATAAGGGCACCAGCTCGCCGTCCCGGTATTGTAATCCACCACCGCGGCGCCCGCCTCACCGTAGACCTCGACGATATTCTTTGAATGCGGGGTGACCCAACTCGCCTCAATGACGCCGATAGCGCCCCCCTCGGCTGTCAGCAGCATGGTGCCGGTATCCTCCAGGCCGTGGACGTGTGCATGAAAGGTGTGGGTAGCGGACGCCGCCCCGACTACTTCACCCACCAGATGGCGAAACAGATCCACGCTGTGGACTGAGGTATCCATCAGGACCCCGCCGCCCGCAATGTCCGGATTCGAGAACCAGACGGACTCGATGCCCTCAAACTTCGCCCCAAACCGATTGCGGTACTGGACCACCCGGCCGAGTTTTCCACTCTCGATGAGCGATTTCAGCCACACAATGGGGGGATGGAACCGATGGCAAAACGCTGTCATCAAGAGCGTTCCAGACTGCTCCGCTGCCGCGACAATCGCCCGGGCCTCGTCCGGGTTTCGCGCCAGGGGCTTTTCACACAGCACCCGCCGTCCACGCTCCAGGGCCGCTATGGCCGCCGGGGCGTGCCACTTCGGCGGTGTACAGATGTCCACCAGGTCCAGGGCCTCGGCATCCAGCATCGCGGTGTAGTCCGCGTATGGCGTGCCTCCGGTGGCCGCGGCCCGCGTGCGGTCCACGTCTGCCGCCGCGACAATGCGCGCACCCTCCACCTGTGCCCAGGATCGGGCGTGTACTCCGCCGATTCCCCCGCACCCCACCAGCCCGATCCGCACTTCACTCATGCGATCCTCACCAGTCGTTCCTCGCCATGTGCCGCCACCAAAGCAAGCTGCCCGCAGGCTGCGTCAATTTCCTGACCCCGCTCCACACGCTGGGTTACCGTCACTCCGCGTTCTTCCAGCGCCTCCCGGAACTTCTTCAAACGCTCCGGGCGGGGCGAACGGAAATGTTCCAGGGTAGTGGCGGGATTCCAGGGGATCAAATTCACGTGATGAAACGACCCGCGCGCGAGCTTTGCCAGTTCCTTCGCCTGGTCCTGGCCGTCGTTCACGCCTCCCAGGACGAGATATTCGAGCGTTACACGGCGCCCGGTCTGAACCGAGTACTCTTCGGCTGCATCCATCACCACCTCCAGGTTCCACTTGCGCGCCATCGGAATCAGGCGCTCTCGCAGCGCATCGTTCGGCGCGTGGAGCGAAACGGCCAGCGTCACCGGCAGTCCCTCGTGCGCCAGGCGGCGCATCCCGGGCACATGCCCCGCCGTGGAGACCGTCAGGTGCCGATAGGACAGCCCGACCTCCTCATGCAACAGCCGCAGCGCAGTGACGAGCGGATCATAGTTGAGCAAGGGCTCGCCCATTCCCATCACGACCACATGCGAGACCCGCTCACCAGGGGCGTGGGACCGGGCTGCCAGCACCTGGTCCACCATCTCCCCCGCGGTCAGATTGCGGGCAAAGCCGAGCATCGCGGTGGCACAAAACACGCAGCCGACCGGACAGCCCACCTGGCTGGAGATGCAAACCGAAGTGCGATCCTCGTAGGGAAGGAGCACCGTTTCGACCGCACGCCCGTCAACGAACCGCAGCAGCAGCTTCACCGTGCCGTCCACCGCCCGCTGGCGCGCCTCGACCTCCGCGCGTCCGAGCACTGCCGACTCGCGAAGGCGGGCCCGCAGTGCCGCCGGAAGATCGGTCATCTCTGCAAACGCGCGCGCCCCGCGCTGGTAGATCCAGGCAGCAATCTGGCGGCCCCGATACGCCGGTTCTTTCAGCCCCACCAGCCAGGTTTCGAGCTCACGGCGGTTGCGCCCACACAACACGGGCAACGCGGTCTCGCCGTGAGGGGCCGCCGTCTCGGCGACGGGCAGCGCGGTCTCGACGACGGCCGGCGGACGCGTGTCGGCAACGATGGGCAGAGAATTCTCGGCCGGGACGGAAGGCTCAGTCACGCACTTATGATACCCTGCTGATGCCACGGGCAGGTAGCCCCTGAAGCCCGTACTCCGATCCATACCCGGGTGGGCTGGTCCGTGCTCCGTGGCCGGTGTTCGTCGGGCTTCCCCCACCTCCCGTGCCCGCTCAAGTGGGCGGCACTCGATCCGGCCTGCTGTAGCCGACCATGATAGTATGATTCGGGGGAACTCGCCCTTCTGTCATTGAGCAAGGACTCGCAGATGACCATGGTGGCTGAAGCACCCCTCCCGGTTGGAGGTGAGGGAACTCTCTTGCGAGAGGGCGAGGGAGCGCTCTTGCGAGAGGGAGATCGGTTGACGCGGGACGAGTTTGAGCGCCGCTATTCCGCGATGCCCTGGGTCAAGAAGGCGGAGTTGATTGAGGGGAGGGTACGGATGGCGTCCCCAGTACGGATCGCCGAGCACAGCAACCCCCACGGACGCATCCAGACATGGATCGGCACGTTCGAAGCCGAGACCCCGGGAGTGCTGCAAGGCGACAACGCGACGGTGCGCCTCGACGCGGCCAACGAATATCAACCGGATGCCTGCCTGATCCGGCGCGCGGACGTGGGGGGGCAGACCCGGATCGGCGCCGACGGGATGCTGGAGGGGCCGCCCGAGCTGGTGGTCGAGGTGGCCGCCAGCAGCGTCTCGACCGACCGGCAGGCGAAACGGCGGGTGTATGAGCGCTGCGGCGTCGGGGAGTACCTGCTCTGGGACACGGAACAGGGGCGGGTGGACTGGTGGGTGCGCCGCGCGGAGGGGTTCGTGCCGCTGCTGCCGGATGACGACGGCATCCTCCGGAGCGAGGTGTTTCCCGGCCTGTGGCTGGATGTGCCGGCGCTTCTGGCTGGCAACATGCGCCGCGTGTTCGCCGTCCTGCGTGAGGGACTGGGCAGCCCGGGCCACGCCGCGTACGTCGCATCGTTGGCCGCTGCCGGGTCTGGGAGCAGCGCTTCCCCGCAGACAGAGTCGCCCTGAAGCGCAGGTGCTGTGGGGACCGGCTTCTCCCCGCAGCGGAGAGCAGGGGACTGCGACTGCGGCGGTGAATTGTACAGGAGTGTTTCCATCCCGGCTCTTCGGGGTGGAGGGACGAAGGGAGCCGGGATGGACATCCTCTTCGGCGGTATCGTCGGTTTCGTCGCGTGGTTCATGGTCCGCTATTTCCTGGCGGGGCTCTATACTGTGGACCAGAACGAACGCGCAGTGAAGACCATTTTTGGTCGCGCAGAGCGTATTTCGGGAGTCACTACACTGGACGATCCGATCGCAGAACACCTGCGTCCGGACGAGAAGGAGCGGTATCGCTACCCGCAAGTGCGTGTCATCGGGCCCGGCGGTCCTTATTTCAAGTGGCCGTGGGAGCGGATCCACAAGATTTCCATCGCCACACAAACGGTCAACATGGCCTACGATGCGGAAGATCCCGTGGCCAACCAGAATGGGACCCTGCTCGAAGCCGTAACTAAGGACCAGTTGAATATCGGCCTCAACGGGCAACTCCGCTTTCAGGTCTCCGAACGCAACCTGTATGCGTACCTCTTCGGAGTGCGGGCG
>SYMT01000512.1 GCA_005805375.1 Actinomycetota bacterium
GGCGTGCGGCTCCTCGCACCCGAGATGGCCGCCCTGGAAACGCAGATCGAGCGTCTCCCGGCACTGGGGAAGTGGTTCGTGACCATCCCGGGAGTGGTCCCCGCCTGACGGGAGGATTAATTCTGCGCGGTTCCCTAAGTCCGGTTCCGGTGCTCCAGTTTCCCGGTCTGCGGGACCTTCACCGAGAAGCCCCACCCGTAGGCGCCGCCCCACCAGTTTCCGCCGGCGGCGCTGCCGATCTTGCCGTCCAGCCCCACGTTGCTCGGCATCACGCCCCCGTTCGCCGCCATGCGCGCCACCCAGGCATCCGCGTACTCGAGGAGCCACGTCCGGTACTTCGGCTCCTGGTCGAGCATGAAGGCATTCAGGGCGAGCGTCGTGGAGAGCAGGTTGAGGGGGTGATCGCCGATGACGTCGGTGTACTCCTCGAAGTGGGCCAGCATCTCCCGGTAGGAACGCTCGCCGTGGCCCAGACGGAAGCGGTGTTCCACCTCAATCGGGTCGCCGGTCCAGTCGAGGGCGGTGGCCTTGCGGAGCAACGGGCCGCGACTGCCGTTGAACAGGCTGCGGATGATGCGGTGCTTCGCGTCATAGTTGGGCGCACCGGGGTCCTCGCCGAGGTAGAAGCCGGCGTAGCGCCGGACCCGCTGCCGGAAGCGCGCGTCCTCGGGGTCGGAGAGCCCCTGAAGGTTGAAGACGGACAGACCCTCCCCGTTGTGCTGCCAGTCGAACATCACGGGGAATTCCTTGTAGTACATCCCGTCCCGGGCAAACGGCACCCGGGTGGTGCGCGCCAGGGTGTACTGCCGGAGATGCCCCTCCCACGCTTTCTTGTAGAGCTGGAGGATCCGGTCCGGCGCTCCCAGGGCGTGGAGGTGCGGCCAATCGTTCACACACTCGATCGCGTCGTCCGGCCCATCATCCCCGCCCCAGCGTTCCACGCAGAGCAGAAAGCCGCGCTCGTCGTAGTACTTCCGGAAGTACTCCTCGCACGCGACCGTGTTGGCCCGCAGCACCTCGCGCTCCAGCAGCGCCCATTCCGGTGGAGGCGCCGGCGCGGCAAGGCGGAGCACCGGCGCGGCGACCGGCGCCGCTCCCGCACGGGCATCCCCGCCGGCGGGCGGGAACACCAGCGGCGCCCCGAGACAGAGCGCGACCACCGGAGCGATGCGATGACGCAGGGGTATCATGGTTGTTCTCCGGAGCGCCCACGCCCCGGGGCGGGCGCTCGCAGGTGATCTTTGCTTGCGAATCACCGGGCGCAGTCGTTCAGTAACCACGAGGCAGGCGATTGCGGCAGGCCGTGGGCTCTGCTTTCCACCTCGGCGGCCCCATCGCTGGACGGAGGCGGGCAGGAGGCACATGAACGGCGCCGCACACGCGACCCATTGTACGCCTGCGTCGGTCCCCTCCGCGATTCTATCAGGCCGCGGGTACGGGCGCCCAACACCGCCCGGCGACCATCGGCTCCCAGGGGTGGCGCGGCGCAGGTGCAGGCCGGGCGGGGCGGCGTCGCACTCCCACAGTGGATGCCGGAAGCGGTCAGCCATCTACCCTTCACCACGTGTGCTGGGCCGCCGATCGCCCACCGCCAGGGGACATTCGGAGATGGAACGATCCCTCTTGCGGCGATCCTCCTGACCGGACACTTTTCCGTGAGCTTGCCTGAAGTGAGGAGCGTGCGGGGCGTGCTCTCACCGGCTGCGCCGTTGCACGAGCGCAGCCGGCGGGGTGGCGGAACTCCTGATCCGGAGGTGGAGCAGGCACGGGCCCCGCAGAGCCACCCCAGAGAGGACGGCGTCACCTCGCCGGTCTCGCCGGAGTCGCCCCAGGGAGGACGGCGTCACTTCGCGCGTTTCGCCGGAGTCCGACGTCCCTCTTGACGATTTCCACGCCCGCCCCGGCACTTCGCCGCCGCCAGAACCCTCCGATGAAACACCCCACCTTGCGAGTTTCGCCGGAGTCCGAGGCGCCAGCCTCGTCCCCCCTGACGATTTCCACCCCGCCCCGGCACTTCGCCGCCGCCAGAACCTCCGCTGCGAGCGCCTACCACAAAGGCTCGCGTCTCGCCGTGAGCCCTCGGAGTGAGGCAGTGATCTGTGAGGACGTACTCGCGCAAGAGGGTGGACGAGGCTATCGCCTCGGACTCCGGCGAAATTCGCGACGTGGGCGGCAAAGATCCGGGGGTTCGCCAGCGAGACGCGCGAGGTGCGGCTCCGAGTCTCCTCGGCGTCCCTCTGCGTTCTCTGCGGTGAAGCATTCCGTCTTTCGCCGGATGTTGACGGCTGACCCGATCAACCGGCCATCCCAGAGCATCCAGTGCTCGCCGGCCCCCAGCCTTTCCGGTGTCCCCGTCCCGCACCGGACTCGGGCCGTCAGTTGTCCTGTTCGATGTAGGGGAGGAGAGCCAGGACGCGGTTCGTGGCGAGTTCCGACACTTGCACCGAACCAACCAGTGTGGTGCCTTTCGGCGCCTGAGTGGTGACCTGGGAGACAAGCTGGAGGCGCCCGTCTTCCGGCACCGTGATCCCGAGCGCGCGACCGTTCAATTGCACCGAGCCGTTTTCGAACACCTTCACATGGACCCACCCGCACGGTCCCCCCGGGACGAGGGTGAGGTTCTCCCGGGCGAAGATGGTGTTGGAGGTGCCGTCAGTGATGGTGTTGACGACCGGGAGCGGCGTGCGTACGCTGCGCGATGTGGGGAGATAGACCCCGAAGGTGCCTTCGGTTCCGCGGGTCAGGCCCACCGGCCCCGAGCGCAGACCGATCAGAATCGCGATGATGGCTTCTGCGGAACGAGAAGTGAGGAGCAGGGGTGTCGCCACAGCTCCAATGGCCAGGGCAAGCAACAACATCCGCCCGAACCGGGGTCTCACGTATTTCTGCATCATCAGTTCATTCTCCAGGCCGGATCAAGCACCGGCAGTCAGGCCGGGGCGCAACCGCCGGCGGGATCACGGTTTCGTGACGATGTTTCTCCGTCGCGTGTTCCGCAAATCTGCGGAGCCAGTGACAGGAGACCCATACCTTCCCCTCATCAGGAGGCGGGAGGATCGAGCCGGACCGGCGTCCCTAGCTGCCGTGCCTCCAGGGGCGTCTCCAGCACCTGATTCCCCTGGTTCTCCACCCGGTATGCGGTGGCGCCGGCCCGGGCGGAGACGACTTCGGCCAGATCCCGGCCCACGAATCTGAGGGCGGCATCATCGTCCACAGCGTAGCCGGCGGGGAAGCCTTCGCCCACCAGCCGGTGGTAGAACGGGCGGCGCTGCACTTCGCCGTCGTAGTGGGGACAGTGGGAGCCGGGCAGGAAACCGAGTCCGTCGGAGAGCGCCGCCAGTTGGTGCAGGTCGAACGAGTCGGTGGTGCCTCCCTCGAACCAGCAGAGGGATCCGGCGCTGCCTCCGGCCAGAATCACCCCACCTTCCCAGGCGGCGCGGAGCGCCTGGTCCACGCCGTGCGCGCGCCAGATGGCCAGCAGGTTGACGGTGTTGCCGCCCCCCACCCAGATGAGGTCCTGCGCGAGAAAGTAGTCGTGAAGACTGGTGATCGTGCGGTTGAAGAGCCCCAGGTGGCTTCGTTCCCAGCGTGTGGCGGGGAAGCGGCCGTAGTGGTTGAGCAGCGACTCAGAGGAATCGCCGGTGGCGGTCGCGACGATCGCTACTCGCGGCCGGGTGTGATTCCCTGGTACGGTAGATTAGGCGGGAGCAGCCATCCCTTTCAACGCGGCAAAGGGCCGCAGATCGAGCCGCCGCTGGGTGAGGAGGGCGGCGCGCAACCGCAACACCGGTTCGGCCGTCTCCCGCTTCCA
>SYMT01000513.1 GCA_005805375.1 Actinomycetota bacterium
CACTCGGCCTGGCATTCGCCACGACGGGCGTGCTGTACCCGTTCTTCGCCGCGATGCTGGGCTGGTTGGGGGTCTTCCTCACCGGGACGGATGCAGGCAGCAACGCCCTTTTCGGCAGCCTCCAGAAGATCACAGCGATGCAGCTTGGGCTGAACCCGATCCTGATCTGCACCGCAAACTCCACGGGCGGCGTGATGGGCAAGATGATAGACGCGCAGAGCATCTGCGTCGCCACCGCCGCCACTGAGAAGATTGGGACCGAACCGGAAATCTTCCGCTTTGTGCTCTGGCACAGCGTAGTCCTGGCGGCCATCGTCGGGGGGATCGTCCTCCTTCAGGCGTACGTGCCTCTGTTCCAGGCAATGGTGCCGCCGATGCCGGCGCCGTAGTTCCGGTTCCGGTCAGCGCCGCAGGTGTCTGCGCAGGAAGGCCAGGGTGGCGGTCTCCGCCTCCTGGGCCTGCCGGGTCCCAGATGCCCAGCCATGACCGGCGCCGTCAATGATCTGCGGGGTGCTGTCCACCCCCTTCTCCTTAACTCCTTCAGCGCCTCACGGAAGCGATGCCGCCGTCCAGGGCACGCCAGCCATGCGATCCAGGTCGGTGACGCGAGGGTGGGCATCAATCGGCTTGAGGAGCTGTTTCAGCTTTTGTTGCACATTCGCCGGGTTGTACGACCGCGGGAATAGCTTGGTGTGGGTGCGCGGTTGCTCCAGGTGAAGCACCACACGAAGTTTCTTCGCCTTGAGAGCGGCTACCGCGTAGGTGTGATCCGGGTGGTTCTCATCCACCGCCGCCGCAAACACCCCGGCCAGCGTGTGCCGCACCTTCACAGCCACTTCCTCCCACAAGGAGATCTTGTCGTCTTTCGTCCGCCGATGCTGTCGGTAGTCCTTCAGTTCCACCAACCAGAGGGTCATGTTGCCTGTATCGTGCGCCAGGAAGTCAACAGCCTTGTTTCCCCCGCAGCAGTCCTTGAACCGCCTCTGGTAGAAGTGCCAGTCATCGAACTTCGTAGCCTGCCAACCGTCCGGAAAGGTGCAGGAAAGATGCAGTTCGGTGAGAGTGGGCATAGCTCTCTGCTACGCTGCCGGGCCCGGCGATGCCAAACGCTCTTCCGCCTCCAGGTAGCGCTCGGACTGGGTCAATTCCTCGTTGAGGGCGGTGATATCTCCGATGTCATCCACCGTTGCGCCGGCGTCCACGTACACGCCCGTTTGCGCCTGGCGGAGTCCGAAAAAACGAGCGTCCACCCCCGGGTGAGACGGCTGCTGCTGCAGGATGTGAAGTTCTCGGAGGAGAAACAGACTGTGAGTGGCGATAAAGACCTGGATCCCGCTCTGACTGATGTCAATGATCGTGCGCGCGACCAGCCTGGTCAGCTTCGGATTGAGGTTTGCTTCTGGCTCGTCCCAAAACAGGCTACCCTTGTCCAACAGGGAACCGTTCGCGACCAATCGAGCGATCATCGCAAGCTTCCGCAATCCCTCGGCTACCAGATGCATCTCAAACCGGCCCGTTGCCGTCTCGAGGTAGAACCGGCCGGCCGCGTCCAGCTCCACGGCCCCCTCCATCGCGGCTTCCAACGGCTCCAGCAACTTGCGAATTTTCGACTCCCGTGGACCTCGGGCCAGCGGAGCCCCCAGAAGGACCGCGGTGTCCCGCCACGTTTCCTCGAATGGGAGGTGCGTGGTTTCAAAGAGGGAGACAAACCCTGGGTAGATGGTGAGCAGTTCGCGCGTGGGCAGGTAGACCGGCACCTCTTCAATCCACGCCGCAGGCGCGAGGTCAATGGTGACTTCACTCTTGCTGGCGCCGTTGAATGAGAATCCGAAGTTGCAGGCAGCATGGTCGAAAGAGCAATGCACTTCCGCCCGTGTCCGGCCGGTACGCCGGCGTGTCAACCGCCCGAGTTCATCCGGCTTGAACACTCCTCGCAGCTTAGTGGCAATCGCGGACTGCAGGTAGCCCTTGGTGGGCACGGCGCCTCCTGACTCTTTCGCGCCACGCGCACTGACCGCCAGTATGCTGTAGGCCACCTTCAGAAGATGGGTCTTACCCAGGCCATTCTCCCCTACCAGTACATTCAAGTGGCGGCCGAATCGGAGGTCGGCGTCGGGGAAGGCCGTGAAGTCCCTGAGGCGGAGCGACTGCAGCATAGAAGACACTCTCGCTCCGGTCAGCGCCGCAGGTGTCTGCGCAGGAAGGCCAGGGTGGCGGTCTCCGCCTCCTGGGCCTGCCGGGTCCCGGGCGCCCAGCCATGACCGGCGCCGTCAATGACCTGCAGGGTGCTGTCCACCCCCTTCTCCCTCAGGGCCGCGTGCAGGAGGCGGGATTGCTCTTCCGGGTTCACCTTGTCCTGGTTTCCATGCAAGATGAGAAACGGCGGCGAGCCTTTGGAGACCATGCTCACCGGAGAGGCGTCGCGGTACTCCGTCGGACGCTGCTCCGGCGCGCCGCCCAGCCACGCGGTGAGCGGCCGGTGCGCCATCTCGATTTTCCACATCCGGACCAGTTCGTGCGCGCCGTAGTTGCTGACGACGGCATCCGGGCGGGCGCGGTAGCGGCGCAACTCGCGCTCCACATCCTTGCGTGCGTCCCGCACCCCGATCAGCGCCACGAGATGGGCGCCGGCGGAGTCTCCCAATGCCCCGACATGCCTGGAGTCCAGTCCATGTTCCTTCGCATGGGCGCGGATCCAGCGCACAGCGCGGTGGCAATCGTCCATCGCGGCCGGGTACGGGTGCTTTGGGGCGAGACGGTAGTTGATGGCGCAGCCCACAAAGCCGTTCTCGGCCAGCCAGGGCCCCATGCGCTCGTAGCCGGCCTTGCTGCCGCCCAGCCAGCCGCCGCCATGCACCAGTACTACCGCCGGATGCGGCCCCCGGCCGGGCGGCAGGTAGAGATCCATGAGCAACGTGGTATCCGCATCCGGGCGGCTATAGACGACATCTTTCTCCACCCGGGGGGCGGCCCGCAGCGGTCCCGCGAGTGCGAGTCCGGCGGTAGAGAGGAGGAACGTGCGACGGTGTATCATTCGGGTTGCGAGGCCTGTAGACCGGGAATGCACATTGGTTCGACAGCGCCGCCCGCATTTCCCTCTTCCAACCACGCGTGCCGAGGGGAAGGACTTCGGCGGCTGCCTGGGCAAGTCACCATCAAACCCGTGCGAGGGACAGATGAGCAAGCGAACCTGGATTGATCCGCCCCCAGACGGGGACGACCACGGCGCGTGGGACTCCTATTTTCAGGCACTGCTGGACCAGGAGCGAAATGTGTCCTCAAGCGACAGTCCGCGTCCTTCGGCGGCAACCCGATTTGCCCGGCACGTGCTGGATAGGAAGGCGCGGCGCCTCTGGTTCCCGGGCTGTGGGCTGGATGTGGCGCCGCGCCTGTATGCGCTCCTCGGCCTGGAAGTGTGGGCCTCGGATGTGACTCCAACGGCAGTGGGGTTCCAGAAGGCGCTGGCCGACGCGCCGGACGAGCGGGCCTGGGGTGGGGTGCGGAGATCTGGAGCCGGTACGCGCAGGTGGAAGCCATCATTCCAGGAGGCCGCTTGCACGCCCGGCTGCACGACGTCCGCACCCTGTTTCCGGAAGCGGAGTTCGAGTGTGTACTGAACATTCGAGCGTTCCAGATACTGGAGGGTGAAAGTCTCGCGGCAGCAGCCCGGACTCATTTCAGCGCGCTGCGCCCGGGCGGCGAGGCATTCTTCGACACGCAGAATGTGCAGGGGCACGATCGCAATGTCCTGGAGGACGCCCTCCTCGCCGCCGGTTTCTTCCTCCCGGGGTACGAAGCCGAACGCTGGTACCGGTCGGCGCTAGCCGCCACGGGGATCCGGTTCAACTTCATCCTCGGCCGGCCGATGTGTCCGTTTGCGCAGGGCGAGGAGGAGAAAGCGGCACGGGACCGGGACCAGGAGGTGCTGGAGTCGTTTCGCCTCGAATACGAACAACGGGGGGAGCGCGAGCGGACCGTCACCGAGAGCGTGCGCAGCGATCCCGCCACCCGCACTGCCACCATAATCTACAACACGGGGTAGCCGGGCAGCGAACTCTCCAGAAAGCGGCAATTCACCACCTTTTCTACCAGGTCCAGTGGGAGGTAGAAGTACTGGTTGGATGCCTCAAAACCCAGGCGGGAGTCGGCCATCTGGAGCGCGTGCATGCGGCGCGCGAGTTGTTCTTCGACCTGGAGGGCAGTGTGCATGGCAGCGCGAAGGGCCGGTTGGTCCTCCGGGGTGGCGCCGACAAGTGCGTTGCGCGCGTGAATGAACCGGGCCTGGGTGGCGACGGAGCGAAAATGAACTGCAGCGGCATCCGCCAGCCGCAATTCCTCTTCCGCACCCCGCCGGCCCGGGTGGCGCTCCCCCAGGCCCGAAGCCACAATTGCGGCGTGCAAAGCCTGGATGCCGGCATCGAAGCCGTCTGCTACCTTCTCCAATTGACTGCTGAACACGCCCGGCGGGTACACAGTCCGCCAGCGATCCAGATCGTCATACGCCAGCCCGACCATCGTGGCGCGATATCCGGTGGGCGTGCCCCAGAGCAGGTTGGCCGGACCGGATTGCAGGGGAGCGTTGTACACCAGGCTGCCGTGGTACGGGAACTCCTGGAAGGCCCGGCTCCAGGTGCGCCAGGCAGCCACAACTGCGGGGGCCAGCAGCGCGCCGCAGCGGCGGCGGGCGACGATCGCCATTGCTTGGGTTACCAGGGTGTCGGTGTCCAATCCATCGGGGAGTTCGCCCACGGCGGCCACTACCTCCAGGTTGGCCGAGGGGTAGCCGCCGAGCGTCCAGCCGAGCATCAGCCCTTCCACTCCCTCGCCGCGGAGCCGCGCCACATGGAGGGCGGTGTTCTCCACCACCGGGATGGCAGGGGAGGCGGAGAACTCCCAGGTGTTTGCAGCTTGAATTTTTGCCAGGGTGCGGTGCCCGGTCTCCCGTGCCACAGCCCAGTGGCGGCGGGCACGCGGACCGGGACCGATCACGGAGAGGCTGTACTCACCGACAATGCTCTCAATCCCGCCGCGCCGGATCGGAATGCTCCACTCGCTGACGCTCTGGAGGTCCACCGCGGGAGGAAGGGCGCGGATGACTGCCTCGGCGTCTTCGTCTCGCCAGCCCCAGTCCCAGGCGATCATCCGGGCGCCGCTGCCCGCCCGCTGAATGCCCTCGTAAAAGCAGGTGTTTACCTCGGCCAGGACGGCGGCTGCGCCGCGTGGCCCGCACCGTGGGCAGGTCTCACCGCGCCCGTGCGACCAGCAGTTCGTCTGGTTTTCCGAGGCGGTGATGGAGAAGAAGGCTGCCAGATCCGGCGCGGCGCGGCAGACCGTCGCCACGGCTTCCTTCAGCCATTCCTGAGTTTCCGGACAACTGGTGCAGAGGCTGGCGTGATCCTGGATGACCGCCCCCCGCACCTCAGGCCGCGTCTCATAAAACGCCAGCGGCATGGCGCGGGGCTCGTTCAGGTAGAGATACACTCCCAGGTCGTGCCGTCCGGCCAGTGCGACCAGGTCGCGCAGGTGTTCCAGGCGACGTTCCCACTGCTCCGAACGCGACGGCTCCCACGGGAACGGCGCAAGTTTGTACAGCACGCCCTGCAGCCAGATGCCCCCGACTCCGGCGCGAGACAGCCGGGCCAGATACCCATCCGGGAAACCGGCTGCGTCCGGATCGAGCAGCGGATCTCCATAGAGCGAGAAGTAGGATGAGCAGTAGCGCACCGAAAAGTGATTGCGGGGCGCGCCGGGCACTGCTGCCGCCGGAGGAGGTTCCGCAGCCGTTTTCCCGTCACGTAGTGATTGACGCAGCCGGACCGTCCCCGGCGGCCGGGAGAGCTGCGCCACAAAATCGAAGAGCGAACCGGGACTGTCCACGCCCTGCGGGAAGCATTCGGACACAACCGTAGCGATTTCAGCGGCGCGCTCCGCTTCGGCGGGAGTCGGGGGCACATAGCGGAGTGGTGCGCAGTCCGGCTTCAGCAGACCAAGCTTGATATAGAAGAAGTCGTCTTCGCGCAGCGTGTACGCGAGTTCGTCCGCGGAGCATCCGAGAAGATCCAGCAACTGCGCGTACGGCAGTAGGTGCCAGTTACGCCGGATGATGGTGAGGTGGGTCCGCCCCAGGCGTCCGGGAGGAATCCGGGGAGGACGGCGCAGCCCGAGCGAGCACCCGATGCCCCGGATCTGCGGCGGTGTAGCGCCCACCACCCGGGCCAATGTGGCGGTGGGCACCAGTTGCCAGTTGCGCCAGACAAACGCGTGCAGGCGACTCGGAAAGTGCGGTGTAGGCAGCGGCGCCGGAGCGCTTCCGACGGGGAGATCGGCTGCGGTCACTTGAGGCCCTTCGGCAAGTTTTGGGTGAGCAGCTTGCCCAGCACCTTCAGTGCCAGCACTACGTGCGGGAGCACAAATCCTCCGGCCAGCCAGAGTACTGATACGACTCCCTGACGCGCTCCGACCATCGCCAACCCCAGGACGATGGCGACGAAAACGAATTTCAGCAAGCTGACGAGAGCTACCGGGCCGAGCGATTTCTTACCGGGGGAGATGAAGCGGACGACACTCCACTCCACCGTAGCGAGCAGCGCCAGGTTCAGCCCGCCCCCGATCATCCAGCCCAGCACTCCGGCCCGACCGAAGTACTGGCTCACGGCGAACGCGCCGAGAACAAGGAGCGCCGCCGACATCCCGTAGACGCGGTGCAGCATTGCCCGATCCATCAGGAGCGCCGGGTCAAACAAGCCGGGAGGGGGAGAGGAATCACTGGGTGGGGTTTGCATGGTGGACGAATCGGTTCGGAAACTATTTTCAGTTCGGTAGGAACCGGCTTTCCGCCTCCCGGGTCCTGGCACACAGAACTGAACCTGGGCGGGGTTCAGTTCTCACGGCGCCGGCCGAAAGGCCGGCGCCGCGTTCCGGTAGATCCGGCGCGGAGAGAGCGGGGATCGGGCGGGTCCGGACCAGGCCGGATGGCGCCATCCGGAACTTCGGCGCCGTCCGGGAAGCGGAATTCTGCAGTAGTGCAAGAGCCCCCTCACCTGTTTCTCACTTCTCCTCTGGGGGAATCGCGCCGGATCGCCGTTCCCTCGCCCCACTACGGTTGCTGACCAGGAGGACCTCTCATGAAACTGCAGCGACTGGGGCCTGCCGTGCTTCTGGCACTGGTGGGACTGGTCTCTGTTGGTGTGCCGGCGCAAGCAGACCATGATCGCGATCGCTACGATGATCGTGATCGCTACGGTCGTTCGGACCGGTACTCCGGGCGCTACGATCGTTCGAGCGGTTATCGCACCCGCAATTACCCGCGCGGCTACGACCGTCCCGAAGTCTCGCGCCGCGAGATTCTGCGCAATCGGCTGTTTTCCCTTTCGGATCGTCTCCGCCTGGCGGTGCGCGAGGGAGATGTCAACCCGCGACAGGCGGACCGCCTCTACGACGGTCTCGACCGGATCTGTGACTTCCTGCAGAACGACCGCTACCTCACGGATGTGGAGTTCAGTCGCCGGCAGCGCGATCTGGATAACCTGGAGGACGACCTTCGGTCTCTCCTCCGGAGCTACGGTCGGCGCCGGTACTACCGGTAGCCGTATCGGGGCCGGGATGTGGGTACTCCCCCTCTCGGCCCACTTTCCCGGCCCCGTACACTTCAGAAGGAAGGGGCTCCACGAGGCGCGGGAACAGGTGAATGAGCACCACTCGCACGGACGCGGCCACCGGCACGGCCACCACCATGCCGCCGAGGCCGAATAGGTGTCCCCCGACAGTCAGTGCGAACAGGCCGAGCACCGGGTGGATCCCCACCTGCCGGCCGATCACTCGCGGGGTAATGAGCTGATCGTAGAGCTGGCCGACCGCCACCACCGCAATCGCCACCCCGCCCACATAGGGCAGCGCGTGCCCGGTAGCCCATGACACGGCCACCGCCGCCAGCAGCAGCGCAAGCTGACCCAGGTACGGCACCGCATAGAGCACAGCCGCGACGAGCCCGAGGATGAGCGCATAGGGCAGCCGAAACCCCAGGCCGAGCACGAGGTACAGCGTGAGCCCAAAGCAGCAGCAAATCGCCGTCAGGCCGCGCAAATAGGCAGTGAACACATCTCCCACCCGGGAAACCAGGCTCATCACCGTATCCCGACGATGGGCCGGCACCAGGTGGAACACCCGTTCCCGCATGCGGTCCAGGTCGAGCATGAGGTAGAGGGTTACGATCGGCACGATCACTGCCCAACCCAGTGCCCCCGCTGAAGCCTGGAGGGTGGTAAACAGATTGCGGAGTAGCCCCTGTACTGCACTCACGACCTGGCTGCCGTACTGCTGCTGGAGTTCGGTCACCGACACCGGAAGATTCAGGCGGCGCAGTTGCTCTTCATGCTCCACCAGCCAATTGCGCAGCGGAGCCTCAAGTCTCGTCCCATAGGAGCTGAGGTTCTGGAGAAGATCTGAAACCTGCCCGATGGCGAGCGGCACGACGTAGGCCAGGAGCCCGAAGAACACGCCGAGTAACAGCGAAAACACGAGGGCTACGGCGGCAGCCCGGCGCATTCCCCGCGCCTCCATCCGATCGAGCAGTGGGTCCAGAAGAAGCGCCAGAGCGACCGACACCAGGAACGGGGGCAGCACTTCCCGGATCAGCCAGATGGCCCAGGCGAGCACCGCCAACCCTACGAGCAGCAGGATGGTTCGGGAAGTCGAATCGGAGCCCAAGATGGTGTTGCGAAAAGCGCAGGTTAGACCGGCGCCGCCTCCAATGCTGCCGCGTCCGAGGGATGTACCTCGAAGATCCGGGCGAGCCCGGTCATCTCGAGGACACGCAGGATACGCCGTTTGCTGCACACCAAGCGGAAGCCTGCGTCTCGCTCCCGGGCGCGCCGCAGACTCCACAGCAGTGAGCCCAATGCCGTGCTGTCCAGAAACTCCACGTCTTCCAGGTTGATCACTACCAGGCGGGCTCCCTGATCAAGGAGTTCGCCGATCACCTGCTTGACCCGGGGGGAGGTGTAGACGTCGGCTTCTCCGGTCAACGCGATGACCGCGATGCCTTCGCCCACGCTGCGAGTGTCAACTTTGAGGTTCATGCTGGATCCGTCTCCAGAGTCATATGTCGGCGGATGCGGCAAACCTCACACAGGGCTTCACGTCGCAGGGGCTCAGGAGTCGCCCGGATCGCCGACAGCAGATCCGTCTGCCGGTGAGTGCGCCTCGCGCACCGGTGAACCGGCGCCGGCTCCCCGCCGTGCAGCGTCCTCTCGACCGGGTTGGGCAACGTCCTCTACTCGGACTCGCAGATCATCCAGTGCGCCGCGGAGACGGTCCAGAGTGTCGTCGGTGGATTCGCGGAGCTGATGCCGGGTCTGTTGTCCGGACTGCGGCGCCAGCAGGATTGTCAACAGTCCCCCGAACAAGATGCCTACTCCCACTCCGGCGAGCAAGAGCAACACCCGGTCTGTCTCCTCCCGGTCGGCCCTGGCTTGCGCCACGACCGCAGCCGCTGTCGCTTCCCCAATTGCTTCGTCCGCCATCCCGATGGTTCTCCTTCAGCCGACCAGCACTCCACCGGCCAGTACTTCCTCGCCGCGGTAGCAGACGAGCGACTGTCCGGGAGTCACTGCGCGCACCGGTTCGTCAAATTGCACGCGCAGAACAAAACTGCCGTCGTGCGATTCCACCGAAAGCCGGGCAGGCTGGCCCGCGGCATTATACCGGATCTTCGCATTCACCGCCATCGGGCCTTCCGGGAGGTGGGCTGGGTCCAGACCGACGAAGTTCACCTCGTGGGCCCGCGCCTCGCTGCGGAAGAGTGAGGGGTGATCGGCAGGTGCAATCGTCACCAATTGGTCTGCCGGGCGGATCGTGCTTACATACAGCGGCACCGGGCTGCCCACATTGATACGCTTTCGCTGTCCGATGGTGTAGTGGGCAATGCCCGCGTGGCGGCCCAGAGTGCGGCCTTCCGGATCGCGAAACTCGCCGGGCGCCAGGGCCTCCGGCGCGAGAATCCGGAGTAACGTCGGGTAATCGTTTCCAGGCACAAAGCACGTTTCCTGGCTGTCCGGCTTGCCGGCGGTCGGCAGATCCAGTTCGCGTGCTCGCCGGCGAACCGCGTCTTTCTGCCAGTCACCCAGCGGAAACAGCGTGTGGGACAACTGTTCTTGCGACAGGCGATATAGTGCGTACGACTGATCCTTGCGGGGGTCGCTGCCGGTCAGCAGCCGCCGGCGGTTGTGCTCCGGGTCGTGTTGGATACGCGCATAGTGTCCGGTCGCGACGGCTTCGGCTCCGAGTGCTCGGGCACGATCGAGCAGTGCACGGAATTTGATGAATTCATTGCAGCGGACGCACGGGTTTGGCGTATGCCCCTGCAGATACTCATCTACATAGTTGCGTACAATGCGGTCGTAGAACTCGTCCCGAAAGTCCAGGACATAATGGCGGATCCCCAGGCATTGACAGACACGGCGCGCATCTTCGGCGGCAGAGAGTCCGCAGCAACTCTCCGCATGTTCCATCTCCACGCCGGGCGGTGACCAGACCAGCATCGTCGCGCCGATCACATCGTACCCCTGCTCCAGCAGCAACGCCGCAGCCACCGAGGAATCCACGCCCCCCGACATCCCGACCACGATTCGCTTCATGCTGCTCCCAGCGGCACGATGCTGCTTGCCGGCAAGCAGCATTACATGCGGGCGATTTCGGCGACAATCAGCTCCCGCCCCGCAACCATAACCGTGTTCCGCCCGAGAGACTTGGAGCGATAGAGGGCCCGGTCGGCGGACCTTAACAATTCCTCGGCGGTGCTGCCGTGTTCCGGATAGGAAGCCACGCCCGCCGAGAGTGTTGCCGACATCACCGCATCCGAGAAGGGGAGCCCGAGCGCTACAAATTCCGCCCGCCACTCCTCGGCACGCCGCCGCGCCTGATCGGCACTGGCGCCGGGAAGCACCACGACGAATTCGTCGCCGCCGAGACGCGAAGCTTCCTCCTCCCGCCGCGTGCGCTCCCGGAGCAAGCGTCCGAGGCGGCGCAGCACCAGATCTCCTACGGCGTGCAAATACGTATCGTTAATGTTCTTGAACTGGTCCACATCCATGACCACGATGGAAAGCACGCTCTCGTCACGACAACAACGGGCGATCTCGCGCTCCAGACACTCTTCCAGGAACCGGCGGTTGGTCAGGCCGGTGAGGCTATCCCGAATCGCCTGGTCGTGCAGTTCGTGGTGTAGTGTCTCAATCTGCCGCAACTGGAGGGAGAGGCGGGTATTCGCGTCCCGGACGGCCGCTTCGGCAGCCCGCTGTTCGGTCACATCGCGGAGCAGCACCAACCAGCCCAGCCCCTCCCCTCTGCGGGCCCGCAGAGGGAGTGAACGCGCTTCCAATGTGCGTTCGGCGCAAGCCGGACTCTGCAACTCGACGTGAAGTTCCTCACCGTCTGTGTCGGTCCAATCCGCTTGACCCAGCGCATTCTTCGGCAGAAGGTGACTCATCTGCCGGCCCATCGGCTCGCGATCATTCCACCCCAAAGCGACACATGCAGTCGGATTCAAGTCCACCACCCGGCCGAGTGGGTCTAGCACCACCACTCCGTCGGTCATGCGCTCGATCAAGAACTCCCGTGCGATGGGTCCCAGATCGAAGAGACGCATGCGGGTGAACGCCCAGGACCAGGCCAGGCTGGTCACAGCAAAAGCCAGCGGAGTGGGATCCTGCCCCGTGCGGGGGAAGATCCGGGCGATATAGAGCAGGTTCGCCGCGAGGGGTGTGAGTGCTCCTACCCAGAGGATTGCGGCCTGCCGGCGGTACAGTTCGGGATAGGCGCGCACCCCCCACAGGCAGAGTACCGCGCCCGCTGCAATCAGCCCGTAACTATACACTGCGTTCACCCAGAACCAGGCCCCGTGCGAGAACAGGAGGGGATCCTGGGGAGAGCTTCCGGAAGGCACAATGCTGGACCAGAGCAGCCGATGAGCGTCGTTCGTCCACGCCAGCACCATGGTTGCGATCGGGATCGCCCACAAGTAGTAGAGTGCTCCCCTGGGCCACCGCACCCGGACACGGGATAGACCGATGGCAGTCAGCAGCGCAAACGGGGGGACGAAAGGAATGCCCAAATACTCGATCTGCGCTGCGATGATGCGCAGCCGGGGGTCCAAAGCGACGTACTCCAGCGCCGTGGCGCAGCACCACACCCCCACGGCCAGGCACATTCCCACGAACGGGCGGGCTCCGGCGATCTGCTGTCTCCGCCAGCCCAAGTGTGCCAACCCCAACATGGCCAGGGCGGCGGCGATGAGGACCAAAGCGTATGGGAACTGCTGACTGATCATCTATACTGCGCGAGAAGCTGCTCCGGATCTATTACCTGCCACCGCAACGCGCTCCTTGGAGAGGTGTATACACGACTGACATGCTCGAAGTGACGACGCACCGTTGCTCCATGGGCCCTGGCGCGATCACCAGTGGCTCGCCCGCGGGCCAGTGTCTGCGCTGTCCAGTCCCCTCCTGAGAAGGCTCAGTCGGCTGATTGGCAGGTTCGGCACAGAAGTGGAGGGGATTTTTGCGTTCCACAAGCAAGAGCGCCTACGGGGTGTGGAATACCCCATGTTGCATATGTATCCGTGCCGGACCATGGTGAAACCGGCCACAATGAGAAACAAGGACCGACAGGGGGCAAAGAGGGGCAAAGGAGGTAGCAACGTGAAAAGCAAATGGCTCTTCGCACTGGTGCTCGCACTTGGTGTGAGCGCCGGCGCAGCCGGAGCAGCGGATTGGGCACAGTGGCGGGGCCCGAAGCGGGACGGGATTTCTCTGGAGAAAGGACTGCTGAGGGCGTGGCCGAAGGAAGGACCGCGCCTGCTCTGGCAGGTGAAGGAACTGGGGTCCGGGTACTCCACACCGGTGGTTGTGGGGGGCCGGCTCTTTGTGCAGAGCAACCGTAACCTGGAAGACGAACTGGTGCAGGCGCTCAGTGTGCGCGACGGGAAG
>SYMT01000514.1 GCA_005805375.1 Actinomycetota bacterium
GGCGGCGGCGAAATGCCGAGAGGACCGTGGAGCTCGTCAGGGGGGACGAGGCTAGTAGTCCGTCAACACGACATTGATGGGTTCGAGCAGGCCCCATGGGGGCACGATTCCACCTATCACTTCCGCCCTGACACACTACTACGTCGCCTCCCCGTTCCGCTTCCGGCGCGCGGGGGCATCCGGTGCTGCGGTGGCCGAAAACTGGGAGCACCTCGCGCAGGTGGTGGACGACATCTGCTTCTATCGCGGTTGCCAGGTGGACTCGGTGAACCATCCGACGGCGCTCTACCAGATGAACACGGGTAGTCGTCTGGGGAGCGATCCGGCGATTGGTGCGTGGGTCACCCACGGGCTGGGCACAGCAAATGCGAACCTCCCCGGGTTCGTGGTATTGCCGGAGGTGAGCCAGCCGCAGGGGGGCGCGGCAACTGGAGCCAGGGCTTTCTTCCGGCGGAGTTTCAGGGCACGCCACTGCGGGCAAAGGGTGCCCCGATTCTGGACCTGGCGCCTCCCGACGGGATTACTCCGGAGCACGAACGGGCAAATCTGCGCCTCCTCGCGCGCCTCAACCACGCGCACGCGGCCACCCGACCCGGTCGCGATGAACTCGGGGCTCGCATGGCCACCTACGAACTGGCTTTTCGGATGCAGCGCGAGGTGCCCAGCCTGCTGGACCTCCGGGGGGAGAGCGTGGGAACGCGTGCGCTCTATGGGATCGGCGACGAGACAACCGAGGCTTTCGGACGCCGGTGTCTCCTCGCCCGCCGGCTCGTGGAGCAAGGGGTGCGCTTTGTTCAGGTCTACCACGGCACCTGGGACAGCCACGACTACCTTGAACAGGCACACGGGAGCCTGGTGCGGCAAGTGGATTGTCCCGTGGCCGCCCTCCTGACCGACCTGAAGCAGCGCGGGCTGTTGGAGACGACATTGGTGGTCTGGTGCGGAGAATTCGGTCGCTCCCCCGACAACGGTGTGCGGATGGGCACGGCCTTTGGGCGCGACCACAACCCGAAGGGGATGACCATCTGGATGGCGGGAGGGGGAGTCCGGGCCGGACACACCGTCGGCGCAACGGACGAACTGGGCGCCACCGCCGTGGAATGCGTCCACCACGTCCGGGACCTGCATGTGACGCTGCTGCACCTGCTCGGGCTAGATGATGCGCGCCTCACGTACTTCCACGGAGGGCGTTTCAAGCAACTCTCCCAGTTTGGAGGACAGGTGATCCGGGAGTTGCTGGCGTGACGGGCGGGGGATGCATTCGGGCAGGTTGATCGGATGCATCCCCCGTTCGGTGCGCTCTGTGCCGGCGCTACCCGTACAGCTCCTTGATGGGAGCTCCTCCCTGTGCAAGATGGATCGGACGACCGGTGGGTGTGACGTACTGCTTGTGGTAGTCAATCCCGAGCGCGGAGTAGAGGGTGGTTGCCACATCCTCGACGCTGACGGGTCGTTCCGCGGGCACCCCGCCCTCTGCGTCACTCTTGCCGATCACCTGCCCGCCGCGCACACCGGCGCCCGCAAAGGCGGCGAAGCGGCAGCGGCTCCAGTGATCGCGCCCCCCGCGCGGATTCACGCGCGGCGTACGGCCGAACTCTCCCATCAGAATCACGAGCGTCTTGTCCAGCATGCCGCGATCCGCCAGATCGGACAGGAGACCCGCGTACGCCTTGTCCAGTTCCGGGAGCAGTCCGCCGGGACCGGCATTGCGGCGCATCGCGCCCCCGCCCACACCCGACAGGCGCGCGAAATTGTTGTCGTGCGTGTCCCATCCGCCCTTGTTGACGGTGATGAAACGGGCGCCCGCTTCCACCAAGCGCCGGGCCAGGAGTGCTCCCTGGCCCAGTGTGGTCATCCCGTAACGATCGCGCACTTCCTGCGGCTCAGCAGAGAGCTCAAACGCTTTCTTGGCGCCCGTAGAGTGGATAAGATCGTACGCTTTGGTGTAGAACTCGTCCACGGCCCGCACGCGGTCATCCGGAAGCGACCTGGCGAAGCGATCACTCATGCGCTGCGCAAAACCACGCCGGCGCGCCATGCGGTCCTCATCCACCCGGCCGGGCGGATTGACGTCCTGCACCTGGAAGTTGGGCAAGGACGGGTCGGGCACCTCGAAGGCGTTGTAGGCGGCGCCGATGAAGCCGCTCTGTCCGGCGCGACCTGCATCCGGGATCCCCAGATACGGGGGCATGCTGTTGCGGCTCCCCAGTTCTTTCGCTATCACGGAGCCGTAGCTGGGATATTCCAGCGTCGGGAGCGGCCGGTACCCGGTGAGCAGGTACTGGCTCGCCTGCTCGTGCGCCGCGATCTGCGACGAGAGCGAGCGAACCAGCGCCACCTTGTCCATCACCTTCGCCGTGAGCGGGAGGTGTTCGGAGATCTGTACTCCGGAGACATTCGTTTCGATGGCCTGGAACTGCCCGCGGATCTCGCTGGGCGCGTCCGGCTTCGGATCGAAGGTGTCCAGATGGCTCGGCCCGCCGGCCAGCCAGAGAAGGATGACGGCGTCTGCCTTCTGCGGCGCCGCCGAGGCGCAGCGCAGCGCCAGGAACTGCGGCAGCGACAGACCGAAGTAGGTCAGCGCTCCGGCTTTCAACACGTCCCGACGACGGACGCCTTCACAATTCCCGTGCGGGGACGGACCCAGGATCAGGTTCTTCATCGCGTTTCTCTCTCGCTCTAGTGGTTGAACAGGAACTCGCGGGAGTTCAGCAGGCTCCAGGCCAGATCTTCAATTCCTTCGGCGCGATCTTTCGCGGCGCGGAACAGGGCGGCGGCTTCATTCAGTTCGGTCAAGTCGGGTGTGCGGCTCAACGTGGCGAGATAGAGTTCCTCGACCACCTGCTGATCGGTGAAGCGCGGATTGCGCACCAGGAACTGCACGCGCCCGAACGGCGCCGCCACTTTCTGGTTCACTTCCTCGCCGTTGATGAGCGCCAGCGCCTGGTTGATATTCCCATCGGCAGAACGCTCGCATTCACAAACCACCTCACGCCGCGGGCGCCCGAAGGTGGTCAGGAATTGTGACATCGGGTTGTTGGCGCGGGCATTGATGCCGCCCACGAGCGGCAGTTGGGTCACCCGCATCGGGTTCTCCGGCAGCGAGTCGGCGATGTCGCGCAGGAGCTGACCGCCGCCGCCGAGGTTCGCAAGCGCCTGCATGCGCCGTCCCCGCCTGGCCAGCGGACCCCCCAGGTAAACGCCGGTGGCCTGGCTGATGCTGTCGTAGAGTTGCTCCGCCATCAGGCGTTTCGGATAGAACCGGGCGAAGTTGGTCGTATCCTGCCGGTTGTACTGGTTCGGCTTCGACGACTGCTGGTAGGTACGCGAATTCAGAATCGTGCGGTGCAAATGCTTCAGGTCAAACTTGTGCTGCGCCAGATCCTTCCCCAACGCCTCCAGCAGTTCCGGATTCGCTGCCGGGTTGGTCACCCGAATGTCGTCTACCGGCTCCACGATCCCCCGACCGAAGTAATGCCCCCAGATCCGGTTCGCGATCGCCTTGCTGAAGTAAGGGTTTTCCGGCGACGTCAGCCATGCGGCCAGCGCAGGACGGCGGTCCTGCCCCCCTTCCACCTTGACATCGGCTTCGTCCAACGGCTTGGGCTCGACCACTTCATTCGTTTTCGGGAAGCGGACGCCGCCGCCCCGCGGGTTCACGCGCACAACGGAAGCGGTCTGGTTGTTGCCCTGAACCGCCAGCCCGGAGAAAAAGGCGGCCAGCCCGTAGAAATCGTGCTGGGTCCATTTCTCGAAGGGGTGGTTGTGGCAGCGGGCGCACTCGACCCGCACTCCGAGGAAGACCTGGCTGGTGGCCGCCGTCACATCCAGCGGATCCTTTGATACGACGAAGTAGTTCGCGGCGGGGTTGGAGGGAGCCTTGTTCAGGTCCTGAAGCAGCCGGACGAGACGCGGTTGTGCGCGCATGTTCGGGTTCAGGTCATCCTCGCTCACTTCGCGAGTAGTGTTTCGGCCACTGGCTGTGATCAGATCGCGGACGAACTCGTCGTAGGGCCTGTTGGCCGCCACCTGCTCCCGAATCCACTGGTGGTAGGCCCCGAAGCCACGCCGAGTCAGGCGGGGATTGTTGCGCAAGATGTCCGACCAGCGCAGTGTCCAGAAGTCCGCAAACTCCGACCGCTCCAGCAGTTGATCCACCAGCTTCGCCCGCTTGTCCCGAGAACGGTCCGCCACAAATTTCCGTACATCTTCCGCGGTGGGAATCGTTCCGCAGGTGTCGAGCATCGCGCGCCGGATGAACTCGGCGTCGGTGCAGACCTCACTCGGCGGCGTGCGGAGCTTTTGCAGCTTCGCCTGCACATGCCGGTCCACGTAGTTGTAAGCCTCAAGCTGGGGCCACCGGTCCACCTTCCAGGGCGGCAGCACCGCGACCCGTGACACTCCTACCTGCCCCAGATAGCGCACCATGATCGCCGTCTCGCCGGGGCGTTTCGCCGTGACTGCCCCGTCACTCTCCACCGCCGCGATCGCGTCATCGTTGCTGCTGTAGAGGACGCGGTCCGTCACGTCCTGGGTCGAGCCGTCGGAGAGGACCGCGGTGACGATCAGGCGCTGCTTCGCATTCGGCGAGGGCAGCCACGGCTGGTCGGGAACCACCTCCACGCGCTGCACGCGGGCCTCAAACTCGCCCAGCCCGGGCGCGCCGGCCTTCAGCCAGGTCACCAAAGACTGGTACTCGGGGCTACCCACCTTGAAGCGCTGCCCACCGGCGTGCGGCACCGCCATCGTGGATTTCTTGAGCAGCAGGCTCTCGGCCGGGTTCTTCACATTCACGCGGCGGCCGTCCGCTTCGGTCACGATCGCCTTGTGATCGAGTTCGGGCTCGTAGCCGAAGAGGCTGAGCTTCAAGCCCCCCTTGCCCGCAGGGGAGCCGTGGCAGGCGGTCATGTTGCAGCCTGCCTTTGCGAGCACCGGCTCGACGTCATTCACGAAATCGCTCGTGACCGGTGCCTTCGCATTGCGGATCGTGATCCCGGCAGGCGGAGAAGTGCGACTTCCCAGTTGGGCCGTCACGTGCACCTGTCCGTCGGCGAGCGGCTGCAGAACGGCGCCGACGAGGCGGCCGAGTTTCGGATTGCTCACGGTCCAGCGCACGCGATCGGTCACATCGTGGGTCGTCCCATCCTTGAGGGTCGCGACCGCAAGCAGGTGCTGGGCGCCGCGCGGCCCATTGATGGCCGCCGAAGCGGGCATTACATCCAGCGAGGCGAGTTCGCCCTGGAACGGCGCCGGTGTGGCCGGAACCTTGTGCGGCGGGCGGGTCGGCCGCGCGGCGGAGCGAGGCGCGCGGCCGCGGGGAGCGGCGAGCGAGGTCGGGGCTCCCGCCCCCAGAAGAAGTGCCCCGAAGGCCAGAAAGACCCTGCGGGTGCATGAATGGTGCGTCATCAGCCACTCCGGTCAGTGATCAGCGACTCTTGCCTGCGCGAGGCGGCTCGCCCGCGCAGGCTCGGTTGATTGGTAGCATGGACGGGGGGCTTCACCATTTGTTCATCAAGTTGACGGCTCGCGTACGCGACAACATATCGGGAGCAGGAAATACGCATTCGTGGTCTTCCCTGCCCGCGCCGGATCAAGTCCTTCGTTTCTGGTAGAGGTAGCTGACTCCGAGCAGCGCTGCGCCCACGGCAGCACAGGAAACAACACGGAAACCGATGCCCAGAAACGCAAGGTCCAGCAGCAGCGTCTTACCGGCCGTCCCGAGCAACAGCGCCAGGCCGACCAGTCTCAGCGGCGCTTCGCCGTGGCCCAACCCACGCACCGCACACGCTGTGCCGCACAAGGCCCACAGCGCGGAGATTGCAAACTGAGCCGCCTGCCCCTCCCACCCCGGAGATGCCAGGCGAAAGCCCAGGTCGTGCGCCTCCAGGGTGAGCCACGCGAGACCAAGCACCGCCGCACTCCCGTTGAGAAGCTGAGACAATTCGGTGTCCGGCTCCAGCCCGGTCCGCGCGTAGGCTCGCGCCGTCAGGCGCCAGGCACACAGGACGCAGAGACACGCGACTGCACGCGGATGCAGGAGCAGCGGCCCGGACAACTGCATTTCGTTGCCGAGCGCCGCTGACAGAAGGAGGAGCGCCCCCGCGGCTGCCAGCGCCCGCAGTCCGCCGCTCGGGCAACGAGCGGCGACCGCCAGCACGCCAAGCACCCACCCCAGCCCCGCCACGCACAGCCAGGGATGGTGCGGCGCCAGCAGCCGCCAGCCAGCTGTCGCAAACAGGAGCGTTAACACACTGCCGGCCCAGATCACATCGCGCTGCCGATCCGCGGCGCGGGATGACCAGCGAGCCGACGTACTGCCGAGGAGCAGGCTGAGGAAGGCCACCACGAGCCACGAAGGGAGCCACTCCCACAACGGGTAGTCCCCATACGCGGTGCGGGAGAGAGGCCCAAGCGCAGCGGCTACGGCCGGCAGGGAGACCGCGACCCAGCCGACCACTGCCAGGTTGCGGCACTGCAGCCCCAGGCACGCTCCCACGATTATCCCGGCGGCGAGGGCGCATCCCGCGGCCTGCCAGCGAACCGCGAGTGAAACACTGGCCCAACCGTCCGCCAGAGCAATCAGCACTACTGCCAGAATCAGGAGTCCCGCCTCCTGCCCTTTGCGGCGGAACCATCCCAGCGCGGGCGGACCCGCACCCACCAGCAGTGACCCCGCCACAATAGCGAACGAGAGCGTGCGGGCGTTCCACACCGGGTCCGCCACGGCGCCCGGCATCTGGAAGGCGACTTCGACAAACAGGCGGAGCACCGCGAGGCACAGGGAGATGATCCCCCAGGCGAGCGTGCGCCCCGAACCGGCACGCCAGCCGACACCCATCAACGCGGCGCCGCCCAGCGCCCAACCCGCCGTGATCAGTCGTCCGGAAAACTGCACCGGGATTGCCACCACTTCGAGGGCAAGCGCCACTCCGAACAGCAATTGTTCCAGGTAGTCGCCGGCGCCGCACCGCACGCGCACGAGGCGAGCCGCACTCCAGTAGAGGGCTGCCAGCAGGAACAGCGCCCAGCCCGGATGCGGGTGGCCGAGGGCATTGAGTAGCTGCAAAAGGGCGGGCACTGCAAGTACCGGGGTCAGCACTGCGAGCGGCAAGTCTACATGGTCACAGACATCGCCGCGCCGGATCGGTCCCGCAACGAGAACTCCGAGGAACACAAGCGTGTTCAGCCCGACGAACCAGAGCGCCGCGGGGGCGTGGGGCGCCGAGTATCCACCGGACAACCACATCCCGTAGAGCAGCGCGGCGGCGCAGAAAGCAGCCAACCGCAGTCCCACCCACCTCCGGTAGAAGCTCACCCCCAAAATGGTCCCATTCAATGCGGTGACGTAGAGGAACAGCGATGCCGGGGCGACCCGATCGGATCCGAGCACGAGCGGGCCGACGTACGCGAAGATGATTCCCAACCAGAGCAGGATGACGGCATCCCGTCGCACGGCGAGCCCGATGGCGAGCGCGTTCACACCGGCCAGGATCAGCGTCGCCGCGGCGGCGGGCAGCACGTGAAAGTATCCGTGCCCGGCATGCGTGGTCACGTGAAGCACCGCGATGCCCGCGCCGAGGAGCCCCTGCGCATAGAGGGACAGTTCGCGCCACATCCGCTCCCCGGCCAGGAGCAAGCACACTCCCAGCGCCCACCCGAGCCCCAGCCTCACCGGAGCGGACAGAGTCCCCAACCCCTGGAACACACCCCGGTCGTAACCCCACTTCAGTGCAAACCCCACCGCCAGAATCGAGATCCCCACTCCCAGCCAGTTCAACCACTCCCCGCCCAACTGGTCTTCCAATGACCCCCTGGCGGTGGGAGCGGGTTGGGCGCGGGATGCCGGAGTTGGCGTGCTGACTGGGGAAGGCCGCTGCTCTGATGCCGGGGCGAGACCGATGGGGGCAGCAACGCTTGAATCGCCCGGCGTCAGGTCGGCGCCCGGCAGGTGCGGCGTGCAGGCGGTCGCAGTCGCTTCTGCGGGCTCGGCCGACGCATCCGCAACCGCTGCACCGGGGGGTTCGAGCGCCTCGAGGCGGAGGCAAAGGGCTGCGAACTCGCGCTCCAGGCGTTCAACACGCACGACGACAGGGTCCATATCATATCCTTCCGAGCGCCGGGCGGCCGCCAACGCAGCGTTGCCACCCGGCTGGCTCTCAGGACAGGATTCCGATGGCGGCGGAACCGCGTATGGGTCCCAGGCCCCATTTTCGTCGCGCGCCGCCGCGTTCCCGGTCGGACCGTCGGCCTACGCTCCCGGATCCCCCAGAAGCGCCCGGACCACACGCCCCTGGGGTGTGCCGTACTCGTCCAGTTCGCGCCGCACCAGGTGCAGTCCCGCCATGCAGGTCTCGAACTGCTCCGACAGACGACGAAGCACCGGCGCTTCCTCTGCATAGGGACCGTAGTCGAACGTGGCCGCAATCTGGTAGGAACGGCGGCCCTGGGCGACGTAATCCACCAGGTGATCGGCGCGCGCCGCAGCACGGCAGTGGCGCAGCATCTCCGGGTAGACGCCCGTCCAGAAGAGCGCGAAGTTCCCGATGTGCTTGTGGACTTCCCGTTCCCGCGTGAAGGAGGTTGCGTTGAGCGCAACATCACCTTCGACGAGCATCTCGGCGATTTCTTCAAGCCGCTTCCCGGAAGCATTTCGGATGCGGAAGAGCTGGTCGCGATGGGTAAAATCCACCAACACATCGGCCACGTAGCGGGGCACCTCCCGGTCCCCCAGGCCCATGCGATCGCAAAGTGCGTGGTCGACCAATGTCCGGAACAGCCCCCGGATCGGGTGATCGGGCGAAACTGCTGCTGCCATGACGACCTCCTTCTCCTCGAACCGCCGGGTTACTCCCGGCCCTCCGAAGCCCTTCCTTCATGCTATCGGCCTGTTGCTCGTATTCCCTTATGGAGTCTGTCTCACAACCGGCCCTTCCCCGGCGCCGTCCGGGCGCGTGCCCCTCTGCGATCAGCAGACCCGGACCGTCGCAGCGGTAACTCCCACCGCCGCCCTTCCACAAGCACTGCGAACCGAGTTCCGCCTGGTGCTTGACGTGCAGGGACCGGATCTGCCCGGTCCCACGCCATTGCAAACTACGGTGGATCTTTACGCAGCCCTGCACCCGTTCAGCGCGTCCAGTATCCCAGACCCGGAAACGGTCCGCGTCGTTCCCGCCGCCGCTCCGGACCGCCCGGCCGCCTGCCGACTCAGCCCGGACCTGCGGGCAACCGGGCGGGGACAGCTCATCTGGCTGTCGCGATCTGCCGCGGAGCGCCGCTTCTATCTCTATTTCTCGGCATACCCGGCGGGTCAGGCGCACCTTCGTCGAGTCCTGTCGAGCCACGTGGGGTTGGGTGAGCCTGTGGGCCTGGGGGACGAGTTCCTCTATGGTCGTCCTCGCGGGACGGACCCAATCGGCGTCGGTATGACCAACGACCAGCAGACGGCGGTGGACTGGGACGGGGACGGGCGCATTGATCTGCTTCAGAGGAACATCTACGCGCATTCGTACGGGGAGCCTTACTGGGGAGTCTTCCTGTGGAGGAATCTCGGGTCAAACATCCATCCGCGCCTCGCCGCGGCCGTGCGCCTGCGTGCCGGGGGTGTCCCGCTGGCCGAGCCCTACGCGTCGTGGCAGGCGCTCGATTGGGATCACGACGGCCGCCCGGACCTGATCGCCGGTGCGGGACGGACGCTCACGGTGTACCGCCAGACCGGAGGCCGCGACGGAAGCGGGCTACCGCTTCTCGAACGCTCCGCGACCAGTCCGGTGCTGGGTGGCGGCTCGCTGAACTACGGGATGCGTCTCCTGGACTGGACCGGCGGCAGAGGGCTGGCGGATCTCTTCACCCTGCGCAGTCAGGTACAGTACTTCCCGACTCCGGAAGTCAACTACACCTGGTACCGCCACCCCCAACTTGCCAGGACCGGGGAACCGCTGCGTTTCGGCCCGGGTGAACCCCTCCATCTGGCAGGCAGCGCCACATACGCCGAGCGCCCCAACGACTTCGCGGACTGGGACGGCGACGGCGACCTGGACCTCCTCGGCAGCACCGATGACCTTCAGTCCAATCCACCGCACCCCGGAGTGGTCGTCTGGGAGAACACCGGCAGTCGCGACACACCGCGCTTCGGCCATCCTGCCCGCCGCGTACCCGGCCTGGAAACTGCACGCGGCGATGTGCCGACATTCTTCCCGCACGGCCCCTGGGCGGGTTTGCTGATCGGGGAGGGGGGCAACTCCCTTCGCCGCTGGGAATGGCATGCGGCCCCCGGCGGCACCCACGTCCGAGACCAGGGGCAGATTCGTGCTCCCGGCCAGCCCTGTTCCAGCGGCGGCTACAACTGCGCCGAAGTCGTGGACTGGGACGGCGATGGGGATCTCGACTTCATCTGCGGCAACGAGTCGGGCTTCGTGAGCCTCATCGAGAACATCAGCCGCTCGGGGCGCACCCAGTTTCGCACCGCGCGCGGATTGAAAGCGGGGGGCCATCCGCTCCGAGTCACGCGCTGGCAGTTCTTGAACGATCAGGACCCCGAGTGGAACCTGGGACAATCGAAGCCGTGCGCCGCCGACTGGGATTTGGACGGCGACCTGGATCTCCTCATCGGCAACAATGCCAACCGAATCGCCTACTGCGAGAACCTCGGAAACCGGGTGCGGCCACGCCTCGCGGCGCCGCGGACGCTGGTCAGCCGCAGTGGGCCCTATTTTTCCTTTCGGAAGCGCCCGGTCGTCGTGGACTGGGATGGCGACGGCCTTCCGGACCTGGTTGCGGGAGATCAGGGACCACTCAACCGGAACGACTCCGCAGATCAGACGATCTGCCTGTACCGCCGGTATCGAGACGACGCCGGCCGGCTCCAACTACACGCGGGCATACCCTTCCTGGAGGAGCAAAACCAGGTGATTCGCCTACCCATCCCGTACGTGCATGGATTTGAGGCTGCGGATTGGGATGACGACGGGGACTTCGATCTGTTTACGAACGAAGCCCAACAACTGTACCTGTACCGAAACATCGGGTCCAACGCCGCCCCACGGTTTCGGCGAGAGTTACTGCGCGCCTATGGAACGCCGATTCATGTTGGGCATCACGAGACGAGCGTGAAGGTAGTGGATTGGGACAGGGATGGGCGGGCCGATCTGGTGTGTGGGGGCGAGTCCGGCTGGCTTTACTACTTCCGACGCGCCGTGCTGGATCTACGGGAGGCGCCGCGGGTAGTTACAAAATAGCATGGACCTGGGGGGATTCGAACCCCCGACCTCCGCGATGCGA
>SYMT01000515.1 GCA_005805375.1 Actinomycetota bacterium
GGAGGCAGAGGAGGAAAGCGAATGACGCCATCGGAAACGCCAGAACGCAAGGGAACATGGCTTACGGTCACTCGCCCGGAAGCCGTCTGACTTCCTGCCGCGGACAACGGGTACTGAACTCTCAACAGGTGCGCACGACATGTCACACATGCCCATTTCCTACGACGCCGTAATCCTCGGTCGGTTAACTCGATTTGGGGTACAATACTTCCGTGTGCGCTCGGCCGTTTTCTGCGCGGCCACAGCAACCAAACTAATGGACCGCAAACCAGCTGCTTGCCTGTCACCCGAGGCGTCGTGGTCTCTTGACCCCGCACTGCTTGATGAGAACGGAACCCCGGTTCCGTTCATTGAGGGACAGGTGCTTGCCTGCCAGGGTGACACGAGCCCGGGACTTTACGTCATCGTGCGCGGGCAGGTGCTGCTCAGCCGGGCACGACCGGACAGACCTGCTCAGGCCCTCTACCTTCTCGGGCCGGGCGACGTGTTCGGTGAAGGAGGGCTGCAGCCTTCCCGGCAGTTCTACCTCTCGGCGCGGGCCGTTACGCCCGGGCATGCCGTCGTGCTCTCCACTGCATTGCTGCGGAGCCTCGCACAGCGGGAACCTGCTCAAATTCTCTCGCTGCTGGCGCTGTTGAGCCAACGACTGGAACTCTCCCATCGGCGGCAGGATTGGTTTTCCGTGTCGTCCCCCCGGGAACGCCTCCTGCACGTCCTTGCACATTGGGCACGGCGGTTCGGACGGACTGAGGGGGACGATCTCTGGCTTCCATTGGGCCTCACCCATTCAGAACTGGCCGATGTGGCCGGCCTGGCGCGTGAGACTGTGAGCCGCACACTCACCACGCTCGAGACGGAAGGATTGATCGAACGCCGCGCCCGCCAGGGAATGTGGCTGAAACCCGCGGCACTCTGGCTCCACAGCGCCGCGATTGTCGGCTTGCCCGCGTCGCGGGACGCAGTCCCCGCGCTGCAGACGGGTGTCGTTATCGGCTGATCACGTCTAAGTGTTCGCTAAGTGATGTGATCCGGGTCACCAGAGCGCTTCGATTGGGTCTGCTGATTGTGCAAACTCAAGGGCGATTGTCGCAACTCGAGTCATCGAAAACGCCCGGCAAGGCCCCCTGGAATGAGCAACAAGAGGTGCAAGGTTCGCGACATGCGGCTGCTGTTCATCTACCCAAGCTGCAACCTGGACGTCAATCCCACCCTGTCGGCGCTCCTCCGCAGGCTGAGCGCCCGCGGGCCCCACGTAGACGTCGTCATGGAGCAACCGGGAGATTTCTCTCGCCCGGCGTCACCCGGGCCGGGTGTCCGGTTCCGGTTCTTGCCGAGCGGTGGCGTCTCTCTCGCCGGGGTGTCTGCGCAGCAGGTTCCGACACGACTGGCGCGAGCGCTGGTCCAGCCCTCGTTTCGGACCTGCTACCGTGTGTGGGAGGACCTCGCCGGGGTGCCGCAAGTCTCTGCGCACCGTTACGACGCGATCATCGGAGTTGACCCGGCGGGGCTTGCAGTGGCACATCGCTTGAACCGCTTCGCCCGGCGGCCGCTCATCTACCTCTCATTCGAGATCTTGTTCCGCGCAGAGGTGGTAGGGGGCCTGGAGGCCGCGATCAAGTCCGCCGAGGAGAATGCGGTCCGCGAGGTGGTCCTGACCCTCATCCAGGATGACGAGCGGGCCACGGCGCTTGCCTCCGAGCTACGTCTGCCGCGCGAGCAGATGGCACTGGTTCCGGTGGCCCCCGAGCCGGTGGTTATCGACCGCACCAGGATTCTTCACCGCACCCTCGGCATCCCAGAGGAGCGGCGTATCGTGCTCTACGTGGGGCAGGTGAGCGCGTGGACCGGGCGAGACGAACTCGCCGATCTGGTCGAAACGTGGCCGGAGCAATACTGCCTGGTGCTGCACTCCTCGTCGCGCGGGTCGGGTCGCCTCGCGCCGGCACTCCGCCGGTGGGTAGATCAGGGTCGGGTCTTCCTGTCTCACCGGCCGGTCCCGCAGTTAGACTTGCCGGCGCTGGTCGCTTCGGCCGACTTCGGCCTCGCGCCCTACCGGGCCGTGGCGGATTCGTGGGAGACGGGGATGAACGTCCACCATCTGGGTCTTGCCTCCGGGAAGGTGTCCTACTACGCGCTGTGTGGTTTGCCGATCCTCGCGCGGCCCCTCCCCGTGTTTGAACGGGAGTTTGCACGATACGACTGCGGGCGCCTCTATCGTCGTCCCGAGCAGGCCGGCGCGCTGCTGGAAGAGATGGATCAGCACTACGAACACCACCGGGCGGAGGCGCGCCGCTTCTATGATGAACGCCTCGACCCGCGGGATGCTCTGGAGGCGTTCTGCGGGCGGCTCGAAGAGGAAGTGCGCAGGCACAGGCGGGGGCAGGCCCGGTCTGCGAGGGCGCATTCCGGCGCGCAGCCGGTACCGGCCGAGTCGTCACCCACTGTTGGTGTCGGATGAGCTTCATTCCGGTCAATGAGCCGGACCTTTCCGGCAACGAGCAGCGATACGTGGGCGAGGCTGTGGCGTCCGGCTGGATTTCCACCGGAAGCTTTGTGCAGGAATTCGAGCGGGCGTTTGCCGCCTTCTGCGGCACGCGCCACGCCGTGACCACGACCAGCGGCACCGCCGCGCTGCAACTGGCGGTGGCGAGTCTCGGGTTGGGCGAGGGCGATGAGGTGCTCGTTCCGAGCCTGACCATCGTCGCGACAGTATTTGCCGTCCGGTATGCGCGGGCCACCCCGGTGTTGATTGATTCCGATCCCGTTACCGGCAACCTGGACCCTTCGCTGATCGAGCGACGCATCACGCGCAAGACTCGGGCGATCCTGCCGGTCCACCTTTATGGGCACCCGGCGGACATGGACCCGATTCGCGAGTTGGCGCGGCGGTATCGCCTTGCGGACATTGAAGACGCCGCCGAGGCCCATGGCGCGGAGTACCATGGCCGCCGCGCCGGTAGTCTGGGCGACGTGAACTGCTTCAGCTTCTACGCCAACAAGATCATCACCACGGGTGAAGGGGGGATGGTCACCACCGATGACGACGTTCTTGCCCAGCGCGTGCGGCGCCTGAAAGACCTCTGCCACACGCCCGAACGCCGGTTTGTGCATGACGACATCGGCTACACGCTCAGGATGACGAACCTTCAGGCAGCGGTGGGAGTGGCCCAATTGGAGCGGGTCGAGCAGTTCCTGGCCCACAAGCGCTGGATGGCGGAGACCTACGGGCGCCATCTTGCGGGCATTGGGGGGCTGGTGCTCCCCCAGGAGCAGCCCTGGGCGCGCAGCGTCTACTGGATGTATACTGTCCGGGTTACCCCGGAGTTCGGGTGCGGTCGCGATGAACTCATGCGGCGGCTTCGAGCGAAGGAGGTGGACTCCCGGAGCTTCTTCATCCCGATGCATCGCCAACCTGTCTTCCTGCGCGAAGGGCTGTTCGCCGACGAGCACTACCCGGTCGCGGACGAGCTCAGTGACACCGGACTGTACATCCCTTCCGGCCTCACCCTGACCGAAGCACAGATTGTCCGTGTAGCAGAGGCAATCCGGGCGTGCCAGTCGGAAGCCCGTGCATGAGTGTCTTCGACACCTATGCGGCATTTTATGACGCGCTCTACGCCGGCAAGGACTACGCCCGCGAGTGTGACTTTATCGAAGCCGTATTTGCGCGCTGCGGCAGTCGTCCGCGCACGCTTCTCGACCTGGCTTGCGGAACAGGCGGCCACGGCATCGAACTGCTGCGCCGGGGCTATCAGGTGTGCGGAGTGGATCAGGCCCCGGAGATGCTGGCCCGCTTTGCCGAAAAAGCAAAGACCGCCGGGTTGCCCGTGGAGTTACTCGAACAGGATCTCCGCGCTCTCAATCCAGGTCGCCGGTTTGATGCGGCCTGCTGCATGTTTGATGCGATCGGCTATCTCACCGAGAATCGGGATCTGCTGACCACTCTCCATCGGCTCCGCGGCAGCCTTGAACCGGGTGGCGTGTTCATCTGTGATTTCTGGCACGCAACCGCCCTGCTCCGCGCCCACGAGACGACCCGAGTCCGGGAGTTCTCGTTTCCGGGCGGGCAGGGCTTGCGCATCTCCACGACGACGCTGGACCCGTCCCGCCAGGTCGGAAACGTGACGTTCCGGGTGGTGGCGTTTCGGGACGGGGAACCGCCGACAGACATCCGAGAGGTGCATCCGGTGCGCTACTTCCTCCCGCAAGAAATGCGCCTGTTCTTCGACGCGGCGGGCTGGAGCGTGCTCCACCTATGCCCGGCGTTTGAGCTGGACCGCCCCATCGGTATGGACGACTGGCATCTGGTCGCCGTCGCCACACCAGGCTGACGCGCTTCATGAGCTGGCGACAACGTGTCAACCTCCGGATAGGTGAGGCGATCAATGCTGTACTCCGCCGCGCGGGGTACATATTGGCGCCGCTGAAGCGCCGTGCGGAGTACATTGACGCCGCCGAGACCATCACCGCCGCCGCGGCTGCCGGGCTGAGTGTGCCCGACTATGTGGCCCGTCTCTGGAAGGAAGAGGGGGTGACAGAGCAGGTCCTGGCGGAGATGGAGAAAGCCGGCGCGCTGGCCCACTGTGCCCGGACCGCCGAGATCGGTCCAGGAACCGGACGCTACCTGGCGGGGACCCACACGCGTGTGCGGCCCGACCAGTACGACGTGTACGAACTGGACGACGCGTGGGCCGAACACCTCGCCGCGACGTATCCCACCACCCGTCAGCCTACCGACGGCGAGACGCTGTCCGGGACGCCCGACAGCTCGTGCGGCCTGGTGGCGGCGCACAACGTCTTCGTCTACCTGAAGCCGCTGGTCGCGTTTCGATACTTCCTGGAGATGGTCCGGGTGTGCGCGCCCGGTGGGTACATCGTGTTCGACTTCTTTCCGGACGAAGCGGTCACCGAAGAGATACTCCTCGAATGGCTCGCGTTTCCGGAACGATACCAGGTGCTCCTCTCGCGGCAGCGGGTGTTGGAATTCTTCGCCCGCCGCGGGTGTCACCCGGTGCACTCCTTCGACAACCGGTGCTACCGCGGCACTGCCCACTACATTGTTTTTCGCCGCGATCCCGTGGACGGAGCATCAACCACCGGCAACTGAACAACAGCGTAACGACCTGCGGGTGATGCCCCTGGACGTGGGTCAGCCAGGCGGCACTTTCCGCCGGCACGGCGCGGGGACGTCCGCGGGCTGCGGGTCCCGGCGCACCGTCGACGTGTCCTGGTTCACGAACTGACTGAATGCCACTCTACCCCGAAAATCGCAATCCCGTGAACGTTTCCAAAAGAAATACCCCCGTGCTGTCCACCCTGTTGGCAATCAAGGGCTCTTAGGGAACCGCGCAGAATTAATCCTCCCGTCAGGCGGGGACCACTCCCGGGATGGTCACGAACCACTTCCCCAGTGCCGGGAGACGCTCGATCTGCGTTTCCAGGGCGGCCATCTCGGGTGCGAGGAGCCGCACGCC
>SYMT01000516.1 GCA_005805375.1 Actinomycetota bacterium
GCCTGCGGCGCCACCGGTACCAGCCGGTGCGCCCGGACACCGCCGGCCGGGTGTGGAGCGCCGAATGCCGCGTCTGGTTCGCCTGGGAGCCGGACGAAGGGCTGCGGATCTACGGCGGGGACGGCGTGCTGCGCCTTCCGTACGTAGAAGAACGGGCGCGCGCCGAGCGGGAGCGCCTCCGAGCCGAGACCGCGACCCTCCTCGCGGCGGAAGAACGGGCGCGTGCCGAGCAGGAACATCTGCGAGCCGAGACCGCGGGCATCCTCGCAGCGGAAGAACGGGTGCGTGCCGAGCGGGAACATCTGCGAGCCGAGACCGCGGGTATCCTCGCAGCGGAGGAACGGCGCCGGGCGGAATCAGCGGAAGCGGCCGCGGAGGAAGAGCGCGCGCGTGCGACGCGGTTGGCGGTGCGGTTGCTCGAACTCGGCCTGGATCCCGATGAGTGACGTGCTCACCGGGGGATGGCGGCGGCGAGGTGTTGCTGCCATCCCAGATACAACAGGGGAGGGGTCCCAGGCGGGCCTCTCCCCTGTTGCTGCGTTCCGGCGCGTCCGCTCAGGCCGGTGTGCGCTTGAACTTCCGCGGGCGGCCGAAGGGGACCCACTCGATGACGTACATATCGCCCCGTGAGTCGAGCGCCATCGCGTGCGGGGTAATGAACTTGTCCGGGTTCCTTGCCGCATCATCCGCCTTCAGGCCCTGGCCGTCGCCGAGCCGGGCCACCACCTGATCGGCCGCATCAATGATGCTGACCCGGGACCCCAGTTCGGGAATGAACAAGTGCTTCTTGTGCTGGTAGAAGCAGCAGGGAAGCCGCATGTCCGGGACTGTTCGCTTGTAGTCCAGCCCGAGTGAGTAGACCTCCAGGCGGTTGTTGGCGCGATCGGCGATGTAGACCTCCGGCTCGTCCCGCAGGGTGCTCACCCAGACGCCGTGACAGACGTTGAACTTCCCGTGCTCCGTCCCGCGTCCGCCCATGGTGTGGAGGTGCCGGAAGTCGCGGTCGAAGCGGTGCACCAACTGGCTGCCGTACCCGTCCACGATGTAGATGTCGCCGTTGGGAGCGACGGCGACATCCGTCGGGTTCGTGAAGGAGAACTTCTGGGCTATGGAGGCCTCGCGGGCCACCGCGCCCAGTTCGTAGAGCACCTTCCCGCGCAGGTCGGTCTTGTAGACCCGGTTGCCGGGCGCATTCTCGGTGAAGTAGAAGTATTCGTCGCGGCCTTCCTTGCTCCAGTAGAGGCCGTGAGCGGTGCGGGCCACCTGGTCCGTGTTGTAGCCGACCTTCTCCGCGAAGTCACCGCTCCACGTTTCCAGCAGCTTGCCCTTCCGGTCGAAGACCGCCACACAGGGACTGGCGGAGCGGGAGGTGATGTAGACCCGATCCTTGCTGTCCACGACGATGGCGCAGCCGAACCCGTACTTCATTCCGGAGGGAAGCTCGCCCCACCCGTCCACCAATGTGTATGTCCACTTCCCCGACCCGATGCGCACCGGGTCTTGTGCGCGAACCCCGGCGGCGCCTCCGAGGGCCACCCCGGCGGCGATGCCGGCGCCCTGAAGCAATTCCCGGCGGCTCAGCCGCACCGGAAACAGGTACTCTTGCTGGCTCATCCCAGTGTTCTCCTGTAGTCGTTCTGTCGTCTGCAGCGGCGCCCCGGTGCTGCACGGAGGCGCAACCGGGGCGGTAGCGGCGCGTGCCTATGCGCCCACGGTTTCCAGTTCCGCTTCGCCCAGCGAGCCGGCGGCGCCCTGCGGCTCCCGGAACGTGAGCCAGTAGCCGAGGGCGCAGAGAATGCAGAGGATGCCCGGGATCAAGAAGATCGCCGACCAGTTGACATCCCCCGGAATGGTCTGCCCCGGGTTGTTCGGGTCCGGCACGAACTTCGTGAACGAGTCCTTCAGCCAGCCGGAAAACATGGTGCCCGCCCAGTTGCCGAACCCGAGCGTCACCAGCGTGAGCAGACTCTGAGCGCTGGCACGAATGTCCGGCGGGGACACGCGATCCACATAGAGCTGCGAGGTGACGAACACGAACGCGAAGCCGATGCCGTGGAAGGTGAGCGACAGCACAACGAGCCAGAGCGGCTGACCGATGGCGAAGATGAAATAGCGAAGCGGCCAGGCGATGACGCCGATCACGAGGGTCTTGCGCAGCCCGAGGGTCTTCATTGAGATCGGCAGCATCACGGCCAACGCGACAATCTCGGCCATCTGGCTCACGCTCTTGGTGGGCGACAACCAGGCTTCCGGCACCCCCAGGTCCGCCAGGAACGGGGCGGAGAAGGTGTAGAAGAACTGAAACTCCGTGGAGACCACGAAGGAAATCAGCATGAAGGCCGTGAAGCCCGGGACCGTCCGGAAGAGATCGAACGCCCGCAGGAAAGCCCACGGATCGCGCGCTTCCTTCGTGGGTGGTGTGTTCGGCAGCAGGAAGGCGCAGGCCGTGAGCAGTACGCCGAACACCGCCGTCAGTTGCATCTCTTCGAACGGCCGCCACTGTCCCGCCTCGGCGGCCGGTTTGCCCGCCAGCATGGCGCCGAGAATCCACCCGGCTGCGATCCAGCCGACCGTTCCCGCAGTGCGAATGACCGCAAAGTCCCGCTCCCGGACATCGGAGTCGGTCCCCTCCTTGCTGAGGTGGTGGAGCGCAATCGTGTTTGTGATCCCGAGCGTCGGCGCGAAGGCGATGGACCAGATCCACATCCAGAGGATGATGCCCCCCGCGGTCTGCTGCTGCGACATCATCCAGGCGGCCCCGGCGCCCACGAACGCAGCGATGCCGAGGTAGATCTGACTCGGCATCAGCCGGTCCACGATTTGTCCGCCGATGAACGGAGTGATGATGCAGGCCAGCCAGAGCACGCCATACACCGCCCCGACCTCGGCGCCCGAAGCATTGAGCCGCTTCCCGATCGTCTCTGCGAAGATCGGCGTCCAGGCTCCCCACACGGCGTACTGGAGGAACATCATCGCCCCCAGCAGGACCCGCAGTCGCACTTTCATCCTACACCCCGTCCGGCGGGCTCCGCGGCAAGGGGTTCGCCCTCGCCCGCTCCCGCCGTACCTGCCGCCCCGGGTCCTCGGACCCATCTCCGTATCAGTCCCGCCCAGCCCACGCTGCCGGGACTCCATTCCTGGACTATTCCCTGCGCATCCACATTCGTCCTCCCGCCGGGACGCCTGGAGGTCAATGAAGAAATGCAGAAGCAGTGAGGCCAATGGAAAGGCGCCCGCGACCAGCAGGTTGCCACCCGAGCCACGCGCGTAAGCAAGTGGTCCCCCCACCAAGCGCGGCACCCTCGCATTGGGCCCAACACCCCTCCGAGCCACGCCGGGTGCCCCCTGGGCGTAGCAAGTGGTCCCCCCCCGAGCCACGCGCGTAAGCAAGTGTTCCCCACCCACCGAGCGCGCCACCCTCGGGGTCACACCCGTCAACAAATGGCCCGCGACCCCCTTGCGATTTCGTCGTCCAGGAGTTCGATTGGCTTCCTCCGGCTGCGCGTCACAGGCGGGGTCAGCCCGCGGGTGCGGCGGCGCGCCGTGCGTCCGTGGGCGCGTCTGCGGCGGCGGGGTCCGGCGGGTCACCGCCCCAGAGGAGCAGACGCATGGCGCCCAACGGCAGCCCGGCCTCGGTGAGCGCGCCATGCCCCGCCAAGCCTCGGGTGGCGCCCCGCTCGTTCTGGTTGAGGGCGCGCAGACCGCGGATCTGCGTTTGGGAGTAGCTAAGGTAAGGTAAGGCAGTGTCCTGGGCAATGAGGACCCGCGGATGGGCGCGATAGCGGTCGGCGGTGGCTTGACAATGCCCGGCGAGGAGGCCGTCGCCGTGGGCCCGGGAAGTTCCCAGAGGCGGCGGGTAGCTTGGCGGGTGGCTGGCCCCAGGGCGGCGGGAAAGAAGAGGTCCTGGCGGGCGGCCAGGCGGGTCGTAATGGTCAGCAGCCTCCGCCCCTGGCGGGGATCGGGTACCTGGGTGCCCTGCATCGCGTCCCGGACCCACGCGGCATCCGAATTTATGGTCGGTCTCCTCCGGGGGTGCGCCCCGATCCCTCCGCACGGGGCACCCCCAACGCTTCCCGTTCCCAGGGAAGGTTGCGGCTCCCGAACTAAAATGATCCATTTTATATTACATGATTCGCTGTGCACACCCGCTAACGCCTGAGGGAGGGGATGCTGCTCCCGGCCCAGCGGCTGCTCGTGTGTGTGTACTTGCGTCCCCGGAAAGGGAATTGGACCCGTTGTCCGGGATCGGCGAGGATTCAGATGAGTAACCGGAGAACTGCCTGATAGGATACGGCCTGCCGATCAGGCCGCTTTGTCCGGGAGATGCAAATGAAGCCCCACCGCCGCGGTTTTACTCTCATCGAACTTCTCGTTGTGATCGCGATCATCGCAATTCTCGCAGCCATCCTCTTTCCTGTGTTCGCACAGGCGCGTTCGCAGGCCCGCAAGGCCGCCTGCGCCAGCAACCTCCGCCAGCTTGCAATCGGCACGCTGATGTACGTGCAGGATCACGACGAGGTGTTCCCGCCCCGCTACGGGAGCGCCAGTTCCGGTGCGCCGAGCTGGATCCTCACGATCCAGCCCTACGTGAAGAACCAGCAGATCGGCGGCTGTCCGGAGCAGAACTCGCTGGCTGCACGCAGCTACCTGGGCACCTACGCCTGGCTGGGCTACGGCATGAATTCGTCGCTCTGGATCAACGCCGGAACCGGGCAGGTGAGCCTCGCCGCCGTGCCTGCGTCCTCGGACACCTTCCTGCAGGGCGACAGCACCTTTGACGATGTTTATGGACGGCCTCGCCGCCGCACCCGCATCGCCTTCCCGAATTCTTCGGACGGCAGCCCGTACGTCCTGCCCTGCGCGCAGATGAAGACCCGGCACGGCTCCGGCACCGGTGTGGACATGGCGAGCGGGGGATCCAACATTTCCTTCGTGGACGGGCACGTCAAGTACATGACGGCATCAGCCATCATGTATCGCCTCGGAATCGTTCCGGATAACACGAATCCGGGTGATCCTCGCTTCTACGAGGGCCTGCGCGAGCAGATCTGCGTCGGCGGCCCCACCGTCGGTCCGTAAGGGACTCCGGGCCCCCCTCGGCCCGCTCCGGGACAAGGGGGACCGGACGCCGCCCTTTCCTGACAGGGCACGCGCAACCAGGAGAGCCGTCCCGGCTGCCAGCCCCCGATCGTCACTGTCTGTGAGGCACAGCGAAGAGGATGCGATCCGGTGAACCGTCCTTTCCCGTACCCGAAACCGAAGGGTGCGAGCAGCGCGGCGACCATCGGCAACCCGAGTGCGGATCGTGCCTGGGGTAGGAAGAATTAGGGGGCCATCAGGGCGCCGGCGATGTAGGCGCCGGCAATGGTGAGGGCGCTCGTCACGGCGCGTTTCGGATTCGGCTCCTCCAGGCCCAGTTGGAACCGCATCATGAAGTCCACCCAGGTTTCCGGCTACTTCCGCAGCACCTCAACGGTAGGCGTGCACTGTTCTGGCGTGAGGTCGTGGCCCTCAAAGATCTCACAGACCTCCCGTGCCCCACATCGGGGAGTTCCCGTATCTCTTGCAGCTCACGGCGGCGCTCGCTCAAGTCGTGCTCCGCGTCGTTCCGCGCCGCGAGGAAGCCTCCCAGTCCCACCGCGATCGAGCCGGCCGCGACCTCTGCGAGACCGGCAGTCACCGCAATCCCTGAAGTGGTGACCGCGCCGGTCAGCCCTGCGGCCAGGGCAAAGGGGACAGTGAGCCCGTCGGACATCCCGATCACGATGTCTCGAACAATCTCGGTGGCCGTACAGTGTCTTTCGGAATGCGGGGTCAGCGGCATGCAGCTTGTTTCCAGGGGATGGCGCGCAGAAGGACGAAGATCGAGAGCCGAGCTTCCGCCTTCACCCTACTGTGCCCCCGGAGGAGAGAGTGCAGAGGAGTGAGGAACGAGTGACGGACACCCCCCCCTCACTCCTCACCCCTCGTTACTCACTCCTTCCGCGCCCGCGGGTCCCCGGTGACCAGGAACGGGGCCCAGTAAAACGGGTGCGCCCACGCTTTCGTCTTTGCCACTTCGAGCATCGCCCGGCGCATCGCTTCATCCTTGGCCAGGCCTGCGCGCAGTCCACGGTGGAAGGCCAGCATCAGGACCCGCGTGCTCTCGTCCGCCACGGACCACTGGCTTGCCACTACACTCCGGGCGCCGGCGATCTGCCAGCAACGGGTCAGCCCCACCAGCCCCTCGCCCGTGGCCCGCGCCCCGCGCGCTGTTTCGCAGCCGGAGAGCACCACCACCTCTGCCTGCAACCGCAGTGCCGGGTCCAGCACTTCCGCCGCTTCCAACACCCCGTCCGTTGCCTCGGTCACCGGCTCCCCTGGGGCAGGCTGCGTCAGGATGAGCCCGGAGAGGAGCGCATCCCCGTGGTGGTAGCGTCCGTGCGTCGCCAGGTGGACCACCTTCGCCTGGCCCAGTTGCTCTCGCAGTTCCGTCTCCGTGGCTGCCAGCCCGGAGAGTGCGCGCCCCCCGTACAGTCGCGCGATCCCCACCGCTTCCGGGCCGGTGGCCGGGAGCGCCTTCCACTCCCCATCCTCGCCCCGCAAGACTGCCCCCACCCCCCGGGCCGCCAGCAGCACCCCCGCCGGGACAGCCGGTCGTACGTTGTTTCCCGGAGGAACTGCGCCCACGCTGGAAGGGGCTACGCCTGTCCCAGGGGAAGCTGGACCGCCGTCGTTCCCCTGTCGGTTGCCCACGACGGAGCGACCAGCCCGGGCGTACGCGGCCGCCACTTCCGTGGGGCTGAAGAGGCAGGCGCCCACGGTCAGGGCCGCCAGCGCAGGCTTCGCGTCGCGGCGTGGGGCCACGCTCCCGGTGACCGCGCGCGCATAGAGAGTCAGGGACTGGGCGTAGACGAGCGGTTTTGCCAGACCCAGATACTGTTCGGGTTTCCGGCCGGCGCGCGGCGGCACCAGGGCGGCGAACGGGGTGTTCCAGAGCGGCCCATCGGGGGAGACGATCACCCGGCGGGCGGCCCGCACCCGGGCCAGGGCGGCCGGGGGCAGCAGACGCGCCGCCAGGACCCGGTTCCCCGCCCGGGCGCGCTGCCCACCGGACAGCGGACTCGTGACCGGTTCGAGGAGCGTCCGGCCCTCCTGCTTCCAGGCAGCCTCGCCCCGGGGTAGTGTGAACGTGGTGACCGGCGTCGTCCCGCCCGGGACGAGGAAGAGGGTGGTCTCCTTCTCCCCCACGGAGTA
>SYMT01000517.1 GCA_005805375.1 Actinomycetota bacterium
GATCGGCGAGACCACGGTGATCGGCAATCGGGTGCGCCTCTACCAGGGCGTCACGTTGGGCGCTTACAGCTTCCGGCTGGACGGCCAGGGAAATCCGATCAAGGGCCTGAAGCGGCATCCTACCATTGAGGACGATGTGGTCATCTATCCGGGCGCGACCATCCTGGGCGGAGAGACGGTGATCGGGAGGGGCGCGGTGGTGGGCGGCAACGTCTGGCTGACCCGCTCCGTGCCGCCGCACACGACCGTGATGCTGAAACTGGACGGGTCCCAGATCACACAGGTGGTGCGGTCCCGCTGATGCCGAACCGCTGCATCCGCGGGAAACCGGTGCTGCGAAACCCGGGCGCCCCTGCGGCGCCACGGGCGGCGGATCGGGACCGAGCGTTCCCGGGCCGCCCCGCAACCATCGCACGGGGGTGCCCGATCACAGCGTCCGGATCATCTTTGCTATGACTGTTCCCGGCTCCATTGGCCCGCTCTCGACGCGCGGGCGTCTGCTCGTGCTGGCAGCCGCCTTTCTCGGCTGGCTCTGCGCCGGCCTGTTGATGTCCATCACTTCGGTGGCGATGCAGCCTGCCGCCACCGACCTCCTTGGCCGCGCGGGACAGTTGGACCGGGTGCGGTTCCAACAACTCGTGCGGCAGGCGTCGGGGAAGCCGGGAGCGCGGGCAGAACTACCGCCGCAGGATGTGGGCGAACTCCAGGCAGCCCGTGCTCTGGTCCAGCACTGGTTTGCGTGGCTCCAGTGCGCGTTCCTTTTCGGAGCCGCGGCTGGGGGTCTTCTGTTCGGCGCTCTGGGTGACCGGCTGGGACGAGTGAAAGGCATGGCCGCCAGCATCCTCACCTACTCACTCGTGGGAGGGGCGGCGGCATTCGCGCAGCAGCCGTGGCAATTGTTGGGGCTCTGGTTTCTCGCCTGCATGGGTGTCGGGGGCATGTGGCCGAACGGCGTGGCGCTGGTGTCGGAAGCGTGGTCCAGCCTTTCGCGCCCGGCCGCCGCGGGACTGATCGGCACCTCCGCCAATATCGGCATTTTCTTTATGTCCACGCTGACGGCACAGCACGCCGTCACCCCGGATGACTGGCGGTGGGTGATGGGCGTGGCGGCGGCGCCGTGCGTGCTGGGAGTCCTGGCGCTCGCAGTGGTACCGGAGTCGCCGCGCTGGCTCGCCTCCCGCGGGCACGCGACGCCCACAGCGTCCACTCCGGCGTCCGCCACGAGCGAGGTGTTTCGCCCGCCGCTGCTCGCCATCACCCTGGTCGGAATTGCACTCGCCACCGTCCCGCTCATTGGGGCCTGGGGAAGCGCCAACTGGATGATCCCCTGGGCAGGAGAGGCGGGCGAGACGGCGATCCCGCCCAATCCGTTTCTCAAAGCACAGGTGGCCCAGGCGCGGTCACTCACCGGGATCGTCGGCAGCTTGCTCGGCGGATGGATTGCCGGCGCCGTCGGCCGGCACCGGGCCTATTTCGTGACGAGCCTATTTTGCCTCGGGGTCGCGCAATGTACGTTCTGGTTTCTCACCCCGACCGACACGCCGTTCCTGGCCTGGGCGGCGGCGCTCGGCTTCTTCAGCGGCATCTACTTCGGCTGGCTCCCCCTCTTTCTTCCGGAACTCTTCCCGACACGGGTGCGCTCCACCGGCGCGGGGGTCAGCTTCAACTTCGGCCGCATCCTCACTGCGGTTACTGTCTTCGCCACCGGCCTGCTGACCGCACTCTTCCACGGCGACTATGCCCAGATCGGGCGGATCACCAGCGCGGTGTATCTCCTGGGGATGGTCGTCATCTGCTTTGCCCCCCGCGATCGGGATCCTCAACTCAAGGAGTGAGCTTCCAGACGGCGTTTCTGGTTCTACCGGAACGGAAACGCCAGCCGGGGAGCGTTGGCGAAGCGCCGCATCCGCAGCATCAGCCGGCCTCCGCAGCCGGGTTCGAGGCGGACCGTCAGCACGGGGGCGTCCACGGGGGTTTCGCCGGCATCGGCAGTGACCGAGAGGAACTGGTGTTCGGCATAGGCGCCGGCCTGAAGGACCACTGACCGGGTTTCCAACTGGTTGGTGTTCACGAGAGATACGGTCACGCTGTCCGGGCCAATCGCTTCGACCAGGGCGGCCATGTCTTCGGGCAGACCGGCGCGGCGGCGCTCCGGATCGAAGTAGCGCAGGCGGCAGTGCAGCGGCGCGGCCCGGCGGGTGATGTGCAGGCCCCCTTCGGCCAGTTGGATGAGGGCCGTGACGCTCGCCGGGTTGAAGTCCATCGGGTCATCGGCCAGGCGCGTGTCCGGGGTGGTCGTGTCGGCGCGCATTCCCTGGACGCGCTCGCGAATGCGCGCGAGCTCGCCGCGGAGCGCGCGGACCGGGTAGTCGGGGTTCTTCCCGTCCAGGTAGTCCAGCCAGGGATTCGACGGCACGCGGCGGCGGTCGTCCGCGTGCCACGACAGGAAGTACAGTTCGAGGGCGTTCAGGTTGTAGTCGCCCGGCTCATAGGCATACCACCCCTGCGTTCCATACATGCGGGGGGTCATGCGTCGCCCGTTCTCCAACCGGCCCCGGGCGCTGATGGTGTCCATCTGCGTCCGCCACGCGTCCAGGTAGCGCGCATTGCCGGTAAGCAGATAGGCGTTCATGAGGCCGATGAAGGACCAATAAGGGAACCGAGCAGAATTAATCCTCCCACCCGTGAGGAGACACGGCGGCATCTGAGAGGACACAACTGGACGGAATCATGTACGTCATGGTGTTATGGAACTCACTGCCGCCGCCACTGCCCTCCTCCAAGTTACC
>SYMT01000518.1 GCA_005805375.1 Actinomycetota bacterium
CGGCCCGCCGGCAGTGCTGGCGACGCCGGGGCTGGACGGGTCGGTCACTTCCGGTCGGCCCTGCCCGTTCCAGGTGCGACCAGCGCGCCGACGCGGGGTCTGTCGCAGGGTTCCGTGGCAGGGATAGGCGCCGCTCCCCAGACTATCTGGGTGCTGTATGAGGGCGGGGGATCAGGATCCAGCGATCCCGGCACACACCCTGCGGACGCTCCAGCCGAAGGAGAGAGTCCGATACGCACTACATACCACACTCAAGCCGCCATTCCAGGCTGCCATCATTTGCATTGGTACTTGCAGGAGGATGGCTATGGCGCTGCGGAGCGAATGGGTGGTGGCGATCGGACTTGGTGTCCTGTTGTCACCTCTGGTTTTTCACAGGTCGGGGAGCGCAACCAGTTCGGCCGACGGACACGATGACTCGGCGGGTCACCGGTCGGCGCACGGTGGCGTCGTCGCCCCGATCGGTCGAAACCACGTAGAGGCGGTGACGGACACGAAGGGGAACCTCCGGGTCTATATCCTGGGGCAGGATGAAACGGAACTGCACCCGATTCCGGTACGGACCCTTGAGGCGGAAGTGCGAGCGACCGGGGAGGCCGTCGTGCGGCCGGTGGCTTTGAAGGCGACGCGCGAACCGGGTGACCCGGAAGGGGAAGCATCCACCTTCGTTGCTTCGCTTCCCCCCGCCCTGCAGGGGAAGCCCGCGGATCTGACAGTGACGGTGCCGGTGGGCCGGAAGCGGTACCGGGCACGCCTCGAACTCTTGGCCTCCGGCGCCGGCCATACGGAGGCGACCCCGATGCCGCCTGCGCCGGTGGATGCGGCAGAACAGAAACTGTTCCTTTCACCGGGAGGCCTGTACACCGAGCAGGACATCGTGGCGAACCAGCGAGCCACCCCGTCCGTGCGGTTCGCCGGGTTTCAGGCCAGTCATGACATGAACCCGCGGTCCGGTGACCGCCTCTGTCCTGTGACCCTGACGAAGCCACACCCGACCTGCGGCTGGATCGTGAACGGGAAGCAGTACCTCTTCTGCTGTCCTCCCTGCGTCAGCGAGTTCGTCGGCTGGGCCAAGGAGAAACCAGAGAAGATACGCGCGCCTGAGGAGTACGTGAAGCGTTAGTACCGTGATTCCGAAGGTCGGCCCACCGGGCGAGTCGGGTCGGGAGCGGTCAATTCCCTCCAACTCCCGGTCCTCCCCAACGCCTTCCGGATCAACGTCGCGGTGAGGGAGCAGGAGGCCGGGCACCCCCGGACTTCGTGCTCGCCGGCATTGGGGCATCGGCTCCACATGCAGGCGACCTGAACCGGGTGGCCCGCCTGACTCAAAGCGCGCACGTTCGCGAGGCCCTCGAATCGGTCATCAAACGGTGAACCGGGATCAGTCTGCCTCAATTTCGCAGTCGGCGCCGTTCCCGGTAGCCGCATCGCGGCTGCCCAGATGTGGCGGGACACGGACCCGCAGTTACCACCGCCGGCGCCCGTGCCTGTTACTCGGGAAGTCCCCCAGACCGATATCCGGGCTCTGGTAGGTCTCGACACGTTTTGGCTTCGGCGGCGGGAGGCTGCGCTGCGGCTCGATGCCGAAGCGGCGAAGGAGCGCCTCCATTTCCGCCACCCGCTCGGTCGGAATGAGGAACGTCCCCGAGCCGATCTCGTGAGCCAGAAACGGGGCCAGGAGCGGACTCCGACGGACGGCATCCAGCGTGCCTGGGTCGGTGACGTGCAGTACCGTCACGGTCGCCAGGGACACGTTGGTGTTGGGGGTGCTGGCGGTCCAGGCACCCAGGGCGATGACCAACAGCGGCGGCGTCTCCTTGTCCTGCGCCTGTGGGAGGAGAATGTGCCACAGATCGTCCGAGTTCCCGCGGGACCGCACACCGGCCCGGATGCTCTCCGGGGTCAGGCGCCACTCCCCGGGATGGGTGGCGGAAGGCTCAGCCCAATGTCCCAGGTGTGCACGGATCTCGAGGTTGGGGAGGCGCAGTTCGGTGAGGACCCCGTCCTCGGAGACCGTGAGACATGGAGCCGACGAAAAACCGTAGTGCAATTCTCGCTGGATCCGCGGGCGAATCTCCTCCGGTACAGCGGGCCCCTGCAGGCGCAGGAAACACTCCCCGAGGGGCGCCGCGGCGCTCCGCAGTTGTGCGGCGGTCTCATCGCGCTCGGCGCTGTTCGGAAATTCCAGCAGCGTGACTGCCTGCCGGACCTGGAGGCGCTCCCGGTAGCCCGCCCAATCGTGGAGCGTCCGCACCACGGTGGGAGCCAGGGGCTGCCCGGCGCCCGCGGTCAGGTCGTCCAGGATCGTGCTGAATGCCAGCCCGGACTCCAGAGCGTGGTAGATGGACTGACGGGTCAGGCGGAAGGTGGCTACATGCTGGGCGGCCGACTGCCGTGCGGCAATGCGGCCGATGAACGCGAGCCGGTCGGACGGCAGACCGTTCAGGGTGACGACCACATCCAGGTTCGGCTGCACCACCCAGTAGTTCCCCGGGACGGCACCACCGGCGGCGGTCGCCGCGCGGGCATGCGCGTCCCCCTCCGCCGGTCCGGCGTTCGCGCGCCAGACATCCCAGATGGCGGTGCGGCCCAGATCGGTGAGGCGGAACAGGAGCGTGTCCGGACTGGTCGCTGGGATGGCCACTTCCACCAGGCCGAGGTGGTACAGGACGCCCCGGAAGGCGGCCTCCAACCAAGGGAGTTCCCAGCTCGACCAACTGGCCTGGTAGAGTTGCTCCTGTCGTTGGAACCGGGCCAACCGTTCCCGTCGGGCCATGTAGACAAAGGTGCTGTCATAGGTCTCCAGGTTGGGACGCAGGGAGACGACGCCGCACAGCGCGTTCTGCATGGCGGCGGCAAATTCAGGAAACGGATACCAGGCTGTTGGGTCCGGCAGGGCGGCCAGCGCCACAAGCAGTGCCGCCCGAAGTGCGTTCAGCGTTCCGGGACGGTTGAGCTGGATGGGTTCCCGGGCACCGCCGGGCTGTGCTTCGGCCCAGCCGGTCAGGGTCTGGTAGCTCCAGGCCCATCGCCGCGTCTGTTGCTCGTAGGACTCGTTCAGATGGTCGCGGGTGGTCTGCGAGATGGCGAGGGATGCCTGATTCGGCCCCTGCTGGAGAAGGCCCGCCGCCACGAGCAATCCGGTCAGCAGGCCGCTCTCGTCGTTCAGCGGCTCGGCGGGGCGGGGAATGGTCGTTTTCGCGCCGGTCAGCGCCTTCCCCAGGCGGTTCACGGCACTCCGGTTCGGGCGGCCTTGCTGGGTCAGCGCCAGCCCACCTTCGCGCTCGATGGCCTCCACCAGTGTGCTGATACGCAGCGCCACCTCCGCCGGACCACGCATGGCGGTGGCGCGCAGTGTCTCCCGTTTCACGGAAACGGGGGTCACGGGGAGCGGAGGAGGGGCACACGGGCGTGCGGCCGCCAGCAGGCGCGCGTCTGCGAAGGCGACACTGCGCGCCACGGGGCTCGTGTTCGCGGAAGGGTGGAACACCGGGTTCGCGAAGAGAACCAGCCCTCGGGACTGGAAAGTCAGTAGCGCGCCGACGAAACCCTGCGCGGGGTCCGCGCGCTTCCGATCGGGGTGGGCACACATCCAGAGGGCGCCCCCCAGTTCGTACACGGGGAGACTTCCCCCGTACCGGCGGATCAGGGAGAGACCGCACCGGGACCAATCATCCAGTTGCCCCGCCATTGCGTCATAGGCCCGGGGATCCCGGAGGGCGCTCAGTAACTCTCGCAGACAGTCGGGTTTCTTGAGTTTCGGCGTTTCGGGCCCGAGCACCGGGCGCGCCATCTGATTGAGCGTGGTTGCGTCAAGCCACTCGAGGTAGGCGTCAAAGCGGGTCGGGGCGCCCCGCGGGATGTTGGCGTGGATCGTTCGAAAGCTCACGTCTCGTGTACCTTCGGCGTGTGGCCTGCCTTGCGGAGAATCTCAATGAACCGGGCTGCCGCCTCACGGCGCACCAGGGCGACCTGCGGTGAAAGTTGCGCCACAATCGCCGACCGCACCCGGGCGTCCTGCTGGATCTCGGCCAGCAGCGTGGGGTCGTCCGTCTCGAGGAGGACGACGTTCCGGTGGACCACCACCTCCCCGGGGGCGAGGGGGTGGGCGTGAGCAGAGTGGGAGAGTGGGTCGGACATGGGGATCGGGGACCGTGTGTTGCTTCCTGGTTCTCTGTCGGTTGCGTGCTCCCCTCTGTATTCCCCCTCGCGGGCGGAGTCTTGTTCACTCACTGTCGGACGACGCGGGAGGATTGGGCGCCGCGGGGGTCGCTCCTGGCTCGGCGGATCGGGGGCGAACCAGGAACTCGAACCACGGCTCCTCCAAGGCCACGACCTGGAACTGAAGGGTTTCTCCCTCGGACGCGACCGGAACGCGCCACGTCCCGCGGCCCGGCGCCACCGAGAGCGTGTCGCGGAACACCGGCCCGTTCGCTCTTCCATCTATCATGTAGAGATGCGGCATCCACGGCGAGGGGGAGGCGGTCAGCGTGATGTGGAGCGATGAGGTTCCGTCCTCGGGCGAGACCTCTCGTTTCGCGGCAAAGCTGAGCCGGGCCTTACCCAGCGAGGTGGTGAGCGTGGTGCTCCAGGGCGCCGTACCGGGGGGGAGTGCCAGCGGGGGGAGAGTCCACCGGGGTCGGCTGTCTTGCGCGGGAGACCTTCGGCGAGGCGAGTTCCGTCTCCAGAGGCGGAAACGGAGTTTCCAGGCGGGCTCCCGGCTGCTGAGGATCTGGGGGAAATAGTACACCCGGTCGCTGCCCTCCTGTTCCTCGCGCAGGAACGGGTGTCCGTACCCGTTCCCGGTCGCATCCAGCAGGTGAACCCAGTTCGCCTCCCAGTCGGCGGAGGGTTTACCCTTCTCCCACACGACGAGATGCGCCCGTGCCAAGTCCGACAGTTGATCTCCGGGGTCCTCATCCGCGTGAGGTGAGTACACGCCAACCTTCAGATCCCGCAGTTCCAGCGCCAGTTCGGTGTTGCCCGCCCGGGCAGGTAGGGGAACGGGCCGCCATTCCGGCCAGGACGTGCGCACCGCCGGATTGGGCACGTCGAACTCACCGATTCGCACACCGGTGGTCGGGTGCAGAAGGCGCAACCGTACTCGCGACCCCCGGCGCGGATACACCAGCACAGACGCAACACTCCATTGAATTCGAGCCTGACGATCGTGAGTGTATCGCTCCTTGCCGACACGGGAGAAGCGGGCGGCGCGTGAGGCGCCGACGCGATCCCCCTGTTCGTTGGCCAGTTCGATCTCGAGTTGGCCAAATCGGTCCCGCGGCGGAGTTCTCCATTCGGTTTCCAGATAGAACCGCAGGGGGCTCAGCACAAATCGCGGGACCTGGGGCCTTCGTTCGAGCGGCGGGGGTGCGAGCCGAAAGAGGTCCCTGAAGTCTCGCAGCCCCCCGGAGGCCCCGTACACGATCGGCGGCTGGTTCCCGTAGACCACCTCCTGCAGGCGGACGCGCAGGCCGGTGGTTTCGATGCGGGGTCGAACGTCCCAGGCGAGGAGGACGCCCAGTCCCCCCACCGCCACCAACAGGATCACGACTGCGCCGAACACCCAGGCGCGTGGAGTCAGTCTCATGCGGATGCCTCCGGGTGCGTGCTCAGTTTCCGGGCCACCGCGCCGGCCAGGAGGTACTCCAGGCCGGGGAGCAGCGGGCAACCACAGGTTTGGCGCCGATCGCTCATGGCTTCATAGCCGTCCCGGAGCAACTCGAGCGTATCAGCGACGCCCACGCACTCGTTCGTGCAGCCGCGGAGGATCGCCTGCTTGATCCGACTGAACGAAAGGCCCAGCCTGCCATTCCTGCGCGGCAACCCCTTCGCACGAACCTGCGATTCCACCTTGCTACCCATCGCGTGGATCTGGTGGAAGTCCGAGTCATCCACATCGCGGTCCGCCCGGGCCGTCGTGACTGGGTAGTTCACCACGACACGCGCGCCGTCCTTCAACCGAGCCCGTGCACGACCAGGGCTGCGCCAACCGATGCACGGGATGGGGACTGACGACCAGGCGCCGCCCCACTTTGCCCACCGCCTACTGCCCCCCACCGCGCTGAAGATGTGCGGCGATCCGCGTCCCCTACCGCATCGAATACTGGGAGCGTCAGAGAGAGGGCGCAATCCCGGGCACTTCGGGCACCGCCCCAGCGCCGAGTTCCCAATGCGCATCCGGTCCCGTCCACCCCGGAGGATCTCGTGGGGCGCCGGGTGGTGGCAGTGGTCAACTTCCCCGTGAAGCAGATCGGCCCGTTCCAGTCCGCAGTGCTGGTCACCGGCTTCTACGATGCAAAAGGAGCCGTGGTGCTTCCACAACCGGAGCGACCGGTGCCGAACGGCTCTCACCTGGTGTAGACCGGTGCCGGTGGAAGACGGACGCCGAGGTGGGCGACAACTTCCACATGATGACCTCGGCTCCTCCCGGTAGTGGATCGCACGACTCGTTCGCCAGGAACCGTCGCCCCGGGATTGCGGGGCGACGGTTCGGGATGTTCGGCCCGCTGAGACCGGTTCGGCCGCCCCACAGCCAATCTCGCGATCTGTGACTCCACCCAGCGCGATCGGATCCCGTGCAACCACACCTGGGAACGCCGGCGTCCCGCCGGCCTCACCGGCGAGGCTGGGGCGGGACGGGCGGATCACTTCCGATCGGCCCTACCCGTTCTGGCTGCTACGGGCGCGCCGGAGCGGCGTTCGCAGCGGGGCGCTGTGGCGGGGAGAGGTCCAACTCCCCAGACCATCCGAGCACAGTACGCGGGCTGCGGATCAGGATCCAGCGATCCCGGATGTCCCAATCCAGGTCGAATTGCTCGGCGATCAGGTCGAGCATCTGCCAGACGCGCAGCACGATGGTTCTATCCTGGTCCAATGTGCACAATCCGGCGTCACCCGGCAAACGGCACGGATCATACTCGCCAAGCACAGGCAGCCCCGATGCTCGAGACAGCTCCTCAAGCATCGTTTCAATGGTCCAGCCGCGCCGCCCCTCCAGGCTGATACGCTTCTGCAAGTGCGGGGACTTGATGGCGCGCTCCGGTCGGCGCGGGCGTTTCCAGTAGGAGTCGTAAAGGGCATCCCCGCCCTGCCCGTCTCTTCCCGTCCAGTTGGGTGCGTTCACCACATCCGGGAACATCGGGCCGTTCTGCGAGCGACCGCCTCGCAGCCACACGCGCAGTCCAGGACGAGTCGGCGTGCCGGCCGGTCGCACTTCCACCACCACTTCCCGAAACTGCTTCTCGCCGTCGAAGGACGCGTCCGGGTATCCGGTAACTCCTGCGCGAAAGCCGGCCACCTTGCGCTGCACTGTCTGCTGACCCGCCGCCGATAGGTACCCAAATGGGACATTCACGGTTTGCCCGGCATAGGCGGCTTCGCGTGCCGCCGGGGGTAGGCCCGCCAGGACGAGCGCGAAGGGCATCCACGTAGGTGTGCGGCGAGGGTCGACGCTCCCCACCACCGACCGGGCCCTGGTGGCCGCGTCCTCCGCCCCTCGGCGTCGGTGCTCAACTGCGAACTTGCGCCGCCGGACGGCGGCGTTCAGCCGAGCGTTGCGGCTCGCAAGATCCTCATCCAGAATCTGCACCGATCCCTGCGCGTACCACGAAGCCGTTCCAGGAGGGACCGGGATGAACTGCTCCAGTTGCCGGCGCACGGCGGCCAACGGCTCATCCCGGAGGAAGAGGAACCAACGGGTCCCAGCGGCGTTTGGTCCGGAGCGTAGCTCCGTGCCTGCAGACCGCCCCAACCCGATGAGCGCCTCAGCCAGCGTCTGCCCGGCAACCCGGGCGGTGACCCGCCTCTCCGGCTGCGCAGCAACCGTGGTCGTGATGGCGGCTACGCACAGACTGAGAACGACCCGGCTACGGAATGCGCCCGATCGGAAGCTCCGGCACGAGCCTTCGACGGACGGGGGGCATATCAGGCTGTTGGGGTGTCTATGTCGCATCAACTGCTCCGAATAGGGGAGAGCGAAACACAGATTCCTGGAGAATCGCGCTCCGGGCGTCAGTTCAGCGCCACATGGCTCGTGTCAACTACGGCCTCTGCCTGGTTTTGGATTCCCAGCCAGAATTTATAGACATTCGCACTCCAGTAGTCGATGTATGGTGCACCCAACGTTGCAGTGCCGATGTTGTGAATCCAGGTCCCGTGGGGAAATGTGTGATGACAGTGATTGTAGTACTCGCGGTAAGTCGTGCTGGCGAGCGGGCCAGGCACACCGTTCTCGTCAGCCGTACCCGTCCCGACTGCTACCGCCGCGCCGGAGCGGGACTCGCAGCGGGACTCTGTGGCGGGGAGAGGTCCAACTCCCCAGACCATCCGAGCACCGTGCGCGGGCTGCGGATCAGGATCCAGCGATCCCGAATATCCCAATCCAGGTCGAATTGCTCGGCGATCACATCCAGCGCCTTCCAGATCGGCACGTTCGTGATCTTCCCCTTCAGTAAAGTCTGCTGTCCGGAACCCTGCGCCTGAGCCCGTAGTGGATCATAGTCTCCCAGAACGGGCAGGCCGGTTGCTGCAAAGAGTTCCTCGAGCACTTTCTCGATGATCCAATGTCGTCCCCCTTCCAGGGTAATCCGCTGCTGCAGATGGGGGGATTTGCTTGCCCGTTCCGGCCTGCGAGCCCGCTTCATGTACGGATCGTATCCGTGATCCCACCCCATCCCCTTCATCCAGGTGGGGGCATTCACAATGTCCGGGAACATGGGGCCGTTGCCCGACCGGCCACCCCGGAGCCACACGCAGAGCCCCGGCGTCGCCGGCGTGCCGGCAGACCAGACCTCGACTACTACCTGGGGGTAATCCGTGGCTCCGTGGAACGAGAACTCCGGACGGCCGATCACTCCCGCCGACTCGCCTTTCACGCGCTGCCGTACCAGATCCTGGCTCTGGGGCGTCAGGGCGTAGTACGGGACGCTGACCGGGCGGGCGGCAAACGCCAACTCCGGATCCGCGCGGGGAAGCCCGAAAAGATGTTGGCGTACAGGATCGCCCGTGCGGAACGTTGCCGGGGATCCCGGGCGCCCTGCTTCGCCTGCTCCAGAGTGCGCGCCACACCCCGCCTGCGGTGGTTGTACGCAAACGCACGCCTCCGTGCCGCCGCGTTCATCCGAGCGTTGCGGCTCGCGAGATCCTCATCCAGAATCTGCACCGGCCCCTGCCCATACCAGAGGGCCTTCCCCGGTGGGGTGGGAAGGAACTCCTGAAGTTGTCGGCGGACGACGGGCAACGGTTCCTCCCGCACGAAGAGAAACCAGCGAATCCCCGCAGCGTTCGGGCCGGCGCGCAATTCTACGCCGGCGGACCGCCCCACCACGGGAAGTGCTTCCGCCAGTGTTTGCCCAGCAACCCGGGCGGTGACCCGCTTCTCCGGCTGCGCAGCAGCCCCGGTTGTAGTTGTAATAGTGGCAACACACAGGTTGAGAGCGACCCGGCGCCAGGGTGCGGACGATCGGGAGCCCCGGGACGGATCTTCGACGGATTGGGGGCATACCGGGCCGATGGGGATTTCATGCCGCATCACGTCCTCCAGGTCGAGGAGCCCTGAGACGCAGATTCCTGTGGAATCGTGCTCCAGACATCCGTTCAGCTTTCCAGGGCTCGTATCAATTACGGACCCGGCCGGGGTCGTAATTCCCAGCCGGAACTCATGGGCATCTGCGATCCAGTAGGCGACACACGGCGCACCCAGGATCGCACTGCCGATGATGTGACCCAGGTCCCGTACGGAAACGCGTGATCACGGTGGTTGTCGTGCTCCCCGTAGGTCGTGCCGGCGAGTGGGCCAGGCACGACCCAGTTCACACCCCGGGGAGGGCAGGTCGGGCGCCGAGGGGCCTGAACGGCTCGCTTCAGGCACCGTACTTCTGCGCCACGGTGTTCTGGTAGCCCGTCACGTAGTCCGGGGCGTTCTCCCGTTCGCGGTAGGTGTCCAGGCCGAGATGGCGGAGGAGTGGGGCAAAGCGGGTGAAGAGCCGGAGAGGCTCCTGCGCGCGAGGGGCATCGTCGCCGAAGGGCTCGACGATCTCCATGTAGACGCGCAGAACGGCCTCGGTACCGCTGGCGCGCACGAGAGTCCACTCGCGGATGCGCCCGGAGGGGTCGTAGACATTGATCCGCATTCCGTCGTGGGGGGCCGGGCCGGCGCGGTAGAACTCGAGGCGCTCGCCGTCCGCGCTTTCATAGCGCGTGGCCACCGGGTGGACGGTGCGCCAGACGCCTTCCTCTTTCACGAGCAGTGAAATCTCCGGCAGTTCCCCGTCGGGCAGGCGTCTCGCCGTCGCGGGATCCAGGCCGAACAGGTGCACGAGGGTCGGGTGACCGGCGGGCTCGCTCAGGGACATCAGGCGCCCGAGGACCTCCGCCTTCACGGCGTTGGCCTCGGCAGCGCGGGCGGGGCTCTCGGCGGTGGCGCGATCCGGCAGGTAGCAGTCGAGGCGCTCGAAATAGACCAGGCAGCCGAATTGGCGGGCCATCTCGACGTAGAAGTCCAGAATCGTTCGCCCGTCGCGGGCGAGGCGGGCCGCCAGGTTGAAGAGGGCAAGCGCCAGGGCGCAGGTATCCTTGTCGCGGTGGATCGTGTCGCCCGCGTCGTTCCACGGACGGAAGGGACCGATCTGCGCGCCGCCGCTTTCTTCCAGCAGCGAAAGGATCACCTCACCGGTCCCGCGCGCGTCAATCTCTCGCGCCAGCTTCCCGAGGTTCTTGAACCCCACCGCGGTCAGGTGAAATTGCAGGCCGTACGTGCGGGCAAGCAGCTCGGCCAGAACACTGCTGGCGATGGACGTGAGGAGATGGATGCCGCTCCCGTCGAAGCGCCCCGCCCGCTGCGCCTCCAGCAACTCCGCGGGGTCGCGACCGGAGACCGAAAGGAGGCGATCGTAGGCGATCAGGGTGAAGATCTGGTTCGGCGTGAACCGCACCGCGGAGACCGGGTCCCGCCCCTCTCCGGCCGGGAACTCACTGACGTACAGCCCGAACCGGCGCGCCTCAGGCACAGCGTCGGCCGCCACGAGCACCGCCGTCCCGATCCGGTCCGCGTCCATATCGGCCGTGACCGACACGCGCACTTCCGGATGGGCGGCCAGGTAGTCAATGGCCCCGGAGACCTCCAGTGTCTTCGGATTGGAGGGGTCGGGCGTGGCGATGCCGCCAATGGCCGGATCCGGGAGGTCGTTCAGCAGCGGTACCGCCGCGGACCAGTCCACGCCGGGCAGCAGGTGGTCCAGGTAGCGGCGCATTGCGAGCCCCCCCACCCCGTGGAGCCCGTCGAACAGAAACTGCGTGCCGGCGGCGACGGCCTCACGCAGCGGGGCCAGGTCCTCGGCGCGGAAGGTAGCAGCCAGATACCGTGCGGCGTAGAGCCCCTTCGCGTCCACGATCTCCACACCGTCCGTGTCACGCGGGGCAATGCGGATCTGCCCAGACCCGCCGAGGAGGGCTTCAATCTTCCCGGCAATGCGGTCGGAGATGTCATCCGTGTCCACTCCTCCATAGGAGGTGCTCGACTTGATGCCGTTCTGGTTCGCCGGGTTGTGGCTGGCGGTGATCTGGATCCCTGAGTCCAGTCCAAGCAAGATGGACATGAACGAAGAAACGGGGGTCGGTGTCGGCTCCTGCCGGTGGTCACGCACCACCCGCACGCCGTTGCCCGCGAAGATGCGCGTGAACAGTTCCCCAAACTCGGGACTGAGGAACCGTGGGTCGTAGCCCACGAACGCGCCGGGCCGAGCCCCCTCCGGATCTCGCCCTTCCTCGACGGCCCGCTCCCGGGCGCGTTCCCACAGATAGTCCGCGTAGGCCTGCGCGATGACGGCGACCACGGTGGGACTGAGCTGGCTGGTCTGATCCGCATCGGCCAGTGTGATGCTGTTCAGTCCGGTGCGCTCGGTGAGAAAACCGCGCACTCCCGCGGTGGACTTCGAGAGGCGATCGAGCAGCCAGTCCAGGTTGGGCTGGTGTTCCTTGCGGAACGCGGCATCCACGGCCAGGTAGCCTCCTGCGTGCGGATCGGCGAGGGCAACGCTGACGGAACCGGAGAGGCGGAAATCGGGGGCAGGCATGCGAATCTCTGTGGGTTTGTGGAAGCGCGAATGCGGAGAGTAAGAGTACGTTGGGGGCCACAGAGCCCGGTGTCACACGGGAACCGGAGCCGTGGCCATGTGCCGCTCGACTTTTAGTGTATCCTCCCGGCGGGGGAGTGGAGATCGGAGAACGCCACCGCACCGGTTCGACGTCACGCATTCCGTATGCTACGCGAACTGTGCCCCGTCTCCCAGTGGTCTACAGTGCTGGGATCCTGGCTGGCAGCGTGAGCACCTGCTGCCTGGCGTTTTCCCGCGCAGGCCGAATCGCCGTGTTGAGCGGTGCTGGGGTGCTGGGGGGTACTGGAGGGCCATCGGAACGGCAGCGTCCTGGACAGCGTCGGCGCCGTCATCCAGTTTGCGGGGACGATGGAGTGTACGGGTCAAGCGCTGGTCGTGGCGCTGGTCCGCGCGGCCTACGAGACCGGCGTGCGCCCACTTGAACACGAGATGGCCGCCCTGGGAGCGGAGATCCAGCGCCTCCCGGCACTGGGGAAGTGGTTCGTGACCATCCCGTGGGTGGTCCCCACCCGATGGGAAGACCAATCCTGCGCGGCTCCCCACCCAACACCCCACCACCACCTCACGCCCTCCCCCAACGTACCCGAGCCGCGCGCGTTAGCAAGTGGACCCACAGTACACTCCCCACTCCACGTACCCGAGCCACCCACGCCAGCAACTGGACCCACACAACACCCCACCGCCCCACGTACCCGAGCCACCCACGTCAGCGAGTGGACCCACATGACACACACC
>SYMT01000519.1 GCA_005805375.1 Actinomycetota bacterium
CCATGTCCAACTGAACACCCGCGATCTGGAGGTGGCCCGCGCCATCGCCCGACGGCTGCGCGAGACGGAAGGGGGGCTGGTCGGCGTCAAGGCGCTCGGCCTCTGGCTCGACGCCCGCGACCAGACGCAAGTTTCGGTAAACATCACCCGGCCCGACCGGATGCCTCTGTACCGCGTGTTCGAAACGGTGCGGATGGAGGCCACCCGCTACGGAGTGCCCGTCTCCGGGAGCGAGCTGATCGGCGCGCTGCGGTTGGAAGATATGCTGGAAGTAGTGCGCTATTATCTGGGGCTCCACGACCTGAAGGCTTCCCAGGTGCTTGACCTCTGGGCGGCGCGCCTCGAAGCGACCGAGGGAGCAAAGGAGTAACGATGCGTCAGCGTTCCACGTCGCCGCGTCCCCAGCCGCGGCCCCGGGCTCCGTCAGTGCCCGCGGACGTGCACATAGTGTTCTACTCCGTGGATCTGACCGACTTGCTCGACTGGATCGGGTGTGCCGACTCCGAACGGGAGCGCGAAGCCTGGGCCCTCGTGCAGGCCGATGAAGACTCCGACTGGGAGCCGGAAGAACTGGAGGTGCTGCAAAAGCTGCTCCACCGGGTCATCCACGAGGGGAAGCTCTACGACGGCCTGGGTCCGGACGAACGCTACTACCTCACCCAGCTCCTCATGGATCTCTTCGACGAGTATGTGGATCAGGAGCACCTGAGTGAGGACCTGCCGCTGTCCGAGTTGCTCCCGCTGCTCGACGAGGCGCCTCCCGCAGCCCGCCCCGCGTTGACGTGGCTTTTGCGGGGACGGCAATTGGGTGGCGACGGGCTCATCTGGGAGGACGGTAAGGTCGAGGATGTCCTCGCCTACACCGGCTACCTTACGACAGCGGAGGCGGCGTCTCTCGTGCAGGCGCTGGACGGCGGTAAGCCCGCCTCGGGCGCCCGGCCCGCTCGAAAGCCGTCCCGCGCGCTCCGGGGGATGCGGGACATGGCGGCGCTCTGCGCCGAGTCCGGATCGGATCTGGTCAGTTTCATCGGTTAGAGCGCAGGAAGGAAAATACGGATGCAGGAAGCAGAGCGCGCGCGGGAATGGCTGGAAGCTGGTCTGGCCGAGGCACAGGCGATTGGGGATGAGCTGCTGCGAGGGCAGCACCTGGCAGCATGGCAGCACCGGATCTCCGCACTGGAGCCGGCGCGCGCCGCTCAGGCAGCGGTCGCCCTTCCCGAGGCCGCCGACCGGGCTGAGCTGCTGCAAGACGTGATCCGGGATCGGGTTCGCCTCGGGCTCTCTGTTCCGGAGGCCGAAATCGCCGCGCTTCTCCGCTGTACGGATGGGTTCCCGGCCTCCGCCCGCGTGCAGGTCCTGAACCTGCTCTCCGAGACTGCACTCACCCTCGCGCAGCACGACCGGGAAGGGGCGCGCGCCATTGCGGGCCAACTCCTCCCCGAAGCGCAGAACCTCCCTTCACCCGCCGACGAGGTGGCCGCCATCCCGGGCCCCCACCCTCCGCCTCCCTCGGCCGGCCAGTCCCGGGCCCTGGGGTGCGCTCTGGTGGGAGAGACCCTGATGGTGCTCGACGATCCGCGGGGCCGGGCGTGCCTGGAAGAGGCCGCGGCGCTGGCGCGGGATCTGAACGCCCGGGACGCCATCCTGGGTTTTGTCGCGGGCGCGTTCGCAGACGCCGATCCGGAGTATGCGCTCCAACTCGCCGCCGAAGTGGAGGAACCGGCGGAACGGCTCGCGCACCAGGCCCGCCTGCTCGCCCGCCTCGACGACACCGAGCAGCGGGAAGCACGGGCTCTGGCACTCGCTCAGGAAGCCCTGGAACCAGGTTCCGCGCTGGCGGGGGCCGAGCAGCCCCGCGATCCGCAGGTTCTCGCGCGGATCGCCCAGGAGGTGGCGCCCGTGTCCACGACGGCGGCGCGTGTCCTTCTCGACGCCGCGCGCGAGGATGCCGCCGGAAGTCCGGCCCAATTGCGCGCGCTCCAGTGGACCGGAATTGCCGGCCTGCTCGCCGTGTTCGATCGTGAGGCAAGCGAAGCCCTCTTCCGGCACAGCGTAGAGGCGGCGGCAGAGGAACCCGAGGCCGTAAAGCGCGCCACTACCTGGGTGGTGATCGCCAACGAGATGGCCAATCCCTTCCCGCAGGAAGCCGCTGCCGTCTTTGCCCGCGCGGTGCGGGAGGCCGGAGAACTGGAGGCTACCTGGGAACTGGCCCACTTCCTGGAACTCGTCTTCCAGGCGGAGCGCTCGGAGTTTCTGGACATCGGCGGAGTCCGGCCGCTGCTGGATCGCATCCAACAGCGCGTGCGGGACGATGATCTGCGCATCCCCGGCCTGTTCGGCCTGCCGGATGTCGCTCGCTGCATGGTGCAACTGGATGGCGGTGCTGCCGAGACCCTGCTTCGGGAGTGGTTTGCCGCCGCCCGCGAAACGGGCGACACCGACGGCCTTGCTCAGGCGGCCATGGCGCTGCAGCAATTCGACCCGGACGGCAGCACGGAACGGCTCCGCGTGGCCCGGGAGTTCTTCGAGCGACGCGTGGACTGCACCGCGATGGCCGACTTCGCCCGTCTCGCCGCCCCCATCGCCCCGGAACTCGTGCTGGAATCTCTGGATCGCATCGTCCACGAGGGCGACCGGACAGAGGCGCTCATCTCCGCCGGCGTTCATCTCCTCGGGCGCGATCCGGCCGCCGCCCGGTCTCACATCGCTTCTCTGGGGTCGGCCGAGGAGCGATCCATCGGTTACCTCACCGGCGTAGACCATCTGCTCGGCACCGGGGACCGTCCCAGGCCGTGATGGGGTTTCAGGCGCCGTCCGGCGCCACTACTGTGGGTTTGCCCTGGAGATACCCCAGGGACGCGAGGAACTCATCGGCGCGCCGGGTGGTCGCCTGCAACCAGGGCGGGCGATTGAAGTACCCGTGGGACATGTTCGCGGCCAACTCCAATTCGGCCCGGTTGCCGAGAGCGCGTGATTTCGCCGCGAACGCACGGCCCTGCTCCGCCAGCGGATCCGCCGTTCCGAAAAACAGGAGCGTCGGCGGGGCCCCTTTCTCCACGAAGTGGGTCGGCGAGAATTCGCGGCTGATGTCCTTCCCCGCGCCGTCCAGAATACCGCGTCCGATGAGATCCAGCGCCGGGTTGTAGAGCACAAGGGCGTTCGGACGGCACGAAATCGAGCGTGTATCCGCCGGATCGTCGAAGCCGGGCAGAAACGCACATGCCGCCGCCAGGTGCGCCCCCGCCGACCCGCCGCTCGCGATGAGGCGTTCCGAGTCCACCCCCAGGTCGGTCGCGTGAGCGCGCACCCAGCGCAGAGCGCTCCGGGCATCCTCCACACAACGATCCGGGGTGGTCCGGTGCCTGGACAGGATGCGGTAGTCTGCACTGATGCCCACGATGCCCCGGGCGGCGAAGTACTCTGCCTGGGGAACGAACTGCGCAAAGGTCCCGTTCCGCCACCCGCCCCCAAAGAAGAAGACGATCACCGGCCGGCGGTCGCCCGCGTTCCAGCCGGGCGGAAGAAAGCAGTGCAGCAGCAGATCCCCCTGCGGGGTCTGCTTGTACCGGTGCTCCACACTCCGGATACCGGCAGTGGTGAGGCGTGGACGCGGGGCGGCCTCCTGAGCGCGTCCGATCCGTGGCGCCACCGCCGCGCCACACAGCAGCGCACCCACAAACTCCCGCCGGGACCCGGATGGAACCGGCGTCACGAGCGTCTCACTACCCGCACAGCCCTGTTCCTCCCACTCCTGTTTTGCCATCATCGTGCCCCCGAGTCGTGGTACTGCCTGCCAGCGGCGCCGCAGACGCAACCATCCAGTCTACGATCCCACAGCGGTTGTCTCGTGTATCACAATCCCGCCCACCTCTGCCGTCCAAGGCTGTCTCCACCATCCGGATCGCCGCACTCCGCGTCACGCGTCACAAAAGGCCGGCGGTGCGCCCGCGGTTCCAGGCACATCCGCGAGCGCTGGGGCGGCACAGCGGACGTGGAACGATGCAGCCAGACTTTCGCGCAGTGACCGGCGACCGCTGCAGGCCAGGACAGTTCCTCAGCCCGCAGCGAGATCGTGGAGGGCCGTTACCCCAACTGCGCGGCCCGAAGGCCCGCGTAGAAGGTGGCCTGCCCTTCAAGCAAGTGCGTGTAGTCTCCGCCGCACTGAAGCCACTGCACTCCGAGTTCGATCAGTTTCAGCGCAAACTCGCAGCTGGCTCCCAGCCCGGAGCCGACCGGTAGGCCCGCCTCCTTCGCCCGGGCGCAGACCTCGCCCATGCTCCGCAGCACCTCCGGATGCTCCGGCTGGCCGGGGAAACCCATCGACCCTGCGAGGTCGTTCGGGCCGAGCACGAGGGAGTCGAGACCGGGCACGGCGAGGATCTCGTCCAGCGCCTGTACTGCTGCGACGTCTTCGATCTGCGCGATGGTGAGGACGGCACGGTTGGCCAGCTCGAGGTATTCCGCGCCGGTGAGACGGCCGTAGTCCGAGGCGCGATGGGGGCCGAAGCCGCGCGTACCCGCGGGCGGATACCGGCAGGCGGAGACAAACTCCCGGACCTCCTCGACGCTGCGCACCCGGGGGAGAATGATCCCCTCGGCGCCGATGTCCAGCGCGCGCTTAGTCCACGCTATGTCGCCGCTCGGCACTCGCACCAGGCACGCCGCCCCACCCGCCGCCCGCGCTGCAGTCAGGTGACCCCGCAGCGTCTCGAAGTCATTGGCGGTATGCTCCAGATCGAGCCAGAGGAAATCCAACTCCGGCGCCAGCACTTCCGAGACTGCCGGGTCTGCAAACGTCACTCCCAGGCCGAAACACAGGTTCCCAGCCTCCAATTTCCCCCGAAATCGCAGCGCGCCTTCAAACATGGTCCCCATCCTCTCATTCCGATCTGCTGTTGAGTTTCTGCCGCGAACGTGACAGAAACCGGGTCCACCGCCAGGGATTGTCCCGATCACCGCGAGGCGCCGCCCTGCCCGGGGGGAGGAAAGAGTGGAGAGGAGAGAGGAGTGAGTGCGGACACTACTCGTTTCTCACTCCTCTCTCCTCCCTGGGCCGGCGGGACGCCGGCGTTTCCGGGGTCGCGCGCTCGGGCATTGCGGGTGGCTTTGAGACTGTATCACGCGGACGCGGACTGCTGCCGACGCAGGGTCTCGGGCAGCCGGTGGATGTGTTCAGGGGACGGACTTCCAGGTGCGTCACCTTCGGACCGGGCGCGTTTTCCTCGGGGTGGGGCGTCCTCCTCGGGGGGTCTGCAGGGCACTCGGACCCAGCAGGTCACTGCGGGGCCGTCGCCACCATCGCCGCGAACGGGTGTGCCCCCCGCAGTCCGGCCGCCGGAGCCTCGCCAGCCGGGTCAATTGCAGCTGCGAGGTGCCGATCACGCGCCGCACGCACCAGCAATTCAAGGCGGGCGCCGCGAAGTGGAACGTGGCTGGCCAGCACGATGGAGCACTCCGTCTGTGAAGGCGAAATGGGGACCGGGGCTGCGCCAGGGCGGGGGTGGGCACACTCACGCCGGCCGTGTTCGTCGGCAGAGGGGCGCGTACGGAAGCCATCCGTCCGGGAATCGTTCCGGCCGGCGGAACGCAAGGCCGGCGGGACGCCGGCGTTCCCGGGTGCCGCAGCCGGGAATCGTTCCGGCCACGAGAACGCGAGGCCGGCAGGACGCCGGTGTTCCCGGGCGCCGCAGCCGGAGATCACTCCGGCCTCCGGAACGGGAGGCCGGAGTGATCCTCGGGTCATGGCATCGAGATCGGGAGGTCCCGCTCCTGTCACCGGCGAACCTCCGTGCAAATCTGCAGCACCGTCACCTGTCGGACGGAGCAGGCGCGGCGGGTTGTTGTGGGGGAACCGGGTGTTCGATGCGCAGAGATGTGAGTTTGCGAGTGGGGGGGAGCGGTCGGTGGGTGGGGGTCATCCTGGTCGCGTGCTGGTTCGTGATCGCGGGGTCGGCGCCCGCTCCGGCGCAGGGTGTCTCCTTCTACCGAACAATTCTTGAGGCGTCCGGCTCACCTTTCACTTCCTACCAGGACCTCAATGACAGCGTGGAGGCATGCGGCACGTTGGTCCAGGGCCCCGGGATCACGCGGGCATTTCGCAGCCGGATTGAGCCGCCTCCCTTCGGCAGTTTCCCGATCGAGTTGCGGCCGTTGCCCGGACACGCCTCTTCCGCAGCACGGTCCCTGGACAGTCTGGGCACCGTGGTCGGACTGTCGCGGCCCGCGAATTTCGCCGGCCCGCTCGGGCGGGCGGTACTCTGGGCTCCACTCGAAACCGAGCCGCGCGACATCGGCACGCTGGGGGGCGATCAGAGCGCGGCCAACGACATCAATGAAGCCGGGATTGTGGTGGGGCAGGCCCAGCGACCCGACGGGATGTTCGTCGCATTCCGGTTCTCGGCTGCAACCGGGCAGATGACCGCCCTGGACTTGGGCGCGGAACTGGGCGCCGGTTTCAGCGATGCTGCTGCCGTTCGGGACCGCTGGGTGGGAGGCGTGGCTGTTCCGGTGGATGTACCAATTCCATACCTGCACGATCTTGCTTCCGGAGTGACCCGCCGTCTCCCTGTCGGGGACTTTCCCGGAGGGGTGGTGCGGGCCGTAAACCAGAGCGGGGACGTGGCGGGGTTTTTGGTACGGGCAGATCAGACTACCGTCGCCGCTCTGTGGCTTCGCCAGCCGGACGGAACCCACCAATTGACCTTTCCGACGGGCTCCAACCCGGCAGGACGCACGGCAGTGCTGGCACTGAACGATGGGGGGGACTTTGTCGGCGGGTCGGTAGTGGGCGGTGTGCGCTCCAGCTTTGGGCGATTGCAGGGGGTCACGCGCACCGACTTGAGCTCGCTTGCCGGCGGCGGGCTGCTACTGCAGGAAGTGCGTGCGCTCAACCAGTTCGGCGACTTTGCGGGTGACGGAGAGATCCCGGGTGTGTATCGCAATGGCGCCGTGCTTCGTCAGGACCGGGCCAGCCTGGGTATCTCTGCGCTCACGGGTCCGACGGAGGCGGCGCCGGGCGGGCGAGCGGTGATTGAGGTGGAAGTGCGGCACCTGGGCGGTGACGACGTTCCGAGCGCCGCAGTCGAAGTAGTGCTTCCCCCCGGGTTCAGCGTCATTCGGGTAGTTGGTTCCGATACTGCGCCGCAGGTAGAGGGGGGGCGGATCCGCGCGTTCGTCCATCTGGTCGCGGGTCTGGACCGGCTCCTGCGGGTGGTCGCTCAGGCCGGAGGAACGTCCAACACCAACCAGACCGTGAGGGCGACGATCACGGCTCCATTCCGGGATCCTGCCCCGGGAGACGACACGCGGGAGATCGGAATTCGGGTAGGGGACGGCGGCCGGCATTCGGACCTGCGCATGAATCGCATTCAGATCCGGACGACTCCCGACCTGACGCAGGGCGGGATGGTAGTCCTGGAAGCACAGAACGCCGGCCCCGACCCAGTGGCGGATCTGCTCATTTCCACCACGCTGGATCCGCGACTGCAGGTACAGGGGGCATCGGTCCCGGCAGCAGGCGAACTTGCGCGGAAAGACCCTCTGATCGAGGCGCGATTCTCCAACGTGCCGCGCAACGGTAAGGTGACACTCACCCTGACGCTGCGGCCCACCGAGGTGGCTCGGATCCCAATCACAGCCACAGTACGGGGTTCCGGCACCGATCCGAGCTTGAGGAACAACACGGCCATCGGAGAAATTCGGGTGGAGCCGCCCAATCTGACGGTCCGCCTCCAGAAGGCCGAGCTCCGCACCCGCACGACGCCGTCCGGTGATGAGACATTCCTGGCGGTCACCGCGCAGGTGCTGAACCGGGGCCGCGGGAGCTCGCCGTTCACATCTGTTTCCGTCGTCCTGAACCAGCCGCCCGGCATCGGTGCTCCCGACCGGATCATCGGGTTTGCCCACGTCCCGTCGCTGCGGCGAGGCGGCAGCCAGACGCTCGTGATTGAATCGGCGGCGGTTGCTCCCGAGGACCTCCCGCGCCGCCGCATCACGGTTACGGTAGATCCGGACGAGTTTGTACCCGAGTCGAACGAGGCGGACAATTCCGCCGTATCGCGGCCGTTCCCGTAGTTCCCAGGGCGTTGCCCTGGGCTGGGTTGGGTTGCCCTTTCAGGGCGGGGGCGGGCGCGGCGTTTCATTCGCCGCTGGGATTTCGGTCTGCCGTATCGCGGCCGTTCTCGGAGTTCCCAGGGCGTTGCCCTGGGCTGGGTTGGGCTGCCCTTTCAGGGCGGGGGGCGGGCGCGGCGTTTCATTCGCCG